>NZ_JBHTVT010000018.1:0-108179 GCF_042792795.1 Isoptericola sp. NPDC056605 | reverse complement strand
CGCGAGAACGGGGACTGTTCGTCGACGAACAGTCCCCGTTCTCGCGCTCACCACACCTACGAGGCGGGGATCCCGTCGTTGCGCAGCGGCACCGGCTGCGGCTCGACCTCGGTCACCTTCCCGCTCCCGACGGCGTAGGTCGCGCCGACGTAGTCCTGCACGCCGTCGGCCACGGTCGTGATGCCGACGCCGTCGAACGCGGAGTGGTCCTCCGGACCGAACATGAGCGGCAGGATGCCGTTGCCCTCGAGCCCGCCCGACTCGACGGCCTCGACCAGGCCCTCGCGCGTGGGCTCCTCGCCCGCGCGGGCCAGCGCCTCGGCGAACAGGTAGCCGACGCTCATGCCGTACACGGTGTTGCCGTCGAACCGCGCGCCGTCGTTGTACTCGTCGTTGATCTGCCGGAACAGCTCGACCCACTCGCCGTCCGGGCCGAAGGGCAGGTAGTTCGCGCTGACGAAGCCCTGCAGCAGGGCGGGCGCCACGTCCTCGCCCAGCAGCTCGACGAGCGTGGGGTAGTCGCCGCCCGACGACGACGCCAGCCAGCGCGGGCTCCAGCCCATCTTCGCGGCCGTGCCGACCGCGAGCGCCGTGAAGCCGTTGACCGTCGCGAGCAGGACGCTCTCGCACCCGGCGGCTTGCAGGGCACCCATCTGCGCGGTGACGTCCTGGTTCGACGTCGAGTACGTCTCGTGGGCGGTGACGCCGTCCGCGCCGAGGGCGAGCTCCACACCCTCGAGGAACTCCTCGCCGAAGTCGTCGTCCTGCCCGAGCACGCAGACCTTGCTGCCGGCGTGCTCGTCGGCGGTGTACTGCGCCAGCGCGGCACCCTCGACCACGTAGTCGGCGTTGAAGCCGAACGTGTTCGGGTGCCCCTCGGGGTCGTCCCACAGGGTGCTGCCGGAGGCGACGAAGAGGTCGGGCACGTCGTTCTGGTCGAGGTAGTCGAGCACGGACGCGTGCGTCGGCGTGCCGAGCCCGCCGAGCAGGGCGAACACCTGGTCCTCCTGCACGAGCTCGCGGACCACGGTCTGGGTGTTCGCGGGGTTGTAGCCGTCGTCCTTGACCACGTACTCGATCGAGCGGCCGTGGACGCCGCCGTGGTCGTTGACGTACTCGAAGTAGGCCTTCGTGGCCGCCGAGATCGACGCGTACCCGGCGGCGGCCGGGCCCGTCAGCGGCTGGTGCGTGCCGACCGTGACGGTGTCGTCGCTGATGCCGGGGGCCGCGGCGGCCGGCGTGCTGCAGCCGGCGAGGGCCAGGCACGCGACGACGGACGCCGCGGCGACGCCGGCGGTGGTACCGGCGGTGGCGGTGCGGGGATTCCGCATGGGGGTCACCTCTCTGTGGGTTGTGGCAGGGTCGCGGGCGCATCGGTGCGGCCGCGACGTCGCGAGGGGAGGACGTGGGGTCGGCGGCGGGCCGCGGCGCGGGCGAGGCCGCCCGGCCAGGCCAGCGTCACGACGATCAGCAGGGCGCCGAAGACCAGCACGGCGAGGTTGCCGGACAGCCGCTGCTCGAGGTCCGCGGGGACGCCGACGGCGCCGGTGACGGTGTCGACGAGCCAGGGCAGCAGCACGACCAGCGCCGCGCCGGCGGCCGCACCGCCGAGGCTGCCGAGCCCGCCCACGACCGCGGCCACGACGAGCAGCAGCGAGAACGCGAGGTCGTAGCGACCGGGGCCGACCGACTGCGTGACGAGGCACAGGACGGCGCCGCCGAGCCCGGCGGCGAGCGAGCTCGCGACGAACGCGCCCACCTTGACGCGCGCGGGCGACACCCCGGAGAGCCGGGCCGCGGTCTCGTCGCCGTGCACCGCCCGCATGCGCAGGCCCGCGTGGCCGGAGCGCAGCACGGCCAGCGGCGTGACGGCGAGCGCGGCCACGACGATCGCCACCCAGGCGTGCCACTGCTCCACGACGACGAGGCGGGACAGCGCCTCGGGCACGCCCTCGAACGGGACCGCCAGGCCCTGGTCGCCGCCGACCGCCGGCACCTGCGCCGTGAGGGCGGGCAGCGCGACGACCATGGCCAGCGTCAGCCCGGCCAGGTAGGGCCCGCGCAGGCGCGCGCCGGCCAGGCCGAGCAACCCGCCCACCGCGCCCGACGCGAGCAGCGCGCCGACCAGCCCCAGGACGACGCGCGCCGCGCCGGCCGTGCCGTCGCCGTCGAGACCGGCGCCGGCGACCGCGTTCACGGTGAGGGCGTAGCCGTAGCCGCCCGCCGCCATGAGCACGGCGTGCCCGAGGGAGAGCTGGCCGGTGAGTCCCACGAGGAGCGTGAGGCCCGCCGTCGCGCAGAAGGTCGCGGCGACGACGGCGAGCTGGTAGTTGCGGTACGGGTCGAGCAGGAACGTGGCGGCGACCGCCAGCAGGGTCAGCACGGCCGCACGCACCAGGATCCGCTGGGTGCGGGTGAGTCTCCGGGGAGCCTCAGGGGCGGGGCGCGGGACGGTGCGGCGTGCGTCGCGCACGGCGGCCTCCTCGGTCTCGGCGGGTCTCGTGGCGGTCATGCGGCACGCACCTGGGCGGTCGCGAAGATCCCGCCGGGCCGCACCAGCAGCACCAGCGTGAGCAGGGCGAGGACGGCGAGCGGGGCGACGCCGGCACCGAGGTACCCGGTGACGAGGCTGACGAGCACCCCCACCAGGACCCCGCCGACCAGGGCCCCGGTCGGCGAGTCGAGCCCGCCCAGGACGGCGACGGTGAACGCGTGCACGAAGAGCAGGTCGGCGGAGTGGGCGTTGAGGCCGAGCTCGGTGGGCACGAGCAGCAGGGCCGCGAGGGCCGCGACGGCGCCCGACAGCGCCCAGCCGAGGGTGACCATGCGCGGCACGCGCACGCCCAGCAGCCGGGAGACCTCGGGCGCCGCTGCCGACGCCCGCAGCTGCAGGCCCAGCGACGTGCCGTTGAACAGCCACGCCAGCAGCCCGACCACCGCCAGCGCCACGGTCAGCACGAACAGGTCGTACGGCGAGAGCAGGGGGACGCCGCCCACGACGAACGGGCGCTCGTCGAACGGCGCGGCCATCGGCCGGTGCCGGGGGCCGAAGGCGATCCCGAGCGCCGACTGCAGCACCATGACGAGCCCGATCGCGACGATCATCCCGGGCAGCGGGCTGCCCTGCGGCACGCGCCGCATCAGGCCGCGCTCCACCGCCGCGTTCAGCGCGGCCCCGGCGAGGAGCGCGGCGGCCAGCCCCGCCCAGAAGGACCCCGTCGCGCCGGTGACGGCGAACGCGGCGAAGACGGCGACGGTGGCGACGGCGGCCTGGGCGAAGTTCACGAGGCGGGCGGCGCGCCAGACGATCACGAGGGACAGCGCGAAGAGAGCGATGACGAGCCCCCGGGCGAGCCCGGTGGCGAGGAGGAAGACGAGTCGGTCCATGGGGAGCCTCTCTCGGGTGACGCAGGTCGGGTGCCGGTCGGTGCCGGTCGGTGCCGGTCAGAAGCCCAGGTAGGCGTGGCGGAGGGCGGGGTCCCCGGCGAGCTCGGCGGCAGGGGCCTCGGCCACCACCGCCCCGAGGCTGAGCACGACGCCGCGGTCGGCGATCGACAGGGCGCTCGTGACGTTCTGCTCGGCGAGCAGCACCGTCAGGCCGGTCTCCCGTGCCGTGGCGCGCAGCACGCCCATGAGCTGCGCGACGACGCGCGGCGCGAGGCCGAGCGACGGCTCGTCGAGGAGCAGCACGCGCGGCCGGGCGAGCAGGGCACGGCCGAGCGCCAGCATCTGACGCTCGCCCCCGGAGAGCTGGTGCCCGAGGCTCGCCCGGCGGCGCGCGAGCGGCTCGAACAGGTCGTAGGTGCGGGCGACCGCGGCGCGGCGTGCGGCACGCCCCGGGTGGCACCACAGGGCGCCGAGGTGGAGGTTCTCGTCCACGGTCAGCTCGGTCACGACGCTGCGCCCCTCGGGGACCTGGGCCAGCCCGCGGCGGGCGCGGTCCTCGACGCTCAGGGCGGTGAGGTCGGCGCCGTCGAGCAGGACCCGCCCCGCCCGCGGCGCCGTGAGGCCCGAGAGCGACCGCAGCAGGGTCGTCTTGCCGGCGCCGTTCGCCCCGAGCAGGGCGACGACCTCGCCCGGGGCGACGGCGAGCGCGAGGCCGTCCAGCACGGGCGCGCCGGCATAGCCCACGGTCAGGCCCTCGACGGCCAGGGCGGCGGTCACGCGGCCTCCAGCCCGAGGTAGGCCGCCTCGACAGCGGGGTCGGCGCGCACCTCGTCGGGCGTCCCGCTCGCGACGACTCGCCCGAAGTCGAGCACGACCACCCGGTCGGCCACGGCCATGACGAAGTCGACGTGGTGCTCGACCAGGAGCACCGCACAGCCGTCCGCCACGACGTCGCGCACGACGTCGGCGAGGGCGTCCACGTCGTCCGCCCCGAGGCCGCCGGCGGGCTCGTCGAGCAGCAGGAGGCGCGGGCGCGCCACGAGCGCGCGGGCGAGCGCCACCCGTTTGCGCACGGGGTAGGGCAGGGCGTCGACCGGGGTGCCGGCGGCACCGGTGAGGTCGAGCCGGGCGAGCGCGGCCGACGCGGCGTCGGCGGCGTCGGCGGCTCCGGCCACCGGCACCAGGACGTTCTCGAGCACCGTGAGCCCCGCGAAGAGGCCGAGGCCCTGGAGCGTGCGTGCGAGCCCGCGCTCGAGCAGCCGGGACGGGGACGCGGGCGCGGGGCGCCCGTCGAGGCGGATGTCACCCGCGGAGGGCCGCACCAGGCCGCACACCGCGTTGAAGACGGTGGTCTTGCCCGCGCCGTTCGGACCGATCAGGGCGACGGTCTCGGCGCCCTGACCGGCCTCCCCGTCGGCACGGGCGGACGGGTCGCCCACCGTGAGGTCGACGCCGTCGAGGGCGGTCAGGCCGCCGAAGGTCACGGTGAGGCCGGACACCTCCAGGCGCGGGTGGGCCGCGGGGGTGGTGGGTGCGGGGTCGGGAGCTCCAGGGCTGTGAGCGCCGAGGCCGGGAGCTCCCGGGCTGGGATCGGACGCGGGGATACGGCGGGACATCGGCACCTCTTCGTGTCGGGTGGTGCCACGCTAGCCGATAAACCGACTGGCCGGTATGCCTCGTCGAGACATTCTTCAGAATGTTGCAAGGCCGTGACGTCCGACGCCCGGGACGGGCGCCAGGACGCTCAGACGCCCGCGGTGAGCCCCCCGTCCACGACGAGCTCCGTGCCCGTGAGATACGCCGACGCGTCGCTCGCGAGGAACACCACGGCGCCCGCGACGTCGTCCGGCACGGCCGCACGGCCGATCGGGATCGGCACCGCGTCCGTGTCGATGCGCGTGGTCATCTCCGTGCGCACGAGGCCCGGGTGCACGGAGTTCACCCGGATCCCGTCGCGCCCCAGCTCGACCGCGAGCGACTTGGTCAGCCCGCGCACGCCGAACTTGGAGGCCACGTACCCGTGCAGCCGCTCCCCGCCCCGCAGCCCCTCGACCGACGACACGTTGACGATCGACCCGCCGCCGGCCGCCTTCATCACCGGGACGACCGTGCGGCAACCCAGGAACGTCCCGGTGAGGTTCACCGCGATCACGGCGTCCCACTTGGCCGTGGAGTAGTGCTCGATGGGGGCGGAGTTGGCGATGCCGGCGTTGTTCACCAGAACGTCCACGCCCCCGAACGCCTCGACCGTGGCCGCGACCGCCTCCGCCCAGCCCGCCTCGTCCGTCACGTCGAGCCGGACGTACCGCGCCCGGTCGCCGAGGCCGGTCGCGAGGGCCGCGCCCTCGTCGTCGAGCACGTCCGCGACGACCACGGCGGCGCCCGCCGCGTGCAGGGCGCGGACGTACGCCGCACCGAGGCCGCGGGCGCCGCCCGTGACGAGCGCGACCCGCCCCTCGAGCGGGCGGTCGGGGGCGGTCGGGACGGCACGAGCGGACATGGGGTTCCTCCGGGTCGGGTGCGAGGGAGAGCGGCCTTCCGGCCCGCGATCCGTGGCGGCATCCGGTCGGTTGCCGCGACGGGTCGCGTGCTGGAAGGCCTCGGGGTGGGGGTTCCGTCAGTCGGCGACGCGGACGACGAGACGGCCGGTCGTGGTGCCGCCGGCGAGGCGTTGCACGGCGGCGGGGGCGTCCTCGAAGGGCACGACGTCGGCGACGACGGGCCGCACGGCGCCCTCGGCGGCGAGGCGCGCGAGGGCGTCGTGCGCCGCGTCGACCAGCTCGGGGCGGCGCTGCTGGTAGAGCGCCCAGTGCAGGCCGAGCACGTCGTAGTTCTTCACGAGGGCGTGGTTGGCGCGCACCCGGGGGACGTCCCCGCTCGCGAAGCCGACGACGACGATCCGCCCCTCGAAGGCGATGCACCGCGTCGACTGCTCGAACGCCGTGCCCCCGACCGGGTCGACGACCACGTCGGCGCCCGCGCCACCGGTGAGCTCCTTGACCTGGGCGGCCAGGTCGGCGCCGCGCACGAGGACGTGGTGCGCGCCGGCGGCCGTCGCGACGGCCGCCTTCGCCGGGCTGCCCACGACGGCGATCACCCGGGCCCCCGCCGCGATCCCGAGCTGCACCGCCGCGGTCCCGACACCGCCGGCCGCGGCGTGCACCAGCAGGCGCTCCCCCGGCCGGATCCGGGCCTTGCGGTGCAGCGCGAACCACGCCGTCTGGTAGGCGATCGTCAGCGCGGCCGCCTCGGCGTCGCCCAGCCCCTCGGGTGCCGGGCGCACCGCGGCGGCGGGCAGCACCGCCAGCTCGGACAGCACACCGATGGCGGAGCCCACGACCCGCACGCCCGGCGCCAGGCCGCGATCGCCGGCCGCGACCCCCTCGCCGAGCGCCACGACGTCGCCGCACAGCTCGATGCCGGGCACGAACGGCGGCTCGGGCCGGACCTGGTACTCGCCGCGGGCCAGCAGGACGTCGGGGAAGTTCACCGCCACGGCGCGCACCCGGACGAGCACCTCCCCCTCCCCCGGCACGGGCGCGGGCACCTCGTCGAGCCGCAGCACCTCCGTGGGCTCGCCGGGGCCGGTCACCCGCCAGGCGCGCATCGTCGGCGCCGCCTCGCGGAGTCCCGGTCCGGCGGCCTTCGTGCGGGAGCGGGCGGGGGTCGTGCCGGGCAGCGTCGTCATCGTCGCTCTCGTCTCGTCGGTGTCGTGCCCGCCCGGTCGTCGGCGCCGCGGCAGGCGTGGTCAGGCCGCGGGGGTCCGGATCCCGCGCAGGAAGAGCTCGGTGAGCTGGTGGGCCACCTCGGACTTGGTCTCGGGGCCCTCGGGCGAGTACCAGTGCGACAGGTAGTGCACGTCGCTGAAGAAGTGCGCCACCAGCAGCGGCCGCGGCACGTCGGTGCGGAAGACGCCCTCGTCCTGGCCGCGGCGCAGGAGCCCCGCGAACTCGTCGTGGTACTCGCGCCGCCGCTGCGTGACCTCCTTGAGCCGCGGCTCGGTGAGCATGTGCATGCTGCGGAAGAAGACGGTGCCCTCCGGGAGGAAGTCGATCGACGTCTCGACGACGTCGACGCACACGGCCCGGACGACGTCCTCGACCGGCCCGCCCGCGGCGACGATCTCGTCGAGGTGGGCCTTCTGCAGCGCCAGCATGCGGTCGTAGACGGCGAACAGCAGGTCGTCCTTGGACTGGAAGTAGTGGTACATGGCGCCCTTGGTGACGCCCGCGGCCTCGACGATCTGCTGCACGCTGGTGGTGGCGTACCCCTGCGTGGCGAACAGGTCCAGGGCGGCCGCGGTGACCCGGTCGGCGACGTTCGTGCTCTTCATGCCCCCATCCTTCACCCGACGGGCGCGATGCTCGCGCCGCCGTCGATCCGGAGCGTCTGGCCGGTCACCCACGCCGCGTCGTCCGAGAGCAGGAAGGCGACCGGGCCGGCGACGTCGTCGGGCTCGCCGAGCCGCGCGAGGGGGTAGCGCTCGACCACACGCTCCTCGTGCCCCTCGTAGAGCGCGCGGGAGAACCGCGTCCTCACGACGGCCGGCGCGACGGCGTTGACCCGGATCGCGGGCGCCAGCTCCTGGGCGAGCTGCTGCGTGAGGTTGATGAGGGCGGCCTTGGACGCGCCGTAGAAGGCGATGTTCGGGCTGGACGACGTCCCGGAGATCGACGCGACGTTCACGACCGACCGGATCGGCCCGCCGGCGACGGCGTCGCGGGTCCACTCGAGCGCGGACACGACGTTGACCTCGAGGATCTTGCGCGCGACGCCCGGGTCCACCTCGAGCGCGGGCCCCCACGCCGGGTTGATGCCCGCGTTGTTGACGAGGTGGTCCAGGCGCCCGTGACGCGCGGCGACGTGGGCGAGGACGGCCCCGCGGTGCTCGGGGTCGTCCACGCGGCCCGCCACCCCCGAGGCGCGCTCGGGCCCGAGGGCCGCGACGGCCTCGTCGAGCGCCTCCTGCTTGCGCCCGGTGACGACGACCGCGCAGCCCTCGTCCACGAGGCGCCGGGCGACGGACAGCCCGATGCCCCGGCTGCCACCGGTGACCAGCGCGACCCTGCCGGTGAACCTGCCCGTGGACCTGCCCGTGGAGCTGCCCGTGGAGCTGCCCGTGGAGCTGCCCGTGGAGCTGTCGACCGAACCCACCATCGCCTCCTCGCGACCTCCGTCGACGACCGAACGTACCGTCCAGTCGGTTTGCGCGAGCACCGTACCACGGCGCGCCCGCGTTGCGTCCTGGCCAGCACCGCGGGCGGTCGGGCAGCATGACCCCCATGACTGGCCAGGACTTCGATCGACCGCTGCCCCCGGACCCGTACTCGCTGCTCCCCGTCCCCGCGACGTTCACGCTCAAGAGCGCCGACGTCACCGACGGCGAGCCGCTCGCCGTCGACTTCAGCGTCGACGGCGCCGACGAGTCGCCCCACCTCGCGTGGTCGGGCGCGCCGGCCGCGACGCGGTCGTTCGTGGTGAGCTGCTTCGACCCGGACGCCCCCACGCCGTCGGGCTACTGGCACTGGACCGCCGTCGACGTCCCCGCGGACGTGACCTCGGTGGAGCGCGGCGCGGGCGCCGTGGGCGGGGCAGCCCTCCCCGCCGGGGCGTTCCACGTGCCGAGCGACGGCGGGCGGCTCGGCTTCGAGGGCGCCGGCCCGCCGCCCGGCGACCACCCGCACCGCTACGTCTTCGCGGTGCACGCGCTCGACGTCCCGTCGCTCGGCCTGTCCGAGGCGAACAGCGCGGTGCACGTCGCGTTCAACGTCTACTTCCACGTCATCGCGCGCGCCACGCTCACGACGACCTTCCGCCGGTGAGCGGCGCGACGACGCCCGGGTCGCGACCGGGACTCCCGACGCTGGGCGACCTGACGTGGGCGCCCGCGCTCGACCGCCCCGACCTGCTCGCGCCGCCCGTCGCCGACGCGCTGCGCGCCTGGGCCGCGCGGGACGACCGCGTCGACAGGTCGGTCGCCGTCACCGAGATCGACCCCGACCACGCGGACACGGCCACGCTGAACGACCAGCACGGCCTGCCGCCCGAGGCCTCCGCCAACTGCGTCGTCGTCGCGGGCCGGCGCGGCGACGTCGAGCGGGTCGCCGCGTGCGTCGTCACCGCGGCCACGTTCGCCGACGTCAACACGCGCGTGCGCAAGCTGCTCGACGCCCGCAAGGCGTCGTTCCTGCCCACGGACCGCGCGACCAGCGAGTCCGGGATGGAGTACGGCGGCATCACCCCGGTGGGCCTGCCCGCCGGGTGGCGGGTGCTCGTCGACTCCCGTTTCGCCGCGCCGGGTGCGCTCGCGCTCATGGGCTCCGGGGTGCGGCGGTCCAAGCTGCTCATGCCCGGCGAGCTCCTCTGCGCGATGCCGGGCGTCGAGGTCGTCGACGGGCTCGGCGTCTCCCGGTGACCGCCCGCTGACGGCGTCTCAGATGCCGGTGCGTCGGATGCCTCGTTGGTAGGATCGCCAGCTGCCCCGGGCCGCACCGGAACGCCCTCGACCACACTCCTGGAGAGCTCCCTTGTCGCAGCACCGGACGGACGACGCGGCCCTGCCGGACGGCGTCCGGCCGCTGACCGCGGACGATCCCCAGGAGCTCGGCGGGCACCGTCTCCTGGGCCGGATCGGGCGCGGCGGCATGGGCATGGTCTACCTCGCCACGATGCGCAGCGGCCGGCGCCTGGCGATCAAGGTGATCCGCGACGAGTATGCCGAGGACCCCGAGTTCCGCGCCCGGTTCGAGCGCGAGATCACGGCGGCCCTCCGCGTGCGCGGCCCGTTCCTCGCGGCCCTCATCGACGCCGACCTCACGTCGGCGACGCCGTGGCTCGCCACCGAGTACGTCCCCGGCCCGACGCTCGCGCACCGCGTGACGCAGGGCGGCCCGCTGCAGGTGGCCGAGGTCCGCGCGCTCGTGGGCCACGTGGCCGAGGCCCTGTACGCCGTGCACCGCGCCGGCCTGGTGCACCGCGACGTCAAGCCGGACAACGTCCTCCTCGGCCCGGACGGCCCGTGCGTCATCGACCTCGGCATCGCCCTGACGGCCGACGCGACGGCGCTCACGCGCGCGGGGTCGCCGCTCGGCACCCCCGTCTTCATGGCGCCCGAGCAGGCCCGCGGCGAGGACGTCTCCCCCGCGACCGACGTCTGGGCGCTCGGCGGGGTGGCCCTCTTCGCCGCCACGGGGCACCGCCCGTTCGGTCAGGGGCGGCCGGACCTCATGTACTACCGGGTCGTCCACGAGGACCCGCAGCTGGAGGAGTGCCCGGAGGAGCTCCTGCCGTTCGTCCGGGCCTGCCTCGACAAGGACCCGGACCGACGGCCCCGCGTGCGCGAGATCCTCGACGCCCAGCCCGACCTGCCCGGGCCGGCCGCGCCGCCGACGTCGGCCGCGGCGGCCCCCGACCAGGGGGCCGTCGCCCCCGCCGCACCGCCCGCGCTCCCCGGGCCCGCCGAGACCGCGGCGCCGGCGGTGCCTGCCGTGCCTGCCGTGCCTGCCGTGGCCGACGTCCCCCTCGCGGCACCGGCTCCGGTCGTCGACGAGTGGTCCAGCACGGCGGACACGTTCGTCCCCGGCGGAGCCGCCCCGCAGCCGCCGGAGGAGCCCCCGGCCGCCCCGCCCGCCCGCCGCCGCGGCCTCGTCCTCGCCGTCGTCGCCGCCGTCGTGCTGGCCGGCGCCGCCACCGGGGCCGCCCTGCTCCTGCGGGACGACGAGGTGTCGCCGCCCGAGTCCCCCCGCGCGACGGCGGCCGAGGCCGCGATCGACACCTGCCTCGTCGGGCGGTGGACGCAGACGTCCATGAGCGACACCTGGGAGCAGCCCGAGCTCGGGGAGCCCGTCGACGTCACCGGGTGGGACGGGCGCGTGCTCGAGTTCCGCGCGGACGGCACGGAGATCGCCCGGTTCGACGACGCCGACCCGCTGCGCGGCACCCACTCGACCCTGGGCGAGATCGTCCAGACCTGGAGCGGCACCGCGACCTTCCACGTCACGACGACGGACGGCGTCCTGCACGTCGAGGACGTGGACTACTCCGACGTCACCGTCAAGGACGAGGTGGCCGGGACGGCGCAGAGCAGCCGGCCCGTGTCCGTGCCGGGCGCCGACGTCGACTACGAGTGCGACGACGCCACCATGACGCAGCACGGGGGCACCTACGAGGCGTCGTTCGACCGCCTGGGCTGAGGCGCCTCCCAGCTCGCCGTCGCCGTCAGGCGGGGACGAGGAGCGCCACCGCGACGCCCGCGACGAGCGCGGGGCCGTACGCGAGGTGGGCCTTGCGTCCCGCCCCGCGCGCCAGGAGCGCCACCGCCATGAGCGCCGCCACCACGCAGGTGGCGACCAGGGCCGTCACCACGCCCGACACGCCGAGCGGGCCGACGACCAGGCCGGTGACGACCGCGAGCTTGACGTCCCCCAGCCCCATGCTGAAGAACGCCATCACCGCGAACAGGATCCCGAGCACGAGCGCGCCGCCGAGCGCCCGGCCGAGGACGCCCCAGTCGCCGGCGACCACGGCGGGCACGGCGACCGCGAGCGCGACCGCCGGTCCCCACACGCGGGTCACGGCGTCCGGGACGCGGTGCACGTCCAGGTCGATCCACACGAGCACGGCCCCGCCGACCAGGTACACCCCGGCAGCGGCCGTGAGCGGCCACGGCTCGAACCCCGCGACCGCGCCGCCCGCGGCCGCCATCGGCACCACCGCCCACGTGCGCTCGAGACGGGAGCGCGGCTCGTCGGTGTCGTACCGGTACGTCCCCGTCCGCAGCCACCGCCACAGCACGACGCCGGCGAGCAGCCCGACGGCCGCCCCCACGAGGACCGCGGCCGGCGCGGGCGCGACCAGGGGCACGTCCGTCGGGGCGCTCAGAGCGCGCCGGCCATGAGGCCGTCGAACTCGGAGCCGGGATGCCGGAGCGCTGCGAGGAGCTGCGCCGTCCGCGGCGTCAGGTCGCCGCCGAGCGACTCGGTCGCGGTCAGCAGGCCCTGCACCGCGGCGGTCTCGGACGCCGCGTCACGGCTCTCGTGGGCGGCGAGCACCCGCAGACGCCACAGCGCCTCGTGCGTGGGCTCCGCACGCAGCCCGACGCCCACCGCCTGCTCCGCGGCGCGCCAACGTCCTTCGAGCACCCGCCGGCGGGCCGCCTCGCAGGCGACGTCTACGACGCGCGCCGACAGCCGCTGGCGGTCCGGCTCCGCCCAGGCGTACCGGCCGGGCCGAGCACCCGCGAACGGGGCGCCGCGCACCAGCTCCAGCGCCCGCTCCAGGTCCTCGGTGGCCGCGGAGGTCACGTCGTCGCCCACGACGGTCTCCCACGCCCGGACGTCGGAGCCCACGTCGTGCAGCGTGAGGCGGCCGCCCGACGCATCGCGGGGCAGCCGTTCCCCGCCGTCGGACGCCGGCCCGAGCCACCGTCGCAGCCGCGCGACGGCGGTGGACAGCGCGCCGGCGCGCGCCGCCTCGGCCAGGCCCGGCCAGAGCGCGGCACCCGCCTCCGCGGCGGTCGCTCCGGGGCGCAGGGCCAGGAAGGCCGCGAGCTCCTGCAGACGCGACCGCTCCGCCGGGTCGACGGGGCCGTTCGCGCCCTCCAGGGACACGGCGCCGAGCACGCGGACCCGCGGAGACGCCCCCGCCGGCTCGCGCGCCGCGACGTGCGTCGGGTCGCCGTCGGTGCCGTCGAGCTCGCCGTCCACCACGACGTCGTCGACCGGGACGATCGCCTCCACCTCGGCGAGCGACGGTTCCCGCACGTGCGTCGGGTCGCCGGCGGGCTCGGCGCTCGCCACCGCGACGAGCTCCCGCAGCTGCGCGAACCGCCCCGCGGCGAGCCGCTGCGGCCGGAGCTCCATGCCGGCGGGCGCGAGCTGCGCCCGCGCCGCCCCCGGCCCGACCTGGAGGCTCCAGCCGGGCTCGCCGCCGAGGGCCGCCGGCGCGGCGCCGTGCACGATGCTCGCGAGGGCGACGCGGGGGCTCTCGTCCACGAGGGCCGCGAGGCGGGCACGCTCGGGCTCGGGCACCGACGCGCCGAGCACGACGACCTCCGGGCTCCAGGTGTCGGGGGCGAGCCCGGCGGCGCGGGCCGCGCCGACGCTCGTCACGCCGGACAGCGCCAGGGCCCGGCGGTCCGCCTCCGCGCGCCGGCTCAGCTCCTGCCGCAGGGCGCCGACGTGGTCGTGCCGGCGGACACGACCGGTGCGCAGCGTCCCCTCCAGCTCGACGAGGGCGTCCGCGAGTCGGTCGCCCGGCGCGCCGACGAGGTTGACCTGCAGGTCGTCGGCCCAGGCGGAGGTGGCCAGCTCGACGACGAGCGCCGCCACGACCTCGCCGGCGTCCTGCGCGGCCCCCGTCACGGCGAGGGTCCCCACCGTCTCGAGGTTGAGCAGCACGTGGCACGGGCCCTCGTCGTGGCCGAGGGTCACGAGCGCCGGGTAGGGCGCGGGGACGGCGGCGAGACCACCGCCGTACGTCTCCTCGAGGCGACGCACGCCCGCGCGGTCGAGGGACCACACCGTGCCCGTCGGGTCCGCCGACCACGGGGCGGCGAGCTCGGCGGGGGCGGCGAGGTAGAGGTCGACCGCCGCCTCGCCGAGCCGGACGGCCCGCAGCACGGGCAGCGGGCGCCGGGCGTCCGCGCACTGGCGGGCCAGGGCCCGCAGGGCGAGGTCGACCCGCGCGACCGACAGCGGGTCGGCGAGCGAGCGCGAGTCCTGCTCGAACGCCGCGGCCTCCCCCGACGGCAGCGGCGTGCGCTGTCCGGGCAGCCGCCGCCGCTGCTGCTCCCGGCGACGGCGCGCGACCAGCGCGACGACGCCGGCGGCGAGCAGCGCGCCCAGGCCCGCCCCGCCCGCGACGCGCCACGGCGCCTGGACGCCCAGGTCCGCGTCCGGCGCGGGGGTGGCCGCCTCCTGCGCCGCAATCGTCGGGGCCGTGTCGGGAGCGGCCTCGGGAGCGGCCTCGTGGACGGCGTCGACGGCGGGCGCGGCGGCCGGCTCGACCGCCTCCACGGCCCGCTCCTCGACGGCCGACGCCGTCGTGGCGGACTCCCCGGCCCCCGGCACCTGGAGGGTCCAGCCCGGCAGGATCAGGTCGGGGTCGGTCAGGCGCGCGCCCCCCGGCTGCGCGACGTCGCGCGACGCCTCGAAGATCTCCGGGTACCGGTCCGCGTCACCCAGCTCCTGTGCCGCGATCTGCGAGAGGTTGTCGCCGGCCTCGACGACCACCGTGCCGGCCTTCCCGTCCTGCGCCGCCTCCGGTGCGCCGTTCTGCGCCTGCGGCGCGGGGACGGTCAGCACCCAGCCGGGCGTGAGGAAGTCGGGGCGGTCGGCGAGCGTGCCGGCGTTGAGCGCGACGATCTCGCGGAACCGCTGACCGTCGCCCAGGTAGTGCTCGGCCAGGGACCACAGCGAGTCGCCGTGCTCGACGGTGTGCTGGACGGTCCGCGCGGCCTCGTCGTGGTGCGCGGCCTGCTCGACCGGTGCCTGCTCGGCGGCGACCTGGGCCCGCGCCTCGCGGATGAGGTCGGACGAGATCGGGGCCGCCCCGGCCCCCTGCCCGGCGGACTGCGACGCCAGCGCGGCGTCGAGGGCCAGCTCGCCCACCCCGGCGCTCTGGCCGGGCACGGCCTGCTGCACGGAGACGACCGCGACGACGTCCTGCGGCGCCCCGGCCGAGCCGCCCTCCAGGGCCGTCGCCGTCGTCGCCACGGGCACCGTGGTGAAGAGCAGCAGCGCGGCCGCCACGAGCCCGCGGGCCGCGTTCTGCGGCAGCCGCAGGCCCACGAGCCGCGGGGCGCGCACCCCGCGGAGCTGCGCCACGAGCTCGACGACGATGCTCACCGCGAGGAACACCCACGCCACCCACGCCGCCGCCTGGAGCAGCAGCATGAGCAGGGAGCCGTCGTCCGGCGACGTGAGCATCGACAGGAGGGTGTCGGGCGAGAGCAGCCCGTCTTCGAGGGGGTTCGCCCCGACCGCCAGGAGCAGGTACGGCACCCCCACGGTGACGCCGACGAGGAGCAGCAGGGCCAGGAGCCCCTTGAGGCGGCGCATCACTGCTCCACCCCCTCGAAGGCCCGGACCACGCGCGCCTCGCCCTCGCCGGACACCGGCATCGCGCGGATCCCGATGATGCCCAGGAACTTGGGCTGGTAGGAGTCGGTGGTGTTCACGACCACCAGGTCACCGGCTACGGCGACGTTGGTGACCACGACCCCGGTCGTGCTGGCGTACGAGCGCGCGGCCGCCCCCGCCGCGGCAGGGTCGATCGAGACCCCCGTGCCGCGCAGCGCGTCCGACGCCACGACCGCCTGCCCGCCCGCCCGCGCCGCCTGCTGCGCGACGTCGCGCGCGTGCTGCTGGGCGAGCACCTGGCCCGAGAGGTCGACGGCCATCCCGACGACGACGATCATGACGAACGCGCCGAGCGCGAGCCAGATGGAGACCGAGCCACGCTCGGCGGTGCGGCTCGTGCGTCGCGCGCGGAGGCGCCGGGGGACGGTCCTGGCGGGCATGCTTCAGCGCTCCCGGTAGGTGTCGATCGGGCTGTCCATGGTCTTGGCGATCCGGATCGTCCCCGGGAGGCCGGGGACGGCGAGGTCGCCGACGCCGACGTCGCAGGTCACGGTCGCCGAGACGCTCGAGGCGACGCCGACGGCGTTCCCGAAGCCGTTCGTGTTCACCGCGACCTGCGGGGCGCAGTGCAGCCCCTTCTCGTCGAGGCTGCGCCGCGCGGCCGCGACGGCGCCGGCCTCCGCCTCCGCCTGGGTCCGCGCGATCGACGCGGACCGGGCGGCCTCGGTGGCGGCCGCCTCGACGGACTGGCCGGCGAGCGCCACGCGGCCGCCCGCGAACACCAGGCCCATGATCAGCAGGAAGGCGGGGACGCCGACCGCGGCCTCGATGGCCGCGGACCCGCGCTCGCCGTCCTGCATCCGACGGCGCAGGGCGCGCGCCAGCCGGGTCATCCGGTGAGCCTCTCGACGGGCAGGCTCGCGGACTGCGAGATCTCCGGGTTCCACAGGGGGACGATCGACTGGGCGCTCACGCGCACGGTGACCGTCACCTCGGTGGGCTCCGGCCGGACGGTGATCCCCCTGCCCGTCAGTCCGCCGCCGACGTCCGCCAGGTAGTCCGACGCCGCCGCCTCGCCCGCGCCCGCGGTGCCGTTCTCCGCCGCCGCCGCGCGCACGCCCTCCTGCGCGGCCGCGTACGCGACCGTGCGGGCCTGGTACCACAGCCCCGCCTGGATCCCCGCGAACATCAGGGTGAACAGGGCGGGCAGGAGGAAGACCATCTCGATGGTCGAGGACCCACGCTCGCGCGCCCCGCGGGCACGAGGCCCGCGGGGTCCCTGCACGTGCCTGGGCCGACGGGTCACTTGATCTTGGCCGACTCGCTGGTGACGTAGTTGGTGATGACGCCGACGACGATGGCGACGATCCCGATGACGGCCACGGCCCACAGGACCTTCTCGATGGTCTCCGAGCCGGTCTCGGGCTCGGTGGCGAGCTTGGTGCGGGCGCGGTCGGCGACGTTGACGCCGAAGGTGTGCAGGGTGGCGATGAGCTGGAGCATGGGTGTTCCTATCCGGGGAGGGAGGTGGTCGAGAGCACGTCGACGAGAGGGCGTCAGATGCCTCCCATCACGTTGAGGAGCGCCGGGGTCACGAGGATCACCATGAATACCACGCCCAGCAGCGACATGGGCATGTTGATCCGCTCGCTCACGGCGTTCGCCTTGCCGCGCTCCGCGTTGAGCATGGCCGCCCGCATGGCGGCGGACCGGGCACGCAGGTTGTCGTACACCTGCGAGCCCTCGCCGCTCATCCGCATCACGTCGGCCAGGTCGTCCAGCTCGGGCAGGCCGAGCTCGTCCGCCAGGTTCTGCAGGGCGTCCCACGGGGCGACGCCGTTCCAGCGGGAGCGCTGGAGCTCCTCGCCGATGCGGCGGAACACCCACGAGTCGCCGATCTCGGCGGCGCTCTCCATCGACTGCCGGGAGCCGGCGCCGGAGAGCCGCTCGAGCGCGACCAGGTCGATGTAGGCGCTCAGGGCGCGCGCGAAGTCCGTGCGGGCGTGCTTCGCCTCGGTCCGCACGTCGATGTCCGGCGACACGAACAGCACGACGCCGAGCCCGAGCGACGCGACGGCCGGGATCGTGAACGGCAGGGCGGGCCCGCCCGCGACGGCCAGCATGAGTGTCAGCACGGGCGGGATGACGAGGCCGACGACGCCGTACAGCACCTTCTTGCCGTAGTAGCGGTGCACCGGGATGCGCAGGAGCGCGAGCTCCTTGGTCGGCGTCCTGCCCCAGGCCGCGGCGGGGAACCGCTTGATCGCCCACACGCCGACGCGCTCGTAGCGGTCGCCCGCCACGAGGTCCGTCTGCAGGGTGGCGCGTTCCTTCGCCGCCTCCTGCGAGTAGCGGCGCACGACGTCCGTGACGTCCGGGCGGCTCGGGGCCAGGCGCCACACGAGCAGCCCGATGCCGAGGCCCACCAGCGCGCCGCCCAGCAGCGCGATCTGCAGCCCGGTGGTCATGACCGCGCCCCCTCACGGGCGCGCTCGCCCATGAACCGCGGCAGCGCCTCGCCCTTGGACATCCGCCGCATCATGACGAGCAGGCCGACGTACGCGGCGAGGTAGGCCGTGATGAGGACCTGCCCCAGCGGCGAGGAGTACGGGGCGATGTAGTCGCCCGTGAAGGCCAGCACGAGGAGCACGCCTGCGGTGATGATGGTGACCCAGCGCGCGGTGGCGCGGGGCTTGGCACGCTCCGCCTCGATCTCGCGGCGCGCGCGCACGTCGTCGGCCACCGACTGCGCCAACGACTCCAGCACGGACGCCAGACCGGCGCCGCGGCGGCCCGCGCCGAGGATGAGGGTGGCCGCCACGACGTCGCCCGTCGCGTCGTCGAGCTCGTCGCCGAACGCCCGCACCGCCGCGACGGTGCCCCAGCGGGCGCGCAGGCGGGCCACGAGGTTGGTCACCTCGGGCCGGATCTCCTCGGGCGCCGACCGCAGCGACATGCGGATGGCCTCCTCGAGGCCGACGCCCACGGTGAGCACGCCCGCCAGGCTGCGGGTCCACTCCTCGAGCGCCTCGAGCCGGCGGATGGTCTGGCCCGAGCTGCCGGCGCTGAGCAGCACCGGCAGCCCGATGCCGGCGACCGGGCCGAGCACGACGGCCACGATCCACCCCGTGATCGCGTAGACCACGATGCCGCCGACCAGGCCCGCGGCCGCGAGGATCTTCGTCTGCCGGTCCACCGCGGCGAGCCTGCCGGCCAGGCGTTGACGGCGCGGCGCGGCGTCGTCGACCGGCACGCGACGCACGCCCACCACGACGCCGATCACACCGGCGACGAGGAGCGCGCCGCCGAGGGCGGGCAGCAGGGCCGTCATCGCAGGCCACCCTGCTGGGCGCCCTCGACCAGGTAGGACGTGAGGTCGAAGCCGAATCGCTCGAGGTCGCGCAGCTCCTCCGGCATCGTGCCCGGGACGGCGGGCCCGCCCTGCGGGTTCGGCGTGAAGACGTGCGTCGTCGCGTACCCGACCGCCTCCTCGCCCGGGGCGATGTGCACGATCTCCGACACCCACCGGTCGCGCTGCCAGCGGGTCCCCGTCGCGTCGAGGGGGCGGGTCTGCAGCCCGACCTGGACGACGAGGTCGACGGTCTCGGCGAGCTTCGACGTCGCCAGCTCGCGTGTGACGTGCGGGCCGGCCTCCATGGCACAGGTGACGAGCTTGCGGATCGCGCCCGAGCCGTTCGCGGCGTGGGTCGTGGAGATGGAGCCGGCGCCCGACTCCATCGCCTTGATCATCGCCCAGACCTCCTTGCCGCGGACCTCACCGACGATCTGCCGCGACAGGTTGAACCGGAACGAGTTGTAGATGGCCTCGTCGAGCGTGAACTCGCCCGCCTGGCGCCCGTCGGCGCCGATCTCGCCGGAGCCGGGGCGTGCCTCCCAGGCGTGGACCACGTCGTGCACCTCGGGCAGCTCGTGCAGGTGGAGCTCGAACTCGGTCTCGAAGGTGCCGATCTGCTCGTACCGCGGGATCTCCGCGCACAGCGCGCGCACGATCGTCGTCTTGCCGGCGCCCTGCGGCCCCGCGACGACGATCGACTTCTTCGCCCGGACGGCGGCACGCAGGAACGACGCCTGCACGGCCGACATCATCCCGAGCTCCACCAGCCGGTCGAGCCCGACCTTGCGCATCCGGTGCCGGCGGATCACGACCGACGTGTTCGCCGTGACCCACGACGCGGCCGCCAGACGGGAGCCGTCGTCGAGCCGCATGTGCAGGTGCGGGCTGGCCGGGGAGAAGCTGCGCGCGTTGGAGTCGGAGCGGGTCGCGATGAACGCGAGGTTCTCGCGCAGCTCCTGGTCGGAGTCCGCGACGGGCTCGACCTTCACGAGCTCGCCGGTGGTCTTCTCGACCCAGGCGTTGTCGTGCGGGCTGATGATGATGTTCTCGACGTCGTCCGCGTCGACCAGCGGCTGCAGCCGCCCGAGCCCGAACAGCGAGTCGTGGATCGCCTTGGCGAGCACGCGCTGGTGCTCGATGCTCCACGCCGCCCGCCCGTCGTGCAGGAGGTCCGCGGCGGCGTCGTCCAGGATCTCCTGGATGATCGCGCGCCCGAGCTCCCGCTCGGCCTCGAGGTCCTTGCCGCGGTCCTCGCCGAGCCGCTCGGCCAGCCGCGTCGAGGCCAGCCCGCGGAACTCCGCGACCTGCTTCCAGTCGACGCCCCTGGGCTGGGCGAGGAAGTCCGCCCGCCCGGTCGCACGGGTCGCGTCGTGGGCCGTCCCCTGGGTCGGCGTCTGGGGCGGCATCTGGGGCGGCATCTGGGGCGGCACGGTGCCGTTCGCCGGCATCGCACGCTGGGGTGCGACGGGGGCGGGGTGCCCGCCGGCCGGCCACGAGGACGGGACCGGTGCGGGCGGGGCGACGGGCGGGGCGACGGGCACGGTCGGCGGGTGCGGCACGACGGGGGCGGCGGCGGGCCCGCGAGGGGTGGTCGACTCGTCGATCGGCCCGGCCAGCGCGTGCGCGGGGCGGCGCACCACGGTCTGCTCCGGGTCGTCCGACGTCGGGTACGCGGTGAAGATCGGCAGCGAGCTGGGGTCCGGCGGCGGCGTGCTCACAGGGCGCTCCTCTCCGCGCCGAGGTCGAGCTGCTGGCGCGACCGGGTCACGCGCGAGCCGATGCTCTGCACGGCGGCGCGCACGGACTTGTTGAGGCCGGAGGTCGAGAACTTCTTGGGGCGCTTGGCCCCCAGCGAGTACACCTCGGCCGAGGCCGGGTCCCAGTCGAGGCCCGCGACGACCGGCACCTGCAGCACCTTGGCGACCTCTCCGCTGCCGTACGGCCTGCCGGGCCCGACGACGAGCGCGCCCAGGCTCTCGATCGCGCCGACGCCGGTGAACGCGTCGCGCAGGCTGTGCGCCCACGAGCTCGCGGCGACGAGGGCGGGCAACGAGCTGTGCGTCGTGAGCAGGGCCAGGTCCGCATGCGTGAGCAGCTTGGCCGGGGAGCCGACGAGGCCGAGGCGGCCGGCGTCGACGATCACGTCCTGGCCGTTGCTCTCCAGCGACCTGAAGACCGCCGACAGCGGCTCCCAGAGCTCGTCGAGCGCGCGCGACTGGAGGTGGTTCATGGCCCCGGCGAGGTACTGCACCTGGCTGTCGGGGAAGCTCATCAGCGCCCGCGGCAGGTCCTCGGCGAGGGTGCCCTGCCGATGCGAGACCGCCAGGTCCACGACGGTCGCGTCGGTGGGCATCTGGGCGCCGCCGAAGTAGCCGGCGGGCACGGCGCGCGCGCCGGTGGGGTCGGCGTCCACGAGGACGACGGGGCGGGGCCAGGACAGCGCCAGCGCCAGCGCGCTGGTGGTCACCCCGGGCGACCCGTTGGCGGACGTCAGGACGATCAGTGCCATGGGCCCGTCACTCCTGGCTGTCGACGACGATCGCGGCGCTGCCCTCGGCGGACGCCGACGCGACCTGCGGCGCGTCGTCCGCGGAGACCTGCACGTTGACCAGCGTGTTGCCGGTGACGGTGTCGGTCGTGACGCCGACGACGACGCCCTCGACGGCCGCGGGCTCCGCGGCGTCGCCGCCGCCCGCGGTGGTGGACACGATCCGTACGTCGTCGCCCGACCGCACCTGGCCGGCGGGCAGCATGGCGGCCGTGACGCTCACGCCCACCACCGAGTTCCCCGCGGACGGCACGGCCGCGTCGGTCACCTGCTCCGCGGTGACGACGCCCCCGGCGACGATGTCGAGCGCCGCGTACTTGCCCACGACGGCCTCGGAGCTGCTCGCCGGCACCGCCTGCAGCGCGGGGTCCATCCCGATCCGCACGGTGACGAGGTCGTCGGCGTCGATGACCTGCCCGCGGTGGATCGTCTCGCGGACGGTGAGCACCTCCTGGCTGTTCGACATGGACTGGAAGGCGAACGCGCTCACGAGGGCGCCCACGCACACGAGCACGACGGAGAGCGCGATGAGCGCGGGGCGCCGACGCATCTTCGGCGGAGGCGCGATCTGACCCGCCGGTGCGCCGGACGGGTCCGCGCTCCCTTGGCTGCGCGCCCGGGTGTTCTCCGGCACAGGCGTCGTCGTCGTCATGTCGTGAGGGCCTCTCGGTGCGGGTCAGAGCACGGCGTGCTCGACGGCGGCGTCGTCTCGCCACCGTGAGGAGTTCGGTGAGGTCGTCAGGCTCGGCCAGAGCATGCCAGCCGGATCGCACCCTCTAGATACCACGCCACCGCGATTGACCCAGCACATCGTCCGCCTCGCGAGACAAGACAGTACGTCTCGCGGACTGAGAATTTCGCGCTTATCGGACATCCCGCCGAAACGCGGCCGGCAGGTGCCGGATCAGCACTCCGCGCGGCCGCGGCGCCAGTAGCCCATGAAGGCGACGGCCTTGCGGTCGACGCCCTTCTCGGAGACGAGGTAGCGGCGCAGCGTCTTGATCGATCCGGCCTCGCCGGCGAGCCACGCGTAGAGCACCGTGTCCTGCGCGAGCGGCTGGCCGGTCGCGTCGACGGGCACCTCCCAGAGGATGTCCGCGTCGATGTCGACGTCGGGCAGCTCGCCGTCCAGGTCGACGCCCGCGGCGGTCAGTGCCGGGCCATCGACCTCCGCGGCCAGCAGCTCGGGAGCGGCCGGCGCGTCCGCCGACGGGCGCACGCCCATGGCGAGCAGCCGGTCCGCGGCCTCCTTCACGGCGGGCACGAGCACGTCGCCGTGCTCCCGGTCCTCGCGCGGCAGCCACGAGATCCGCACGCCGGCGGGCGCGGCCAGGGTCCAGCGGTCCTCGCGGTGCGGCACCTCGAGGAAGACCTCGCCGACGGCGTCCGCCGGCAGGGACTCGCAGATCGCGGCGATCGCCGGGACGGCGGTCTCGTCGCCGGCGAGGAGCAGGGCGTGGCTGCGGGCGGGCGGGTTGAACTCGAGCCCGCCGTGCGGCCCGTCCGTGTACGCGGCGTTGGGGCCCATGATGACGAGCGGGGCGCCCGGCTTCGCGCCGTTGGCCCAGCGGGACGCGGGCCCGGTGTCGCCGTGCAGCACGATGTCGACGTCGACCTCGCGCAGGCCCTGCCGGACCGCGCGCACGGTGTAGGTGCGCAGCGGGTTGCGACGCTCCTCGGGCAGCGCGCGCCACGACGTGAACCAGTCCGGGTTCTGCCGGTCGAGGTACTCCCAGCCGCCGCAGGGCGCGGGGAGCAGGAACTTGATCCGCTGGTCCTTGCCGTTGTCGGCGAACCCGTCGAGGTCCTCGCCGGTGAACGTGATGCGGATGAACGACGGGCAGAGCCGGGTGACGCGCGAGACGGTGACGTCGAACATGCGGTACGGCTGCTCGGGGACGACGTCCTGCACGGCGGTCTGGTCGGCGCGCTCGGTCGCCTCGACGGTCTCGGTCACGGTGGTAAGCCTAACCTCACCTCGCCCGGGGTCCGCAACCCCGGGTGACCGTCGTCACACGGCCGCGTCCGACGCTACGTCGCCGCCTCCACCGCGCCGGACGCACGCACGACGACGACCGGGCAGGCGGACGTCCGCACCAGGGTGTGTGTCGCGGAACCGAGCAGCAGCGACGCGAAGCCGCCGCGCCCCCGGGTGCCCAGCAGCAGCCGCTCGGCACCCTCCGCCTCGCGGTGCAGCACGCGCACCACCTGCCCCTCGCGCGTCTCGCCGAGCACCTCGAGCGCACCCTCGGACGCGCCGCGCTCCCGCAGCCGCTCCTCGACCCGGGCCAGGCCGCGCTGCAGCACCGGCCCGGCGTCGGCCTCGGTGATGTCGTGGGCCTCGTGCTCGGTGGGGCCGCGCGACGTCACCCACTCCGCCACCCCGGGCCGCCACACCACGACGACGCGGAGCGCGCGCCCCAGCCGCCACGCGGTGTCGACGGCGGCGTCGAGGGCCACGCCGGACTGCTCGGAGCCGTCGTAGCCGACGACGACGGGGGCGTCCGGCGGCAGGTCGGCCCGCGGGCCCTCGGCGGGCACGACCACCACGGGGCAGTGGGCGTGCGCCGTCACCTGCAGCACGACGGTGCCCCGGATCGCCTCGTACAGGCCGCCGTGCCGGGTGGCGCCCAGCACGAGAGCCCCGGCGTCGGCCGACATGCCCACGAGCGCCGCGGACGGGGAGGCGTACTCCACGAAGGTCTCGACGGTCGCGCCGGGGGCGATGTCGCGGGCCCGGGCGGCCGCCTCCTCGACGACGGGCCACGCCCCGCCGTCCCCCCGCTCCCCCAGGTCGTCGCCGTGCGGGCGCGCGGCCACCCCCGTGTCGTGGGCGTCGCGCACGTAGACGACGCGCAGGACGGCGCCGCGCGTGCGCGCCTCCCGCGCCGCCCAGGCGAGGGCGACGTCGGCAGGGTCCGACGCGTCGTAACCGATCACCACCGGAGCGGCGCCGTGCTCGTCCACCCCGCCATCGTCCCTCGCCGCGGCCCCGCTCGAAAGCGTGGGTCCGCTCGAAAGCGTGGGTCCGCTCGAGGGACCGTCAGGCCGTCGCGCGTCCCCGCGAGCGCCAGAGCAGGTAGACGAAGTACGGCGCCCCCAGCAGCGCCGTCCCGAGACCCGCGGGGATCTGCCCCGGCGCGATGACGACGCGGCCGAGCGTGTCCGCCGTGGACACCAGCACGGCCCCGACGAGGATCGCCACCGGCAGCACCCGCGCGTGCCGGGCGCCGACCAGCGCGCGGGCCGCGTGCGGGGCGACGAGCCCGACGAAGCCGATGACGCCCACGGCGCACACGGCGGCTGCCGTGGTCAGCGCGGCGGCCCCGAGCAGCACCAGCCGCGAGCGGTCCACGGGGAGGCCGAGGACGCGCGGGGTGTCCTCGTCGAGCGACAGCACGTCGAGCTCGCGGCGGTAGGTCGCGGCGAGCGGCACCATGACGAGCAGCGCGAGGGCGACGGGAAGGAGCTGTTCCAGGCTGCGCCCGTACGTCGAGCCCGACAGCCACGTGAGCGCGAGGTTGACGTCCCACGGCGCGATGACGAGGACGACGAGAGTGATGAGCGCCGTCGTGCCCGCCTGCGCGCCGATACCGACGAGCACCAGACGCTCGGAGCCCAGCCCGCCGCGCGACGACAGCAGGTACACGAGGGCGAACACGCCGAGCGCGCACGCGCCCGCCGCCGCGGACATCTGCCAGATGCCGACCCCGGGCACGAGCAGGATCATCAGCACGGCGCCGAGGCCCGCGCCCGACGTCACGCCGAGCAGGCTCGGCTCGGCGAGCGGGTTGCGGCACACGGCCTGCACGATCGTGCCCGCGAGCGCCAGCGCCGCTCCCGCCAGCACGGCGGCGAGCACGCGCGGCACGCGCTGGTCGAGCACGAAGCTCACCTGCCGCCCGGCCACCCCCTGCACCCAGTTCGACACGTCGCCCAGCAGCACGACCCGGTCGCCGAGGAGCAGGCCGGCGACCACGGCCACCACGAGGGCGATGCCGAGCAGCACCAGGACCGCGACCACCCGCGCGCGCGAACGGGGCCGGCCGAGGGCACCCCGGGCGCCGCGCGCCCCGGCACCCGAGTCGCGCAGGCGCCGCGCCATCCACACGAGGATGCCGGCACCGAGCACGCTGGTCACGACGCCGGTCGGCACCACGACCGACGCCTGACCGGGCAGGATCGCGCGCAGCAGCACGTCCGCGCCGAGCACCACGACGACGCCCACGAGGGCGGCGAACGGCAGGAGCAGCACGTGCCGGCCGAGGCCGGGCACCTTGCGCCCCACGAGCCGGGCGATGACGGGAGCCGCGAGGCCCACGAAGCCGATGGGTCCGGCCACGGTGACCGCGATCGCGGCGAGCAGCACGGCGGCCAGGACGGCGAGCACGCGCGTGCGGCGCACGTCGATGCCGAGCACGCGTGCGGCGTCGTCCCCCAGGCCCAGGAGGTCGAGCCGGCGGGCCAGCAGCAAGGCGGCGGCGACGCCGACCAGGACGACGGGGGCCGCCATGCTCACCGTGCGCGTGCCGGACTGCACGATGCTGCCGCTGCCCCACGCGAACAGGCCGGTGGTCTCCTGCTCGAAGAGCACGAGCAGCACCATCGTCAGGGAGTGCAGCGCGAGCATGATGGCCGAGCCCGCCAGCACCAGGCGGGTGGGCCCGTCGGCCCCGCCGCGCGCGAGGGCGAGCACGAGCGCCGCGGCGGCCAGGCCGCCGACGAACGCGAGCCCGCCCTGCAGGTAGAACGGCACGGACAGGCCGAGGGCGGCCGCCGCGACGACCGTGACGTACGCGCCCGCGTTGACCGCCAGCGTGTCGGGCGACGCGAGCGGGTTGCGCGCCACGGACTGCAGCACCGCACCGGCCACGCCGAGCGCGACGCCGACGAGCAGCCCCGCCAGGAGGCGTGGCAGCCGGGACGAGACGAGCACGGCTACCGTGCCGTCGGCGTCGGACCCGACGAGGGCGCGCAGCACGTCGGGCACCCCGACGTCCGCCGTGCCCTGCGTGAGGTGCACCGCGGCCAGGACGAGCACCGCGACGACGGCGAGGACGAACGCCGCCACGACACGGACGGGTGCCGCCCGCCGCCCCGGCGCGGTGGCGGGGGCGGCGGACGGCGGCGAGTCGGTCACGGACACGTGCTGCGGGCGATCAGGCGAGCGAGTCGACGAGCGCGTCGATGTACGCGGCGCCCGACAGCGGGCCGCCGAACATCCAGATGCCGTCGGGGATGCGGTGCACGTCGCCGGCCGTCACGAACGGCAGCTGCTCCCACACCTTGTTGCCCTTCAGCCCGTCGGCGAACGGGTCGGCCTCGGCGTCGTTCGCCGCGTAGACGAACTGCACGTCGCCGAGCTTCGTCAGGCCCTCGACGTCGGTCTGCGCGAGGCCGTAGTCGGGGTCGCCGCCCTCGGTCCAGGCGTTCTCGAGGCCGACGGCCTCGCCGAGCGCGCCGAAGAAGGACCCCGGCGTGTACATGCGCACGGAGACGGTGCCGTTGGCGATCCAGCCGTCGGCCATCGCGAACTCGGCGCCGCCGAGGTCCGCCTCCTCGAGCGCGGTCCTGCCCTCGGCGACCTTGGCGTCGAAGTCCGCCAGCGCCTGGGTCGCCTCGTCCTGCTTGCCGGTGACCTCCCCGAGGGTGGTCACCGTCTCCTTCATGTAGCCGAGCGGGTCCTCGCCGTCGGAGCCGCGCAACGTCAGGACGGGCGCGACCTCCTCGATCTGCGCGATGACGTTCTCGGGGATGTCGGTGGTCGTGACCACGAGGTCCGGCTCGAGCGCCGAGATGGCGTCCAGGCTCGGCTCCCCGCGCGTGCCGACGTCGGGCGTGCCCTCGTCGATCGGCGCGACCGTGTCCCAAGTGTTGTACCCCTCGACGTCCGCCTGGCCCGCCGGCTCGACCCCGAGCGCCACGAGGTTCTCCGTGAGGCCCCACTCGAGAGAGACGACCTCGGTGGCGGGGGCGTCGAGCGTGTGCTCGCCACGCTCGTCCGTGTAGGTGACGGGGCCGCTCGCGGCCGACGACTCGGGCGCCGCCGCCTCGGCGGGGTCCTCCGTGGTGCCGCACGCGGCGAGGGCGAGCGCGGCCACGGCGGCGGTGGCGCCGACGAGCAGGGGGCGGGTGGGGATGCGCATGGGTGTCTCGGTGTCCTTCGAGTCGGTGCGCCGCGGGAGCGGGCGCGACGGTGCCGGGCGGGGGCGCCGGCGAGTGGTGGTGGTCCGGTGGTCCGGTCGCGCGAGGTCAGACGCCGCGCGCGTCGTGCCGGCCGACGGCCTCGCAGCGGGTGCGGCCGGTGTCCGGGTGCGTGGTGACCTCGACGCGGATGCCGTACACCTCGGTGAGCAGCTCGCTGGTGAGCACCCGGGCGGCGGGGCCGGACGCCCGCACCTCGCCGCGGTGCAGCACGACGACGTGGTCCGCGACGGCGGCGGCCTGGTTGAGGTCGTGCAGCACCACGCCGACGGCGACGCCGTGCTCGGTGGCGAGGTCGCGCACCAGGTCGAGCAGCTCCACCTGGTAGCGCAGGTCGAGGTAGGTCGTGGGCTCGTCAAGGAGCAGCACGCCGGTGTCCTGCGCGAGGCAGGTCGCGAGCCACACGCGCTGCAGCTCGCCGCCGGAGAGCTCGTCGACGCCCCGCTCCGCCATCTCGGCGACGCCGGTGACGTCCATGGCGTGCGCGATCGCGCGCGGCCCGTCCGCGTCCGCGGAACGGAAGCGCCCACGGTACGGGTGCCGGCCGTACGCGACGACGTCGCGCACGGTCACGCCGCTCGGCGTCGGATGGCTCTGCGACAGCAGCGTGACGCGGCGGGCGAAGTCCTTGGGGTGCAGGGCGAGCGCGTCGGTGGCGCCCTCCCCGTCAGCGGCGTCGCCGTCGGCGAGCGTGACGGAGCCCGCGTCCGGGCGGTGCAGGCGCGCGAGCGAGCGCAGCAGCGTCGACTTGCCGGAGCCGTTGGGCCCGAGCAGCGCGGTCACCGCGCCGGGCCGCAGCTCGATCTCCGCGCCGTCGACGACGGTGCGGCGGTCGTACGACAGCCGCAGGCCGCGCCCCGCCATCGCGACGGCGGGACGGGACTCGACCGCGGGGGGCGCCGAGGGCACCAAGGTCTGACTCACGTAGGTGAGGCTAACCTTCACCTCCGGGTTTCGTCATCCCCCCGTTGCGTAATTCAGTGTGGCGCGGGTCACCAGCGGACCCCTCGGCGACGACCCCGTCCTCCTGTTGACAGGAGCATCGACCTTCGTCAGGGTGGTCGAACTGGTCTAGACCAATGGAGGTTTCCATGACCACCGTCAGACGACGACTCGCCGCCGGCACGCTCACGGCCACGATGCTCCTCGCCGCCGGCGTGACGACGACCGCGTCCGCGTCGCCCGCCACCCGGGACGACCTTCCCACCGTCAGCCCCGCCCCGCAGGAGATCTGGCGTTCCGACGACGACCTCCGCCTCCCCCGGTCCGTGGACGTCGTGGTCGACGCCGACACCGATGACGCGGCACGCGACGCGCTCACCGGCGCGCTGCGGGAGCACGGGGTGCGCGCCGTCGTCCGCGACGCGGACGACCGCCGCCCGGCCCGCGGGGAGGTCCGGCTCCTCCTCGGTGACGCGTCGCGCACCGACGTCCGGGCCGCCCTGGGCCGCGTCACGGTGCCCGACCACGACGAGGCGTACGCGGTGCAGGTCGACGGGCACCGGGGCCGCGGCACCGTCGTGCTCGCCGGGGCGGACGCGACCGGCCAGTTCTACGCCGTCCAGACCCTCGAGCAGCTCCTGGTCGACGGTCGCCGGGGCACGACGCTCGTCGGCGCCACGGTCCGCGACTTCCCCGCCATGCCGCTGCGCGGCACCATCGAGGGCTTCTACGGCGAGCCGTGGACGCACGCCGAGCGGCTGGACCAGCTCGCCTTCTACGGCGACGTGAAGGCCAACACCTACGTCTACGCCCCGAAGGACGACCCGTACCACCGCGAGAAGTGGCGCGAGGACTACCCGGCCGACAAGCTCGCGGAGCTCGCCGAGCTGGTCGAGGCCGCGACGGCGAACCACGTGCGCTTCACGTTCGCGCTCTCCCCCGGCAACAGCGTCTGCTACTCCGGCGACGAGGACATGGCGGCGCTGGAGCGGAAGTTCCAGGCGCTGTACGACGTCGGCGTCCGGGCGTTCAGCGTCCCGCTCGACGACATCGACTACTCGCGCTGGGCCTGCGACTCCGACCAGGAGGCCTACGGCGACCCGTCGCCGGGGAACGCCGGGAAGGCCCAGGCGGACTTCCTCACCCGCGTGCAGCAGGGCTGGATCGAGACGCACGACGGCGCCCGGCCGCTGCAGATGGTGCCGACGGAGTACTACAACACCACGGAGTCGCCCTACAAGGCCGCGCTGCGGGAGACGGACGAGGACGTCGTCGTCATGTGGACGGGCAACGACGTGGTGCCGCAGTCGATCTCGGTGGACCAGGCGATCGAGGCGGACACCGTCTTCGGCGGCCCGACCTTCCTGTGGGACAACTACCCGGTCAACGACTACGGGCAGACCAGCGGACGGCTCCTCCTCGCGCCGTACGACAAGCGCGAGCCGGGTCTGTCGGACCACCTGGCCGGGATCGTCTCCAACCCGATGAACCAGGCCGCGGCGAGCAAGGTCGCCGTCTTCGGCATCGCGGACTTCGCGTGGAACGACCGCGGGTACGACCGCGACCGGAGCTGGGTCGAGGCGATGCGCTACCTGGCCCACGACGACCGCGACGCGGTGGAGGCGCTCCTGGCGTTCGGGGACCTCAACCACCTGGCGCCGAGCTTCGGCGACCCGTGGCAGCCGCAGGCGCCCGCCCTCGCGGCGGAGATCGGCGACTTCTGGGAGCGCTGGGAGGCCGGCCACCAGGCGGCGGCGATCGCCCGCCTGCGGGACGACGCCCGGACGGTCGCGGGCCTCCCCGAGACGCTCCGGCGGTCCGGTGTGGACCCCGCCTTCGTGTCGGACGCCGCGCCCTGGCTGGAGGCGAACGACCTGTGGGGCGACGCGTTCCTCGCCACGCTCGACGCCGCCCGGGCCGACCTGCGCGGTGACGCGGCGCGACGCGACGCGCTGCTCGCCCGGGCCGACGCCTCGGCCGAGGCGGCCGCCCAGGTGATCGTCGACCCCCCGGACAACCGCTGGGGCGCCGCCCCGGTGAAGCTGGGCGACGGCGTGCTCGACGTCTTCCTCGACGACCTGACGGCCGAGCTGAAGGGCTGATCGGGTCGCCCGCAGGGGGCGGACGACGGGGGTCGGTGCGACGCGCCGGCCCCCTCGTCCGCGCCGGGATCAGGCCCGGGTCGCCCAGAACGCCACGGCCGACGCGGCCGCGACGTTGAGCGAGTCCACTCCCCCGGCCATCGGGATCCGCACGACGACGTCCGCCGCCGCGACCGCCCCTCGCGAGAGCCCGTCGCCCTCGGTGCCGAGCACCATCGCAAGCCGCTCGGGCGGGTCGGCCACCAGGTCGTCGAGGGACACGGAGTCGTCGGCGAGGGCCAGCGCCGCGACGGTGAAGCCGTCGTCCTGCAGCGCGTGCAGGCCGCCCGGCCACGACTCCAGCCGCGTCCACGGCACCTGGAACACCGTGCCCATCGAGACCCGGACCGACCGGCGGTAGAGCGGGTCGGCGCAGCGCGGCGAGACGAGCACCGCGTCCACCCCGAGCGCCGCCGCGGAGCGGAAGATCGCCCCGACGTTCGTGTGGTCGACGATGTCCTCCAGCACGGCGACGCGGCGCGCGCCGGCGCCGGCGCGCGCCCCGGCGAGCAGGTCGTGCACGGAGGGCAGCACCGGCCGGTGCATGGCCGCGAGCGCCCCGCGGTGCAGGTGGAAGCCGGTGATCCGCTGCACGACGTCGTCCGGGCCGACGTACACGGGGACGTCGGGATGGGCGGCGAGCACGTCGGCCAGGGAGTCGAGCCACTTCTCGCCCATGAGGAACGACCGGGGACGGTGGCCCGCCTCGAGGGCCCGCCGGATCACGGACGACGACTCGGCCATGTACAGCCCCTCGGCGGGCTCGCGCACGGAGCGGAGCTTCACGTCCTTGAGGTCGGTGTAGTCGTGCAGGCGCGGGTCGGCGGGGTCGGTGACGCGGGTGGTGCGGGCGTCGTCGACGCCGGGCTCGGGGGTGCTCACCGGGGCATTCTCCCCCGCGCGCGCCCGCGCCCCCCACCGGTCCGGCCCCTCCGCCCCTCAGCGCGCGAGCACCTCGGCAAGGGTGCGCGCCGGGCCGGAGGAGCGCCACGCGCCCGGCGTCGCGCCGTGCCGCCGCACGAAGGCGCGATGGAAACCCGGCACCGAGTCGTAGCCGACCTGCCGGGCCACGCGCTCGACGCTCGCGTCCGGGTCGCGCAGCAGCCGCGCGGCCGCGTCCATCCGGCACCCGGCCACGTAGGCCATCGGCGGCTCGCCCACGGTGCGGGCGAACCGGTCGGCGAACGCGGACCGGGACAGGCGCGCGACGGCGGCGAGCGACTCCAGCGTCCATGGCCGCTGGGGTTCCGCGTGCACGGCGCGCAGCACGGGCCCGAGCGCCGGGTCGCGGAGCGCGGCGATCCACCCCGACGCCGGCTCCTCCGCCTCGAGCCAGCGGCGCACCACGTGCACCAGCAGCACGTCGGCGAGCCGGGCCGTGACGACGTCCGTGCCCGGCCGCGGGTGGCGCACCTCGTGGTCGATCGCCGCGACGACGGCGCGCACCCAGTCGCCGTCCGACCCGTCGTCGCCCGCGCCCGGCCCGCTCGCGGCGTCCGGCGCCCGCAGCACCGCCGGCAGGCTCGCCAGCAGGCGGCCGACCCCCGGGTCGGTGAACCCCACCGCCCCGCAGACCAGGGCCGCCGGGCGCCCGCCCCCGTCGATCCGGAGCTGCTCGTACCGGTCGGCGACCACCGTGCGGTCGACGTCCCAGAGCCCGGTGGCGGGGTCGTCGGCGGTCCCGGTGATCGCGTGCCCGGCACCGTGCGGCACCAGCACGAGGTCGCCCGGGCCGAGGTCGTGCCGCCCGCCCTCGACGTCGACGACGGCGCGGCCGTCGAGCAGCAGGTGGAACATCAGGACGCCCGGCAGCGCGGGCATCGCGATGCCCCAGGGCTCGGAGAACCGGCCGGTGGAGCAGAAGACGGCGTCCATCTCGAGGGTCCCGAGCACGTCGACCCAGGGGTCGACCTGCGGCTTTCCGGCACCGGGGACGGGGAGCAGGGCGGCGTCGCTCATCCCGCCATCGTCCGCCCGTCCCGGACGAACGGTCAAGACTCCTGGATGACACCTCATGGTTCGTCCGGTGATCGGGCGGAAGTCTGGAGCCAGACGCCGGGACCGCACGGGGCCCGGCACGACGAGGAGGACTCTCATGGACGTCTTGGTGGTCGGAGCGACGCGGGGCAGCGGCCTCGCCGTCACCCGCGAGCTGGTGGCCGCGGGGCACCGCGTGACCGCGTTCGGCCGGACGGCGAGCACCGCGTTCGCGGCACCGGTCTCAGGTCTGGACGCGCAGCGGGGCTCCCTGCGACCCGTCGACGGCGACGCCCTCGACCCGGAGGCGGTCGCCAAGGCCGTCGCCGGGCAGGACGCCGTCGTCGTCACGCTCGGCATCTCGGACAACCCGCTCGCCGTGCAGTGGCTGCGCCGGTCGAGCACCCCGCCCGACGTGCGCTCGCGCGGCACCGCGACCGTGGTCGCGGCGATGCGCGAGACCGGCGTGCGCCGGCTGGTCGTGCAGAGCACGTACGGCCTCGGCGACTCGTGGGCGCACCTCGACCTCACGTGGAAGCTGGTGTTCCGGTTCGTGATCGGCCGCCAGTTCACCGACTCGGGCCGGCAGGAGGAGGTGGTGCGCGGAAGCGGCCTCGACTGGACCCTCGTGCGGCCCGTCTCGCTCACCGACGCCCCCGACGACGGCACGGCCGTCGACCCCGCCCACGTCACGACCGACGACACCCGGCGCGGGCTCAAGGTGTCGCGCACGCAGCTCGCGCGCGTGCACGCCGGCGCCCTCGCCGACGCGGGGACCATCGGCGCCACGCTCAGCGTCTCCGCGTGACGCCCGCACCATCCCGCGGGGGCCCCGACCGGCGCGAGCCTGTCGGGGCCCCGTGCCACGATCGCGGGGTGACCTCCGACGCGACCTCCGACGCCCCGGCCCGCACTCCCGCCGTCGTGCTCCGCGACCGCACGGCGGCCGACCTGCCCGCCCTCGTCGACGTCCTCGCCGCCCAGCAGCCGGCGTCGGGCTACCCGCACCGGTGGCCGCTGCCCTTCCCGACCGAGGAGTTCCTGGTGCGGCCGGACGAGGAGCACGCGTGGGTCGCCGAGCTCGACGGCGCGGTCGTCGGGCACGTGAGCGTGACCTCCGTGCCCGACGACCGGTTCGGCGCCATCTGGTCCGCCGGCGCCGGCCGCCCCGTCGAGGAGCTGGGCTGCGTGTCGGTCCTCTTCGTCGGCCCGGGCGCGCAGGGCCGCGGGGTCGGCGGCGCGCTGCTCGACGTCGCCGTCGCGCACCTGCACGCGCAGGGGCGCACGCCGGTGCTCGACGTCGACGACCGCGACGGCGTCGCGCACGCCGTCTACCTGCACCGCGGGTGGCGCGTGGTCGGCGAGGCCCGGTTCGACTGGCAGCGCGAGGGGGCGCCGCCCGCCCGGATGCTCGTCCTCCCCTGATCCCGGCCCGCGGGGAGGATCGGGCGAGCGGCGGGGTCAGACGCCGGCGGGACCGGCGACCGCGTCCTCCTCGTCCACCGCGGGGGCGCTGAACTGCGACTCGTACAGCCGCGCGTAGGCACCGCCCGCCGCGAGCAGCGTGTCGTGGTCGCCCTGCTCCACGATCTGCCCGTGCTCCATCACGACGATGGTGTCGGCGTCGCGGATGGTCGACAGACGGTGCGCGATGACGAACGACGTGCGGTTCGCCCGCAGCGCGTTCATCGCCTGCTGCACCAGCACCTCGGTACGGGTGTCGACCGAGCTCGTCGCCTCGTCGAGCACGAGGATCTCCGGGTCGGCGAGGAACGCGCGGGCGATGGTCAGCAGCTGTTTCTCGCCCGCCGAGAGCGAGGTCGCCTCGTCGTCGAGCAGCGTCGCGTACCCGTCGGGCAGCGTGCGCACGAACGGGTCCACGTGCGTGGCCTCGGTGGCCGCGAGGAACTCCGCCTCGCCCACCTGGTCGCCGTCGCGCACCCCGTAGCGCAGGTTCTCCTCGATGGTGCCCTTGAACAGCCACGTGTCCTGCAGCACCATGCCGATCCGCGAGCGCAGGTCGTCCCGCGTCAGGTCGCGCGTGTCCACGCCGTCCAGCGTGATGCGGCCCTCGTTCACCTCGTAGAACCGCATGAGCAGGTTGACGAGCGTCGTCTTGCCGGCGCCCGTGGGGCCGACGATCGCGATCGTCTGGCCGGGCTCCGCCACGAGGTCGAGGTGCTCGATGAGCGGCGTCTCGGGGTCGTAGGAGAACGAGACGTCCTCGAACGCCACGCGGCCGCGGACGTCGCCGAGCCGGCGGGGGTCCGCAGGGTCCGGGTCCTGCTCCGGGGCGTCGAGCAGCTCGAACACCCGCTCGGCCGACGCGACGCCGGACTGCAGCAGGTTCATCATCGACGCGATCTGCGTGAGCGGCTGCGTGAACTGCCGCGAGTACTGGATGAACGCCTGCACGTCGCCCAGGGACAGCTGCCCCGAGGCCACGCGCAGGCCGCCGATCACGGCCACGATCACGTAGTTGAGGTTCGCGAGGAAGCCCATCGACGGCTGCATCGTGCCGGAGATGAACTGCGACTTCCGCGACGCGTCGTAGAGCGCCTCGTTCTCGGTCCCGAACTTCTCCGCCGCCGCCTCCTGGCGCCCGTAGACCTTCACCAGCGAGTGGCCGGTGAACATCTCCTCGACGTGCGCGTTGAGGCGCCCGGTGGCCGCCCACTGCGCCACGAACTGCGGCTGCGACCGCTTGGCGATCTGCATGGTCAGGACCACCGACAGCGGCACGGTCACCAGCGCCACGAGCGCCAGCACCCACGAGATCCAGAACATCATCCCGAGCACGCCGATCACCGTGAGCACGGAGGTCACGAGCTGCGCGAGCGTCTGGGTCGTCGTCTGCGCGACGTTGTCGATGTCGTTGGTGACGCGCGAGAGGATCTCGCCCTTGGCCTGCTTGTCCACGTAGCTCAGCGGGATGCGGTGCAGCTTGGCCTCGACGTCGTCGCGCAGCCGGCGCATCGTGTTCTGCACGGCGATCGTCATGATCCGCGCCTGCAGCCACCCGAAGAGGAACGCGCCCAGGTAGATGGCGAGCACCCACAGGAGGATCTCGCCGAGGCGGGTGAAGTCCACGCCCCGGCCCACGACCACGTCCGGCAGCGAGGAGATCAGGCCGGCCTGGGCGCTGTCCCCGGAGGCGCGCAGCATGGCGGCGGCCTCGTCGCCGGTCGTGCCCGCGGGGACCCCGGCCACCGCGAGCGCCTTGCCGACGAACCCCGCGAAGATGACGTTGGTCGCGTCGCCGAGGATCTTCGGGCCCGCCACGGTGAGCGCCACCGAGACGATGCCGCACAGGGTGAGCAGGACGACGCGCGCCCGCTCGGGACGCATCACGCGGGCGAACCGCACGAGCGACCCGCGGAAGTCCATGGCCTTGGCGCCCGGGGCCCCGCCCATGCCACCCATGGGGCCGCCGCCGCGCGGGCCGCCGGCGGGACGGGCAGGGGCCTTGCGTTCGGTGCTCATGCCGCCTCCTCGAGGGACATCTGGGAGGAGACGATCTCCTGGTAGGTCTCGTTGTCGGCCAGCAGCCCGGCGTGCGTGCCGCGCCCGACGATGCGGCCGTGGTCGAGCACGAGGATCTGGTCGGCGTCGCGGATCGTCGCCACGCGCTGCGCGACGACGAGGACGGTCGCGTCCTGCGTGCGCGGCCGCAGCGCCGCGCGCAGCCGCGCGTCCGTGCTGTAGTCGAGCGCCGAGAACGAGTCGTCGAACAGGTACACGCGCGGGCGCCGGACGACGGCGCGCGCGATCGCGAGCCGCTGCCGCTGACCGCCGGAGAACGTGGTGCCGCCCTGCGCCACCGGCGCCTCGAGCCCCTCGGGGAGCGCCTCGACGAAGTCGCGCGCCTGCGCGATCTCCAGCGCGGCCCACATCTCCTCCTCGGTGGCGTCGGCCTTGCCGTAGCGGAGGTTGTCCGCGACCGTGCCGCTGAACAGGAACGCCTTCTGCGGCACCAGGCCGAGCTGCGACCCGAGGTCACCCGTCGCCAGGTCGCGCACGTCGACGCCGTCCAGGAGCACGCGGCCCTCGGTGACGTCGAAGAGCCGCGGCACCAGGTTGAGCAGCGTCGTCTTGCCCGCGCCGGTCGAGCCGATGATCGCCGTCACCCGGCCGGGCGACGCGGTGAACGCCAGGTCGTGCAGCACCGGCTCGTCGGCGCCCGGGTAGCGGAACCCGACCCCCTCGAAGCGCACCTCGCCGCGCGGCCCCTCGCCGTCGGCCAGGGAGGAGAGGCTCACCGGCGCCGCCGGCTCCGTCACCGACGTCTCGGTCTCGAGCACCTCGCTGATGCGGCCCGCGGCGACCGAGGCGCGCGGCACCATCATCACCATCATCGTCGACATCATCACGGCCATGAGGATGTACATGATGTAGCTGAGGAACGCCATGAGCGCCCCCACCTCCATCTGGCCGTTGTCGATGCGCTGCGCCCCGAACCAGAGCACGGCGACGCTGGAGGCGTTCATGATGAGCATGACCATGGGGAACGCCAGCGCCATCAGCTTGCCGGCGTTCAGCGACGTGTCGTACAGCGCCTCGTTGGTGGCGCCGAAGCGCTCCAGCTCGCGGTTCTCCCGGACGAACGCGCGCACCACCCGCAGGCCGGTGATCTGCTCGCGCAGCACGCCGTTGATCGCGTCGATCCGCTTCTGCATCGCCTTGAAGTACGGCACCATCCGCCACATCAGCAGGCCCATCGCGATACCGAGGACGGGCACGACGACCAGCAGCAGCGCGGACAGTTCGACGTCCTCCTGCAGCGCCATGATGACGCCGCCGACCAGCATGATCGGCGCCATCACCATGATGGTGAACGTCATGAGCACGACCATCATCACCTGCTGCACGTCGTTGGTCGTGCGGGTGATGAGGGACGGGGCGCCGAACTGCCCGAGCTCGCGGGCGGAGAAGCCCTGCACGGAGTCGAACAGGTCGCGGCGCACGTCGCGGCCCAGCGCCGTCGCGGCCCGGGCGCCCAGGAACACCGCGCCGACCGCGCACAGGACCTGGACGAGGCTCACGAGGAGCATCCAGCCGCCCACGCGCATGATGTAGGCCGTGTCACCGGTCGTCACACCGTTGTCGACGATGTCCGCGTTGAGGGACGGCAGGTACAGGGAGGCGAGCGTCGCGAGCAGCTGGAGCACCAGCAGCAGGCCGACGGCGCCGGCGTACGGGCGCAGGTAGGTCCGCGCCAGGGAGACGAGCATCAGGGCTCCTGGGGGTGGGGGGTCCGGGGCGTCGCCGCCCCTGGGGGGTTCTCGGACGGAGCGTTCGAGGCAGTGTTCGTCGTCGTGGTGGCCGCGGGCACGTGTTTTTCTCCTCGATCCTCCGCGATGCCGTGCACGAGCGCATCGGCGACGACCCGGGGCGAGGGCGCGGGCAGCAGGTGGTCGACCCGCGCGTGCGTGCCGGCGATGCTGGCCTCGACGAGGGCCACCGCGACCTCGATCGGCACCCGGAGCCGGTGCTCGTCGGGCTGCAGCACCCCGATCAGCCCGGCGACGGTGGCCTCGCGCTGCTGCTCGCGCTGCTGCGCCAACTGCGCCCGGAAGTCCTGCACGTGCCCGGGCTCGACCTGGTCGCGCGCACCGGTGCGGTGGTGCAGCGCGCGCAGCACGCCCATCCAGCGCATGACGTCGGTCATCCGGCGGCGGCCGAGCTCGATGACGCGCTCGAGCCGCTCCTCGAGGGGCGCCTCCCGGTCGATCGCCGCGAGCTCGGCGCGCGTCTCGACCGGCCCGGAGGCCCGGTGCAGGCCCTCGACCGCCACCGCGCCGATCAGGGTGAGCTTGTCGCCGAACGCCCGGAACAGGGTGCCCTCGGCGATGCCCGCGGCGTCGGCGAGCTCGCGGCTGGTGACGTCGAGGCCGAACTCGCCGACGAGCGGGAGCACGGCGTCGATGATCGCCGAGCGGCGGTCGTCCGGCGCCATAGGCGCGGCGCGACCGGTCGGCGTGGGCGTGGGACTCATGAGCGCCACACTAAATGAGTGAGCACTCACTCCGCAACGTCACGCGCGGACCTCCCCCCTCCCGGACGGCCGGGACGGGCACGACGAGAGGGCCGCCACCCCACGGGGTGACGGCCCTCTCGATCGCAACCCTGCGCGACCTACTGCTGCGGCTCCTCCGGCTCGCCGCCGAGCGAGCGCGGCTGCGCCCCGGGAGCCGGCGGCGCCGTCGGGCCGTCGGACGGCCGCTGGCCACGCTCGGCCGACGGGTCGAACGGCGCGCCCGAGCGCGTGCCCGCGCTCGTCGCGTCGGCCGTGGCGGCCTCCGCCTGGCGCCGCGCCTCCGCGAGCGCCTCGCCCGGGTCCTCGAGGGCCTGCGCGGGGAGCGACGACGGTCGCGGCCGCGCCTCGGCCCCGCCCTCGTCGCCCGACGGCGGGGTCGGGATCCCCGGCGTGCCCGGCACGCCACCGAAGCCCTGGGCGATGGACCCGAGGGCGGCGGTGAACTCGGTCGGCACGACCCACAGCTTCGAGGCGGTGCCGTTCGCGATCTGGGGCAGCATCTGCAGGTACTGGTAGGCCAGCAGCTTGGGGTCGGCGTCACCCTGGTGGATCGCGTCGAAGACCTGCAGGATGGCGCGGGCCTCACCCTCGGCCGTGAGGATCGCCGACTGGGCGTTGCCCTCCGCGCGCAGGATCTGCGACTGCTTCTCGCCCTCGGCCGTCAGGATCTGGGACTGCTTGACGCCCTCGGCCGTGAGGATCGTGGCGCGGCGGTCGCGCTCGGCGCGCATCTGCTGCTCCATCGCACCCTGCACCGAGGCGGGCGGCTCGATCGACTTCAGCTCGACGCGGTTCACCCGCACGCCCCAGCGGCCGGTGGCCTCGTCGAGGACCCCGCGCAGCTGGCCGTTGATCTGGTCGCGGCTGGTGAGCGTCTGCTCCAGGTCCATGGACCCGACGACGTTGCGCAGCGTGGTGACCGTGAGCTGCTCGATACCGGTGATGTAGTTCGCGATCTCGTAGACCGCCGACTTCGGCTCCGTCACCTGGAAGTAGATGACCGTGTCGATGCTCACCACGAGGTTGTCGCTCGTGATCACCGGCTGCGGCGGGAAGGACACGACCTGCTCGCGCAGGTCCACGCCGGCGCGGATGCGGTCGACGAACGGCACCAGCAGGTGCAGCCCCGGCTCGAACGTCTTGTTGTAGCGGCCCAGGCGCTCGACGATCAGCGCCGTCGCCTGCGGCACGATGCGCACGGCCTTGACCAGCGCGACGATCAGGACGATCGCCAGGATGATGAGCACCACGTAGAGCACGATGGTGCCTGGTTCGGTATCGGACACGTCGGTCCCTTCCGTCGACCTGGTCGACATCAGACGGTGCCGCCGGGGCACCCGGCGGGTCGTACGGGTCCCTGCTCGGTGCGGTCAGGGCCACCCGAGCCACAACCGTCAGGCGGTGTGCTCGGGCTGCTCGTGCGTCGTCGCGACCGGCTCGACCACGGCGGTGGCGCCCTCGATGCGCAGCACGCGCACCTCCGCTCCGACCGGGACGCGCCCGGTGGAGTTCGGGATGCCGTCGTCCTCGAGCCGGGCGCTCCAGACCTCGCCCTGCAGCTTGACGCGGCCGCCGGTCTCCGTGACCTCGGCCAGCACGACGGCCGACCGGCCGATCTGTGCCGCGGCGTTGGTCTCCACGAGAGGCGTGCGCTGGCGCAGGTGGCGCAGCAGCCACGGGCGGAGCGTGAAGAGCAGCAGCGCCGACACGATGCACGCCACGACGATCTGGAGCCAGAGCTCGCCGCCGGCCGCGGCTGTCACCGCACCGCCGAGCGCGCCCCCCGCGAGCATGATCAGCACGAGGTCCAACGAGAGCATCTCGATCGCGGCGAGCAGCAGCGCGCCTCCGACCCACCACAGCCAGGAGTCCACGGTTCTCTCCCCTCGTCGTCCCTCGCGGGAGCGTGCGGTGCCGGGAGACCCTCAGAAAAGCGACGCCCCCGCCACCATGTTTTGCACAGACTTTACCAAGCCTGAGCCGACGCGGGAAGCCGTTTCAGCGACCGGCGGGTCGCGCCGCGCGGGCCAGCCAGCGGCCTCCGCCGTGGGCGACCATCAGCGGGGTGCCGAACGCCTGCGAGAGGTTGTCCGCGGTGAGCACCTCGTGGATCGGCCCCGCGGCCTGGATGCCGCCGCGCTTCATGAGCATGAGGTGCGTGAACCCCGGCGGGATCTCCTCGACGTGGTGCGTCACGAGCACCAGGACCGGCGACGCCGGGTCGGCCGCGAGCTCGGCGAGCGCCCCGACGAGCTCCTCGCGGCCGGCGAGGTCCAGGCCCGCCGCGGGCTCGTCGAGCAGCAGGATCTCCGGGTCGGTCATGAGGGCGCGGGCGATCTGCACGCGCTTGCGCTCGCCCTCCGACAGCGTGCCGTAGAAGCGGTCCGCCAGGTCGGCGACGTCGAACGCCGCCAGCAGGTCCTTGGCGCGCTGCTCGTCGAACTCCTCGTACGTCTCCTGCCAGCGGCCGGTCACTCCGTACGCCGCCGTGAGCACGACGTCGCGCACGGTCTCGCTGCCCGGGATCCGGTCGGCGAGGGCCGCGGAGGCGAAGCCGATACGCGGGCGCAGCTCGAAGACGTCGACGCGGCCCAGCCGCTCGCCCAGGAGCTCGGCGGTGCCGGCCGTGGGGTGCGAGCGCGCGGCGAGGATCTGCAGCATGGTCGTCTTGCCGGCGCCGTTGGGGCCGAGGACGACCCAGCGCTCGCCCTCGTTCACCTGCCAGTCCACGGCGTCGAGGATGGTGGTGGTACCGCGTCGTACGGTGACGCCCTGCAGGTCGAGAACCGCGCTCATGAGGCCCGACCCTACCCGAGCCGTGCGCCGGGACGGCTCGCGTCCCGGCCTGCGACGACGGTGCCGGGACGTCTACCCTGAGGCCCGTGGAGACCGACCCGACCGCGCTGCCCCGCAGCGTCGTGCTCGCGCTCTGGCTCGCCACCGCCGGCGCCGCGCCCGGCGTGGTGGTGCGCAACGTGCAGGGCGACGACGAGCCGCACGGCGTCGTCGGGCTGCCCGGCCGCGCCGACGAGGACGACGCCGACCTGCGCGACCTCGTCACCGCGTGGCTCGCCGGGCCCCGCGAGGTCTGCGCCCTGCTGCCCGCGCCCGGCGACCTGGGCGGCGCACCCGCCGCGGTGAGCGCCGAGGCCACGGACGCCGGGGAGTGCGTGATGATCACCACCCCGGCCGGGTCGTGGGCCGCGGTCCCCGCGGTCACGGCGTTCGGCAGCGCGCTCGAGCCCGGGCACCTCGTGGCGTGGCAGGTGCGGCCCGTGCCCGCCTGGTCGACCCACGTCGCCGGGACCCTCGGCTCGCTCGCCGACGCCGAACGGGAGCTGCGCACCAGCCTCGTCACCGCGACGGACGCGCTCGACTCCCTCGACGTCGCCCGGTGGCGCGACGACGCCGCGGACGCCATCGAGCGGCTGCGCGGCGGCAGCACCGACGCCTGGCCCGTGCCCGCGCTGGACGGCCGGCGGGCCCGCGTGCTGCAGCTCGCGACCCGGCTGCTCGCGATCGTCGACCTCGCGACCGTCGACGACGGCGGCGCCGTGAACCTCTGGCAGTCGGACCAGCGGTCCACCGCCCTGCGCGAGGTGGAGCGCACCGCGCGGCACGCGCTCAGCGCCGCGACGTACGCCTCGGTCCGCTGACGGCACCGACGGCCAGTCGCCCGGCGTCCGGTCAGCCCGCGAGGACCGACCGGTAGACGTCGAGGGTGCGCTCGGCCACCGCCTCCCAGGAGAACAGCTCCTCGGCCCGGCGCCGGCCGGCCTCCCCCAGCCCCGCGGCCCGCGCCGGGTCGGCGAGCACCCGCTCGAGGGCGGCCGCCAGGTCCCCCACGAACCGCTCCGGGTCCAGCGGCGTGCCCGTGCCGTCGTCGGCCTGCTCGATCGGCACCAGCGCGCCCGTGACGCCGTCGTCGACCACCTCGGGGATGCCGCCGGTCGCGGTGCCGACGACGGGCAGGCCCACCGCCATCGCCTCGAGGTTGACGATCCCGAGCGGCTCGTACACCGAGGGGCAGACGAAGACGGTGCTCGCCGCGAGCACGGCGACGAGGTCCGGGCGCGGCAGCATCTGCTCGATCCAGACCACCCCGGCCTCCGCGCCGGTGCCGCCGGGCCCGGCGACGCCCGTGCCGCCCCGCGCCCGGCGCAGCTCGGCCACGAGCCCGCGCACCTCGGCCATGAGCTCCTCGGTGTCGGGGGCGCCCGCGCACAGCACGACCTGCACCTCGCGCGGCAGCCGTGCCGCGGCGCGCAGCAGGTACGGCAGGCCCTTCTGGCGCGTGATCCGCCCGACGAACACCACGGCCGGGCGCTCGGGGTCGATGCCGAGGTCGCGGACGACGCGCTCCGCCGCGGGGTCGCCCGCCGGCGGACGCCGCCAGCCGGCGAGGTCGATCCCGTTGTGCACGACGTGCACCCGGTCCGGGTCCAGCTCCGGGTAGACCCGCAGGATGTCGGAGCGCATCCCGGCGGACACGGCGACCACGCCCGCGGCGCCCAGGTAGGCCGTGCGCTCCGCCCACGAGGACAGGGCGTACCCGCCGCCGAGCTGTTCCGCCTTCCAGGGCCGCAGCGGCTCGAGCGAGTGCGCCGTCACGACGTGCGGCACGCCGTGCAGCAGGCCGCCGACGTGCCCGGCGAGGTTGGCGTACCAGGTGTGCGAGTGCAGGACGTCGGCCCCTCCGACGTCCTGCGCCATCGCCAGGTCCACGCCGAACGTGCCGAGTGCCGGGTTCGCGGAGGCGAGCTCGGCCGGCACGCCGTACCCGGTGACGTCCGCCCCGGCGTCGTCGCCGGTGCGCGGCCCGTCGAAGCAGCGCACCCGCACGTCGACGTGGCGGCGCAGCACCGCCGACAGCTCGGCGACGTGCACCCCGGCGCCGCCGTAGACGTGCGGCGGGTACTCGCGGGTCAGCAGGTCGACCCGGAATGGGCGGCTCGCTGGGCTGCTGGACGGGCTGCTCGTCGACGTGCTCACGCGGCCAACCTAGCGGGGTCGGCGGGTCGCGGGCGCGGCGGCCCACGACGCCCTAGGGTCGGAGCATGGCGTCGACCCAGCCCCGCGTGCTCGCGATCGTCCTCGCCGGGGGCGAGGGCAAGCGCCTCATGCCGCTCACCGCGCACCGTGCCAAGCCTGCGGTCCCCTTCGGGGGCATCTACCGGCTCGTCGACTTCGCGCTGTCCAACATCATCAACTCGCACTACCTGCACGTCATCGTGCTGACCCAGTACAAGTCGCACTCGTTGGACCGGCACATCTCCAAGACGTGGCGGATGTCGTCGCTGCTCGGCAACTACGTGTCGTCCGTGCCCGCGCAGCAGCGGGTCGGCAAGCACTGGTACCTCGGCTCGGCGGACGCCATCTACCAGTGCCTCAACATCATCGACGACGAGCGGCCCGACATCGTCGTGGTCGTGGGCGCCGACCACGTGTACCGGATGGACTTCTCCCAGATGGTCGAGGCGCACGTCTCGTCGGGCGCCCGCGCCACGGTCGCGGCGATCCGGCAGCCGATCGCGATGGCCGACCAGTTCGGCGTCATCGAGGTGGACCGCGAGGACCCGACCCGGATCAGCGAGTTCCTCGAGAAGCCCGAGAGCCCGGTGGGGCTGCCCGACTCCCCCACCGAGGTGCTCGCCTCGATGGGCAACTACGTGTTCGACGCGGACGCGCTCGTCGAGGCCGTCACGAAGGACTCGGCCGACCCGGACTCCCGGCACGACATGGGCGGCGACATCATCCCCGCGTTCGTCGCCGAGGGCACCGCCGGCGTGTACGACTTCATCCGCAACGAGATCCCCGGCTCCACCGACCGCGACCGCGACTACTGGCGCGACGTCGGCACCATCGACGCCTACTTCGAGGCCAACACCGACCTCATCGCCGTGCAGCCGGTCTTCAACCTGTACAACCAGGACTGGCCCCTGCTCACCGGCTACACGGGCCTGCCGCCGGCGAAGTTCGTGCACGCCGGGCCGGGGCGCCTGGGCCACGCCGCCGACTCGATCGTCTCGCCTGGTGTCCTCATCTCCGGCGCGACCGTCGCAGGGTCCATCCTGTCCCCGGGCGCGCACCTGCACTCCTGGGCCACCGTCACGGACGCCGTCGTGATGGACAACGTCCAGGTGGAGCGGCACGCCCAGGTCCACCGCGCCATCCTCGACAAGAACGTGGTGGTGAGCGAACGGGCCCGGGTCGGCGTCGACCACGACGAGGACCGGGCCCGGGGGTTCACCGTCTCGGAGTCGGGGATCACCGTCGTCCCGAAGGGCACCGTCGTTGCTTGATCCCGCTCGTACCGCCCCCGCCCCTCGCAACACCGAGAACGGCGGCGCCGGGGCCCCCCGCCGTCGGCTCGTCGTCACCGACGTCGACTCCACGTTCATCACCGCCGAGGTGATCGAGCTGCTCGCCGACCACGCCGGCACCCGCGCCCAGGTCGCCGAGGTGACCGAGCGCGCGATGCGTGGCGAGCTCGACTTCGCCGGCTCGCTGCGCGAGCGGGTCGCCACGCTGCGCGGCGTCCCCGTCGAGGCGCTCACCGCGGTGCGCGAGGCCGTCGTCCTGACCCCCGGCGCCGCCGACCTCGTGAGCGAGGTGCACCGGCGCGGCTGGGAGTTCGGCCTCGTCTCGGGCGGCTTCGCCGAGATCCTCGGCCCGATCGCCGACGCGCTCGGCATCGGCCGCTGGCGCGCCAACCGCCTCGAGGTGGCCGACGGCGTGCTCACCGGCCGCACCGTCGGGCCGGTCGTCGACCGTGCCGACAAGGCCGCCACGCTGCGCCGCTGGGCCGCCGAGTGCGGGCTCGAGATGGTCGACACCGTCGCCGTCGGGGACGGCGCCAACGACCTCGACATGATCGACGCCGCGGGCATCGGCATCGCCTTCGCCGCGAAGCCGCTGGTGCGCGCGCAGGCGCCGTTCAGCGTGGACGGACCCCGGCTCGACGACGTGCTCGGCGTCATCGACGCGGTGGACGCCGCCGCGGGCCGCGGGCCCGGCACCGCGCAGCCCTGAACCGGCAGCCCTGAGCCGGCAGCCCCTAGCCGGCAGCCGTAGCGCGAACCGCCTGGCAGGGGCCAGGATCGGTGCCATGGCGACGACGGTCGAGACCAACGCGCTCAACACCATCGACGAGTCCGAACGGCACGGGCGACCCCGGGACCTGTTCTGGCCGTGGTTCGCGGCCAACGTGTCCGTGCTGGGCCTCGGCTACGGCGCGTACCTGCTGGCCTTCGGCGTGTCCTTCTGGCAGGCCGTGGTCGTGGGTGCGGTCGGCATCGTGGCGTCGTTCCTGGCCTGCGGGTTCATCTCGCTCGCAGGACGGCGCGGCTCGGCGCCCACGATGGTGCTGAGCCGGGCGGCGTTCGGCGTGGACGGCAACCGGCTGCCGTCGCTGCTGTCCTGGATCCTCACCGTGGGCTGGGAGACGGTGCTCGTCGCCCTCGCGACGCTCGCCACCGCCACCGTGCTCGGCACCCTCGGGTGGGGCGGCGGCACCGTGACGCAGGTCGTGACGCTCGCCGTCGTGGCGCTGGTCGTGGTGGCCGCCGGGATCTTCGGGTTCCAGCTCGTCATGCGGCTGCAGCAGGTGATCACCGTGCTGACGGCGGTGCTCACCGTGGTGTACGTGGTGCTCGTCGCGGGCCACGTCGACTGGGCGACGGTCGCCGCGATCCCGCCGGGGAAGGCGCCCCAGGTGATCGGCGGGCTCGTCTTCATGATGACCGGGTTCGGCCTCGGCTGGGTGAACATGGCCGCCGACTACTCGCGCTACCTGCCGCGCACCGCGTCCGGGCGGGGCGTCGTCGGCTGGACGACGTTCGGCGCGTCCCTGCCGCCCGTCCTGCTCCTGGTCGCCGGGCTCCTGCTGGCCGGGTCGGACCCCGCCCTCGCCGACGCGATCGGCACCGACCCGATCGGCGCGCTGGCCGTGCTGCTGCCGGAGTGGTTCCTGATCCCCTTCATGGTCGTGGCGCTGGCCGGGCTGATCGGCGGCGCGGCCCTCGACATCTACTCCTCCGGCCTCGCGCTGCTGTCGCTGGGGCTGCCGGCGCCGCGCTGGGTGGCCGCCGCGATCGACGGCGTCCTCATGGTGCTCGGCGCGATCTACGTCGTCTTCGTCGCCGACGACTTCTTCGGCCCGTTCCAGGGCTTCCTCATCACGCTCGGCGTGCCGATCGCCGCCTGGTGCGGCGTCCTGCTCGCCGACATCGCGCTGCGGCGGCGGGACTACGCGGACGACGAGCTGGGCGACCGCCGCGGGCGGTACGGCAGCGTGCGCTGGTCCGCCGTGCTGCTCGTCGTGGCCGGCACCGCGATCGGCTGGGGGCTCGTCACCAACACCTACGCGGGCTGGTTGTCGTGGCAGGGCTACCTGCTGGGGCCGCTGGGCCTCGGCGGGCGGGACGGGGAGTGGGCGGGCGCCAACCTCGGCGTGCTGGTCGCCCTCGCGCTCGGGCTGCTCGGCACGTTCGTGCTCTCGGCGCGGGCCGTGCGCCGGCAGGAGGCGGCATGAGCGCCCCGACCCCCGGCGACGGCGGCGCCGCCCTCGTCGTCGTCGACATGCAGGTGGTCTTCGGCCGACCGGGCAGCCCGTGGGCCTCCCCCGGCTTCGACGCCGCCGCCGACGCCCTGCGTCGCCTGCTGCCCGCGTTCGCCGGGCGCACCGTGTGGACGCGCTACGTGGCGCCCCGCGCACCGCAGGGGGCCTGGCGGGAGTACTTCGCGCAGTGGCCGTTCGCCCTCGTGCCGCCCGACGACGCCCTGTACGGATTCGCGGACGGCCTGGACCCCGCGGGGGCGCCCGTCGTCACGGCGACGACGTTCGGCAAGTGGGGGCCCGAGCTCGACGCGGCAGCGGGGCACGCCTCCGAGCTGGTGGTGGCCGGCGTCTCCACCGACTGCTGCGTGCTGTCGACGGTGCTGCCCGCGGCCGACGCCGGTCGGCGGGTGCGCGTGGTGGCCGACGCCTGCGCCGGGGCGAGCGCCGCCGATCACGAGCGGGCGCTCGACGCGATGCGGCTCTACGCGCCGCTCGTGGAGGTCACGACCGTCGACGAGGTGCTGGGCGCGGTCTGACGCCCCGGCGGACGCTCAGGACGGGCGGCCGACGTGCACCAGGCGGGCGCCGTCGCGGCCCCACTCGGCCCACGGCTCGGCCGACTCCAGCACCGCGTAGGTGGCGGTCGGGACGCCCACGCGCACCTGCGCGACGGCCGCGGCGTCCGAGCCGTCGCCCGCGAGGTAGGCCGCCGTCGCCGCCATGGTCGGCTCGTGCCCGACGACGAGCACCGTGCGCGCCGACGCCTCGACCTCCCGCAGGAGGCCGAGGACGTCGCGCACGCTCGCCTCGTAGAGCTCGTCGCGCACCTCGAGCGAGGCGTCGGCGGCGCCGTCGAGGTGCGAGGAAGCCAGGTCCCAGGTCTGCCGGGTGCGCAGCGCGGAGGACACCAGCGCGACCTGCGGGCGCAGTCCCGCGGCGGTCAGCGCCATGCCGACACGGCTCGCCTGCTTGCGCCCGTTCAGCGCCAGCGGGCGGCGGTCGTCGGGGATCACGCCCTTGCCGGGCTCCGCCTTGGCATGGCGCAACAGCACGAGGCGCCAGGTCGGCGCCTCGCCCTCGGCCTGCGTTACCGCTCTCATGGGCTCCGTCTCACAGGTCGTTCCGGGGGCCGCTCCGGGCCCCGACCCGTCACTGACCCATCGCGTGCACACCGCCGTCGACGTGGACGATCTCCCCCGTCGTGGCGGGGAACCAGTCCGAGAGAAGTGCCACGACGGCGCGCGCAGCCGGCTCCGCCGTCGTCTGGTCCCACCCCAGCGGGGCCCGCTGCGGCCAGGCGTCCTCCATGGTCGCGAACCCCGGGATGGACTTCGCGGCCGTGGTGCGGATGGGCCCGGCGGAGACGAGGTTACACCGGATGCCGTGCGGCCCGAGGTCACGGGCCAGGTAGCGGTTGGCGGACTCCAGACCGGCCTTCGCGACGCCCATCCAGTCGTACACCGGCCAGGCGAACGTCGCGTCGAACGTGAGGCCGACGTAGGCGCCGCCGGACATCAGCGGGCGGGCCGCCTCGATGAGCGACTTGTACGAGAACGTGGAGACCTGGAGGGCCGTCGCGACGTCGCCCCACTCGGCACCCAGGAAGTTGCCGCCCATGACGGACTGCGGCGCGAAGCCGATCGAGTGCACGACGCCGTCGAGGCCGTCCACGTGCTCCTTGACGCGCTCGGGGAGCGCCGCGAGGTCCTCGTCGCTGGTGACGTCCAGCTCCACCACGGGCGCCGTGACCGGCAGCCGCTTCGCGAACGCCTGCGTGAGCTTCATCTGGCGGCCGAACGAGGTGAGCACCACCTCGGCGCCCTCCTCCTGGGCGAGGCGGGCGGCGTGGAACGCGATGGAGCTGTCCGTGAGGACGCCGGTGACGAGGAGCTTCTTGCCGTCGAGCAGAGCCATGATGACCTTCCGGTTGTGCGGGGGTGAGGAAGCGAGGGGTGCGGGGCGGGGCCGGTCAGTGACCCATGCCGAGGCCGCCGTCGACCGGGACGACGGCGCCGGAGACGTACGCCGCAGCGTCGGACGCGAGGAACTCGACGACGCCGGCGACCTCGTCGGTCGAGGCGAAGCGGCCCGCGGGGATGGACGCCTTGTACTGCTTCTGGGTGGCCTCGGGCAGGGCCGCCGTCATGTCGGTCTCGACGAAGCCCGGCGCCACGACGTTCGCGGTGATGCCGCGGCCGCCGAGCTCCCGGGTGATCGACCGGGCCATGCCGACGAGGGCCGCCTTGGACGACGAGTAGTTGACCTGGCCTGGCCCGCCGTAGAGGCCCACGACCGAGCCGACGAGCACGATGCGGCCCTTGCGCGCCCGGATCATGCCCTTGGACGCGCGGCGCACGCAGCGGAACGTGCCGGTCAGGTTGACGTCGAGCACCGTCTCGAACTCCTCGTCGCTCATGCGCAGGAGGAGCTGGTCGCGGGTCACGCCGGCGTTGGCGACGAGCACCACGACGGGGCCGAGGTCGGACTCGATGCTCGAGAACGCGGCGTCCACGGCCGCGCTGTCCGTGACGTCGGCGACGTAGCCGTGCACCCCGGCCGGCAGGTCACCGCCACGGTAGAGCGTGGCGACCGTGTCGCCCGCGGCGACGAAGCGCTCGGCGATGGTGCGGCCGATGCCGCGCGCCGCGCCGGTCACGACGACGACCCGGCCGGTGGGTGCGGCGGGCTGGGGGGCGGGGGCGTCGGTCACGGTTCTCCTCGGCGGTCGGGGCGGTGCGTCGGCACCGGTGTCGGCGTCATGCTGCTCGGCATGCCGGTCGACAGGATGCTCGACGTCGTCGGGACGGTGCTGCGGGCGGTCGGGCACGGCCGACGCCCTGGTGACGCTACCCCGACCCGGCGGCCCCGCAGGGTCGCGGCGCGTCACACGTCCTCGCGGCGCTTTGTCGGATCCCTACAAGGCGAGGTGCTGTCCCGTCGGGTCCCTGGGCCTGCGCGTGCCGCCTTAGACTGGCCGGGTGAGCAACGCCCGCGCGACCTCCCCCGGTCCGCGCCCCTCCGGAGGCCGCCGCCACGGTGCGGACCAGGTGCCCGAGGTCCCCTCGATCACCAGCGCCCCCGAGCCGCTGGAGGAGGACCAGGCGCGCCGCACGCGGCGCTACCTCATCCAGATGGGCATCCGGATCGTGTGCTTCGTCGGCGCCGTGCTCGTGGACGTCCTCTGGATCCGGCTGGTGCTGGTGGCCGCCGCGGTCGTCCTGCCCTACTCGGCGGTGCTCTTCGCCAACGCCGGCCGCGACCGCGTCACCTACGACACGTCGCCGATGGTCGACGTCGCGCCCGCCGAGCTCACCACGTCCGCCCAGGACGGCACCACGCCGCGCCGCCGGGAGACCTCCGGGCCGGAGACCTTCGACGGCCCGCACCGCGTCGTGGAGCACCAGGACGACGAGCCGACGGACGAGAACCCCACGGACGTGGACCCGACGGACGTGGACCCGACGGACGAGAACTCAGGAGGAACTCGCTGATGGACCTGCTCGGGACGAACGCCGACCCGGTGGCGGGCGAGCTGGTGTGCTCCGCCAAGGGCTGCCGCGCCGAGGCCGCGTGGGGCCTGCTGTGGAACAACCCGCGGCTGCACACCCCGGAGCGCCGCAAGGTGTGGCTCGCGTGCGACGACCACCGCGAGCACCTCGAGCAGTTCCTCGGCGCACGCTCGTTCTGGAAGCAGACCGTCCCCGTCGCGGAGCTCGATCGCGCGTGACGACCGACCACCCCTCGACCGGCGGCCCCCTGGCGCCGGACGACCACCGCTCCACCGACGCGCCGGCGGCCCCCCGCACCCGCCGGCAGTGGATCACCCTCGGCCTGGGTGCCGTGCTCCTCGCCGCCGTGTGCGTGCTGGCCGCCGTGTGGCAGTGGCACCGCTACACCTGGCGCGAGGCGCAGATCGACCTGGTGCAGTCCAACTACGCGGCGGCGCCCGTCCCCCTCGCCGACGTGCTGCCCGAGCCCGGCGCCGTCCTCGACCCGGACGACGAGTGGCGACCCGCGGCGGCCACCGGCACCTACCGCCCCGAGGACACGGTGCTGCTGCGCAACCGGCCCGTCGGCGGCCAGCCCGGCTTCCACGTGCTGGTGCCGCTCGAGACCACCGGGGCGGACGGGGAGCCCGTCGTCATCGTCGTCGACCGGGGGTTCGTGCCGCTGGGCGAGGACGCGAGTGCGCCGTCCTCCGTGCCCGACCCGCCGGCCGGCGAGGTCGAGGTGACGATGACGATGCGGCCCGACGAGCCCGCCTCGGACCGCGGCACCCCCGCGGGCCAGGTGCAGGCCATCCACACCGACCAGGTGCTCGCCGCGGGCGCGGACGGCGCCGCGTGGGCCGACGGCGCCACCGTGGGCGGGTACGGGCAGCTGCGCTCCGAGGACCCGGCGGCCGCGACGACGCCGGGCGCGCTCCCCGAGCCGGACACCGATCCCGGCTCCCACCTCAGCTACACCGTGCAGTGGTGCATCTTCGCGCTCGGCGCGCTGGGCGGCTACGTCGTGCTGTGGCGGCGCGAGACCCGGCCGGTGCACGTCACGGCGGGCGACCTCCTCGCGGCGGGCGAGGGCCCGGACCCGCTGGACGGGACCGGCCGGCCGGGCGCCGCCGTGCGTCCGCAGCGCGCCCGGCGGCCGCGGGTGGACGAGGACTACGAGGACGCGCTGCTGGACGCCGCCGAGCAGCCTCAGGCCAGCGACACCAGCTCGGCGTAGTCCGCGGACCACAGGTCCTCGTCGCCGTCCGGCAGCAGCAGCACCCGCTCCGGGTTGAGCGCGTCGACGGCGCCGTCGTCGTGGGTGACCATCACGACGGCGCCCTCGTAGGTGTCGAGCGCCCCGAGGATCTCGGCGCGCGACGCCGGGTCGAGGTTGTTCGTCGGCTCGTCGAGCAGCAGCACGTTCGCGCTGGAGACGACGAGCGTGGCGAGCGCGAGGCGCGTCTTCTCGCCGCCGGACAGCACGTTCGCCGGCTTCTCCGCGTCGTCCCCGCTGAAGAGGAACGACCCGAGCACGGAGCGCACCTGGGTGTCGGTGAGGTCCGGGGCCGAGTGCCGCAGGTTCTCCACGACGGTGGCGTCCATGTCCAGGGTGTCGTGCTCCTGGGCGTAGTAGCCGATCTTCAGGCCGTGCCCCGGCACGACGCGGCCCGTGTCGGGCTCCTCGACGCCGCCGAGGATGCGCAGCAGCGTCGTCTTGCCCGCGCCGTTGAGGCCGAGGATGACCACGCGGGACCCGCGGTCGATCGCGAGGTCGACGCCCGCGAAGACCTCCTGCGAGCCGTAGCTCTTCGACAGCTCCTCGGCGGTGAGCGGCGTGCGACCGCAGGGGGCGGGCTTCGGGAAGCGCAGGTGCGCGACCTTGTCCGCGCGCCGCTCCCCCTCCAGCCCGGAGAGCATCCGCTCCGCGCGCTTCATCATGTTCTGCGCGGCCGTGGCCTTCGTGGCCTTGGCACGCATCTTGTCGGCCTGGGCCAGCAGCACGCCGGCCTTCTTCTCCGCGTTCGCCCGCTCGCGCCGGCGGCGGCGCTCGTCCTGCTCGCGCTGCTCCAGGTACGCGTCCCAGCCCAGGTTGTACTGGTCGAGCTCGCCGCGGTTAGCGTCCAGGTGGAACACCTTGTTGACGGTGGCGCGCAGCAGGTCGACGTCGTGGCTGATCACGACGAACCCGCCGTTGTACGACTTGAGGTAGTCGCGCAGCCAGACGATCGAGTCGGCGTCCAGGTGGTTCGTCGGCTCGTCGAGCAGCAGCGTGTCGACGCCGGAGAAGAGGATCCGCGCGAGCTCGATGCGACGGCGCTGGCCGCCGGACAGCGTGTGGAGGGGCTGGGCGAGCACGCGGTCGTCGAGGCCCAGGTTGCTGGTGATGCGGTGCGCCTCGGACTCCGCGGCGTACCCGCCGGCGGCGAGGAAGCGCGCCTCGAGCTTCGGGTACCGCTCCAGGGCGGCGGCCTGCGTGTCGGCGTCGGCCGAGGCCATCAGGCCTTCGGTCTCGCGCATCTGCGTGACGATGCGGTCCAGCCCGCGCGCGCTGAGCACCCGGTCCATCGCGATGACGTCGAGGTCTCCCGTGCGCGGGTCCTGCGGCAGGTACCCGATGTCGGTACCCCGCGTGATCTGCCCTGCCGCGGGCAGCGTCTCGCCCGCGAGCGTCTTGGTGAGCGTCGTCTTGCCCGCGCCGTTGCGGCCGACGAGCCCGATGCGGTCGCCCGGGGCGATGCGGAACGTCGCCTCGTGCAGGAGGGTACGGGCGCCGAAGCGCAGCTCGACGCCGTGGGCGGTGATCAAGGCAGGGGTGTCCTTCGAAAAGCGGGCGGGGTTCTGCGTCGAGTCTAGTGCTCGGCGCCCCGTCCGACGACGACTTAGGTCACAGGGGGTCCGGCCGCACCCCGCTGTCGATAAGGTTCCCCGCGTGACACGCGCCCCCCGCCCGGCGACCGCCGGCCTCGCCGTCGTCGTGGTCCTCGCCGGCCTCGGCGGCCGCACCCTGCTCCCTCCCGCGGTCGGCGGGCCGCTCGGGGACGCCCTCTACGCGACGCTCGTGGTGCTCCTCGTGGCGTTCGTCGCCCCGCGCACCCGCCCGGTCGTGGCCGGCGTCGTCGGGCTCGTCGTGTGCGCCGGGATCGAGGCCGCCTGGCTGACCGACGTCCCGGCCCAGGTGGTCGCGCGCTTCCCGCTCGCGCGGTATGCGCTCGGCACGGCGTTCACGCCTGCCGACCTGGCCTGGTACGCCGCCGGGGCCGTGGTGGGCGCGGCGCTGCTCGCCCTGGTCCGCCCCCGGTCGCGCGGGGTGGACCTCTCGCTGCGGCACGTGCGCGCCGCGGGCGGGCCCCGGCGGCTGCGCGCGTCGCGCGTGGTGCCCGTCGGGCTCGTCGTCGCGCTCGCCGCGGCGGGCGGGGCCCTCGCCTGGGTGCTGCGCTCCGAGACCCAGGACCTGTCCGCGCGGCTCGTCGTCGCGCAGGACGCGCTCGACGGCTCCGCCGACAAGGTGACCGACCCCGACGTCCGCGAGGACCTCGCCGCGACGATCGTCGACGCCCGCGCGCTGATCGACGCGACGCCGGTCCTCGACCGGCTGCCCGGCGACGCCCCGGCGCTCGGCGCGCGGCTCGACGACGACGTCGCGGCCGTGCAGGCCGCACGGCTCGCGTTCGCCCGCGCGCAGGCCGTCGAGTCCCGCGACGCGCTCGCCCCGGTGGCGCGCCGCGCGGGTCGCGTGCTGGCCGCGACCGACGAGCTCGCCGAGGACGGGAAGAACGCCGGCGAGACGCTGCGCGCCACGTCGCGCGATGCCCTCGGGACCGCCGACGAGCTGACCTCCGAGACCCAGGACGACCGGCTCGCCACGGCGTCGCTCGCCGACCTCGAGTCCGCCGCGGCGGACCTGTCCGCGCTCCGCGACGACCTGGCGGGCACGACCGTGGACCTGCTGACCGCGCAGGACGCCGTCGTGTGCCCCGAGCCGGACCAGGTGTGGTTCCCGGAGGCCGGGAAGATCTCGGCGAAGCGGCTCGCGCCGATCCCGTGGGCGCCGCAGCACTCGGTGCGCGCGGACGTCCTGGACGGGCTGGTGGCGCTCGACGCCGCCTACCGGGCCGAGTTCGGTCAGCACCTCACGGTGAACTCCGCCTACCGCAGCTACGACCAGCAGGTCGCGGTGTACAACCCCGACGACCCCAACCCGCTGGCCGCGCCGCCCGGGTGCTCGAACCACGGCCTGGGCACCGCCGTCGACATCGCCATGGGCCCCGAGGGGTTCGACAGCGCGCGCTACGCCTGGCTCAAGGAGCACGCCGAGGAGCACGGCTGGACCCACCCGGGCTGGGCCGAGCCCGACGGCCGGCTGCCCGAGCCGTGGCACTGGCAGTCGGTCGAGACGCCGACGGAGTACTGACCCGGCACCGCCCCGCCGTCAGGTGCCGGGGAGCCGGCGCACGTCGAGCGGGACCTCCCGGACGCCGTCGCCGTCGCGCTCGACGCGCAGGACGGGGCGGTCCGGGCGCTCGCTCACCGCGTCGACGGGCACGCCGTCGACGAAGCGCAGGGCCGCGTACTCGTCCACCGCGTAGCCGCCCGGGAGCGCCCCGGACGCCACCCAGCCCAGGTAGGCGTCGCGGCGGTCCTCCTCGCCCAGGTAGTGCGGGCACGCGCTGCCCGGGACGAAACCCAGGCCGTCGTCCAGGGGCGCGAGGGGGCCGAAGGAGTCGGTCGAGGAGGACTCGAACCAGCAGTTCATCCCGGCGCTGATGCCGGCGAGGACCGTCCCCTGCGCCGCGGCGCGGGCGAGCAGGTCGGGCAGGCCGTGCCGCCGCCAGACGACCAGCAGGTTCGCCGTCGAGCCGCCGCCCACGTAGACGACGTCCTGCTCGAGCAGCAGCTCCGGGTCGGCGTAGCCCCACGGCTCGTGGCAGAAGAGCGAGAGCACGGACGTCCGGGCCCGCCCGGCGAACGCCTCCTCGAAGCGGTGCGCGTACCCGTTGTCGTCCCCGCTCGCGGTCGGCACGAAGCACACCTTCGGCGTGTCCTTGCCGGTGAGGTCGAGCAGGTGGTCGTCGATCGCCGAGGAGCCGTCGTCCGACATCGAGAACCCGCCCCCGCCGAGGGCGAGCACCGTACCGGTCGTTCTCGTGGGCCTCGTCGTAGGCATCGTCGCGGGCATCGTCGCGGGCATGGCCGGAGCCTACGGAGCGGGCACCCGTCGGCGCTCCCCATTTCCCGCGCGATCGCTCCGGCTGGGGCCTAGCGTGGTGCTCGTGACCTTCAACGAGGGCGGCGAGTTCGAGGGCGGCCGGGTCCGCAAGGGCACGGGCGGACGGCGCGGCGCGGTCGTCGGCGGCGGCATCGGCGCCATCGTCGTCGCGCTGCTGGCCGTGTTTCTCGGCGGCGGCGACCTGGGCCAGCTCACCGGCGCGCTGGGCGGCGCCGTCCAGGACGCCGGGGCGCCCGCGGGGGACGGACAGGAACAGTACGTCGAGGGCTGCACCGCCGAGCAGGCGAACACCGACCGCGAGTGCCGGCTGTCCGCCACGGTGCAGTCGCTCGACGCCTACTGGGACCGCGTGCTGCCGCAGCAGGCCGGGGTGGAGTACGTGCTGCCCCCGGTGGAGAGCTTCTCCGGGTCGACGACGACGGGGTGCGGCTCCGCGACCAGCGCGACAGGGCCGTTCTACTGCCCGCCCGACCAGACCGTGTACGTCGACGTCTCGTTCTTCGACCAGCTGAGCTCCCAGTTCGGCGCCGAGGGCGGGCCGCTCGCCGAGGAGTACGTCGTGGCGCACGAGGTGGGACATCACGTCGAGCAGCTCACCGGCGCCATGGACGCCGCCGACCGCCGCGGCAGCGGGCCCGAGTCCGACTCCGTGCGGATCGAGCTCATGGCCGACTGCCTCGCGGGCATGTGGGCGGGCTCCGCGGCGACGGAGGTCGACCCCGACACGGGGGTGACGTTCCTCGACCCGATCTCCCCCGCCGAGCTGCGGCAGGCTCTCGACGCCGCCGCGGCCGTCGGCGACGACCGCATCCAGCAGCAGGCCACCGGCCAGGTCAGCCCGGAGGGCTTCACCCACGGCACCTCCGAGCAGCGGGTGCGGTGGTTCACCGTCGGTTACGAGGGCGGCACCCTCACCGACTGCGACACCCTGTCCGCCCGCACGCTCTGACGGGGCGCTCCTCGGCGTCGACGCCCGTCAGCCGGCGGTCTCGCCCTCTCCCCACGCTGACCCGGGCAGGCGCACGGTGAACGTCGTGCCTTCCCCCACCACGCTGGCGATCGTCAGCGTGCCGCCGTGGGCGTCGATGATCGCCTTCGAGATGGACAGCCCCAGCCCGACGCCGGGGATGCGTCGCTCGGTCGCGGTGGACGCGCGGAAGAACCGGTCGGTGAGGCGCCGCACCTCGTCGCCGGGGATGCCGACGCCCGTGTCCTGGACGGTCAGGACTGCGGCCGGTCCGCCGTCCTCGGCCGTCCCGGGGGCGGCGCGGACCGTGACCGTCCCGCCGCGCGGCGTGAACTTCAGCGCGTTCGACACCAGGTTGTCGACCATCTGCCCGAGCCGGGTGGCGTCGCCGTCCAAGGGCACCTCGGCCTCGGTCCCGTCGACGAGGTCGACGCCGGCGGCCCGGGCCTGTGGCGCGGCCGTGCGCAGGGCGCCGGCCGTGATCGTGCGCAGGTCGGTCGGCTCGGGCGCCACCGTGAACCGTCCGGCGTCCACCTGCGCCGTGAGCAGCAGGTCCTCCACCAGCCGCAGCAGGCGCCGCGCGTTGCGCTCCACGACCGCGAGATAGTCCCGCTGCTCGTCGGTGAGGTTCCCGTCGTCGAGGCCCAGCAGCTCCAGGTAGCCGAGGAGCGAGCTGATCGGGGTGCGCAGCTCGTGGCTCACGTAGCCGAGGAACTGGTCCTTGGCCCGTTCCGCCTCGAGCTGCTCCGTGATGTCGGTCGAGACGAAGAGGTACCCGGTGTGGCGCACGGACGGCTGCGGCAGGCGGCGGGTGACGGTGACCCGCACCGTCCCGGCGCTCTCCCCGCGCCGCAGCAGCGTCCAGTCGCGCACCTGGACCCCGCCGTCCATCGCGGCGCCGAGCAGGCCCTGCAGGCGCACCGACGCCGGGTCCTCGTCCGGCATCGGCCGCAGCCCGGCCTCCGCGGCAGCCACGTCGAGCTCCGTGGGCAGGCGCAGCTCCAGGATCGAGTGCCCCACCGCCTCACCGGCCGCCCAGCCGGTGAGTCGCTCGGCGCCCTGGTTGAACACCTCGATCCGGCCCTGGACGTCCGTGGCCACGATCGCCTGCTCCGTGGCGGCGTCGACCAGCCCGGCCATGAGGTCGCGCGACGTGCGCAGCTGGCCGGTCAGCTCCTGCAGCCGCGCGTTCCGGCTGCGCTGGCCCTGTGCCGCGGCCGCGACGAAGGACGCGAGGGCGAGGCTGATGAGCGGGATCAGGACGGCTCGCACGATCGAGCTCTGCTGGTCCACCACGTGGCCGTGCCACAGGCGCGGGGCCGCGACCACCGCGGAGGCCGTGATCGTCGCCAGCACGATCCCCCGCCACCCCCCGTTCCAGGCCAGCGACACGACCGGGAGGAGGACGAGCGACGTGAAGTAGATCGCCGTGAACGACGTGCCGCGCTCCAGGAGCACGATCGCGAGCGCGCTGACGATCGGGAGCACGTCCTGCGCCGCCGGCGGCCACCGGTGCCACGGTGCGAACGCGGCCGCGGCGAGCACGAGCAGCTCCACGAGGGCGCCCGCGACGATGAACCAGCCCGACGCGACGGGCACCCCCGCGAGCGGGACCAGCGCCAGCGACACGGCATACAGGACCCCGAAGACGACCTGGCGCTTGAGCACGGTGTCGATCCGCGCCCACGCTGCGCGCACGGGGGCGAACCGTCCCAGCGGCGCGTCGACGCTCACGAGAACAGGGGCCCCGCGTGCAGCGCCAGGACGACCAGGGTCGCCGCGAGGGCCACGCCCGCGGACAGGAAGAGCCAGCGCTCCCGGCGCCGGTTCGTCCGGGTCTCGTCCTCGAGCGCGTCCGGGGCGAGCGTCGCCCACCACTCCTGGCGCTCCCGTCGGGTGCGGGGCTCCGCGGCCGTGCCGGCCGGCCGCTCGTCGGGCGAGGTGCTCATCCCACGACCTTCCCTGTCTTGATCGTCTTGTCCCAGGCCGTCGACGCCCCGCGGGCCTCCTTGACGTACGCGTCGAGGGTGATCGCGCACAGCAGCGGGCCGAACCCGACCACGTACAGCAGCAGGTTCGCGAGCCAGTGCAGCCGCGTCACGCCGTCCACCGCCCGCACGAGCCACGCCAGCAGCATCGCCACCAGCGGCCACGCGTACAGGAGGTACAGGAGCACCGACCGCCCCGTGGGGGACACCTCGAGCCCGAACAGCGACGGCAGGCGCTGGTCCCACAGCCCCGGGTACCAGGCGGCCACCATGACGACCAGCGACCCGATGCCGGGGAAGGTGAGCGCCTCGAACCAGGTGCGTCGCGCGGTGCGCGGGTCCACGAGCACCGTGAGCACGGTGACGTACACGTAGGCGACCACGGCCACCCACCACAGCGTGCGGAAGACCGCGATCGCGGACACCTGGTCGATCGCGTGCAGCACGACCAGCCCGACCGACGCGGCCGTGGCCGCGACCGGCAGCAGGTAGACCGAGAACCAGATGAGCCCGAACGACAGCGACCCCAGGCGGTGCCGGCGCGACGGGCGAAACCACACCCGGCGGAACCGCGACGTGATCTGCACGTTCCCCCGCGCCCAGCGCACGCGTTGCTTCCACAGGGCGCGGACCGACTCCGGCTCCTCGGCGCGCACGATCGCCGTCGGGTCGAAGACGACGCGACGCCCGGCCAGCTGAGTGCGGAAGGTGGTGAAGGTGTCCTCCGCGAGCGTCGTCGTGTCGATCTCGCCGCCGAGGTCCTCGAGGTTGGCCCGCGAGTGCAGCTGCGCGCCCCCGGCCAGGCAGGCGAGCACGCCCAGCACGTTCTGGGCGCGGCGGGCGGCGGCCTGCGCGGTGACGTACTCGTAGCCGATGAACCGCGCCACCGGCCCGGGCCGCTGGCTGCCCTCGGTGATGTAGCCCGTGACGGCGCCCACCTCGGGGTCCGCGAGGTGGCGGGTCATCCGCCGCAGGGAGTCCGGCCGGTAGACGACGTCGGCGTCCATGATGAGCAGGGCCTGCATCCAGTCGTCCGCGAGCGCCGCGCGGATCCCGTGGTTGAGGGTGTGCGCCTTGCCCTGCCCGCCCTGTTCGCGCCGCAGGTGCTCGATGCGGCCGGGGTAGGCCTCGGCCATCGCCCGCGCGACGTCCGGGGTCTCGTCGGTGCTCGCGTCGTCGACGACGAACACCCGCAGCCGGTCGGGCGGGTACTCCAGCCGCATCAGGCGCTCGAGCGAGGCGGCGAGCACGGCGCCCTCGTTCCACGCCGGGACCACGACCACCACGCGCGGCAGGTACGGTCCCGATCGCTTCCAGTGGTTCTTCACGGCGTGGAACGGCAGCAGCAGGTACTGGTAGACGCCGGCCGCCACGGGGACCACGCCGCACACGACGAGGACCATGCAGACGATCGTCACGATCCTCGTCACCGGGTCGTCGCTGAGCTCGAGGGTCATGCGTCACCGGCCAACCAGCGGTAGCGCCCGACGTCGCGGGCGTCGTGCGCGTCCGTCGACGCGACGAGGTCGACCCCCGCGGCCCGCAGGGCGCCGGCGACCCGCGCGCCCGGGCACCGCCACTTCTCGTTGACCTCGACGACGCCGCCCGCGGCGCGCAGCGCGTCCGCCAGGGCGTCCAGGTGCTCGGCCGTGACCTCGTCCTCGGCCAGCCCGATCTTGGGCAGGATCGAGAACGGGTGGGCGAGCTGCGCCGGGCCGCTCGCGGCGAGCGCACGGGCGTAGGCCGTGACGAGGAAGCCCACGGCGTCCGCGGCCGGGAGGCCGGCCGCGAGGCGCTCCCGGGCCACCCGCGGGCTCCACGGCCCGTCGGGGGCGGGCAGCTGGTGGTCGGCCAGCAGCACGCGCCCCGGCCCCCGCGGCGCGCCGACGGCGGCCAGCACCTCCGGGGGCGCGTCGACGGAGCCGGTGGTGTCGAGGAGCTTGGCCTCGACACCGGTGAGGACCGTCAGCCCCTCCGGCGGGTCGAGCGCCTCGGCCGCCCGCAGGAAGTCGGGCACGTGCGTCGCGCCGCGGCGCACGTGCTCCACCATCCGCACGACCGTCAGCCCGCGGTCCCGGGCGGCGTCCAGGTTCTCCGCCAGCGTGCTCACCGCGTCGTCGGAGAACGTCGAGTGCACGTGGTGGTCGCCCCTCAGGTCGAGGCCGCTGGGAGCGGGGCCGCCCGCGGGGGTGGTCACGAGGGCGCACCGTCGTCGGCCCGGCCGACGCGGGGCTCGGGCAGGATCTCCCCCACCGGGAGGAAGCGGTCCTCGAGGAAGCGCACGTTGGCCAGCTCCCGGAAGTCGACGTGCCGCGGGACCTCCCGCCCCAGCACCGCGTCGAGCGTGAGGGACGGCATGTCCACCCCGGCGGCGATCGTGAGCGGCATCGCACCCGGGAACCGGGGGTTCACCTCGAGCAGGGCCGGCACGCCGTCGCGGTCCCGCTTGAGCTGGACGTTGGCCACGGTGGTGAGGCCGATGACCCGCGCCACCTCGGCGGCGGTCGCGACGAGGGCGTCGTCGTGCAGGGTCACGCCGGCGACGGACACCCCCGAGTCGACGCGCAGGCGGGCCCTCGGGACCGCCGCCACCACGTGCCCGGACGCGTCGGCGAGCACGTCCACGGAGTACTCGTCGCCGGGCAGGAGCTCCTGGACCAGCAGGTCCTCGGTGCCGCGCACGGCCTCCAGCTCGGCCTGGTCGGTCACGAGGCGCACCCCGCGGGAACCGGCACCACGGCGCGGCTTGACGATCACGGGGAAGTCCCAACCCTGGTCCGCTCCGGACTCCCCGAGCAGCTCGGTGCGCGGCACGCGGACGTGGCCCGCGCAGGCGCGGGCGAGCGCCAGCTTGTCCAGGGCCGTCTCGAGCGTCGCGAGGCTCGGCGACGCGAGCGTGGTGCCCGCCCGCGCGAGCCGGTCGCGCGCGGCGGCCAGGCGAGGCAGCTCGACGTCGACGGTCGGGAACAGCACCTCGATGCCGTCCTCGGCGCACAGCAGCGCGACGCGCTCGACGAAGTCGTCCGCCAGCCCCGGGGGCACCAGCCGGCGGCGCCCGTCCGGCACGAGGTAGATGCCGCTGGCCCAGCGGTCCATGTCCGCGGCATAGACCTCGACGTCCCCGCGCGCGAGCAGCGAACGGATCACCGCCACCCCCGCCGGTCCCCCGGCCCCCGTCACGAGCACCCTCGTCATCAGGCTCCCCCTCGTCCCTCGGAGCGGGACGCCGGGACGGCGGCGCCGTGCTCCTCGTCCTCGTCCTCGTTCGCGCCCGCGGACTGTCGTCGACCGAGCAGCTGGCTGGCGCGCAGCATCTCGAGCGGCTCCACGTACTCGCCTCCGCCGTACCGCGACCAGTAGCGCGCGGTGGCCCGGACCAGGTCCGGCTGCATGTAGTCCCGGTGGGACTGCGACACGAACGCCGCGAGCATGCGCAGCTTCGTCTCGACGAACCCGTCGACGGGCACGAACCGCGTGGGCCGGAACTCGATGGTCGCCGACGGGCTCTGGTAGCAGGCGACGGTGGAGACGCGCCGCGCCGCCACGTCCACGGCACGGTGCACGGTGCGGTGGTCCTGGTGACGGTCGTTCGCCGAGTGCGTGTAGACGATCGTCGGCCGCACCTCGGCGATCACCTCCTCGATCGCGGTGATCGCCGTCGCCAGGTCGATCCGGGTGTCCTCGAGGTCGCGCACGACGAGCCCCGCCCCGATCTCGGCGGTCGCGGCGGCCGCCTCCAGCCGCCGGTCGGCGGCCACACCGCCCACAGCACCGCCCGACAGGACCAGGACCGTGACCTCGTCGCCGGCGGACCGGTGGGACGCGAGAGTCGCCCCCACCCCGATCTCGACGTCGTCGGGGTGCGCGCCCACGGCGAGCACCCGGTCGGTGGGCCTCGCCCGCCGGCGCGCGGCGTCCACGAGGGCGTGCGCCCGCTCGACGAGCCGCGCGGAGTCCAGCGGCTTGACCAGGAACTCGTCGGCGCTCTCGCGCAGCGCCTCGACGGCGTACTCGACGCTGGCGTGCGCGGTCATGACGATCACGGGGATACCCGGCACGCGCTCCCGGGCCTCGTGGATCAGCTCCAGGCCGGACAGGCCCGGCAGCTCGACGTCGGTGACGAGCAGCTCGGGGTGCTCGTCCAGGCGCTCGAGCGCGGTGTCGCCGTCGCCGGCGACCGCGACGTCCATCCCGCCGAGTCGCGTCAGGACGGTGCGCACGTACGCGGCGGCGTCCGGGTCGTCCTCCACGACGAGCACGCGCGGGCGGTCCTGCCGGCCGTCCGCCCCTCCTGCACCCGTCACGTCGACCACGATGCCAAAGGACCACGCCGACCGCGCGCCGGCGCCGTCGCGTCAGTGGTCCACGTCGCCGTCGCTCCGCGCGGGTCGGGGTGTGGGGGCGGGCCTCGACGTGGTGGGCCGGTTCCCGGCCGCGACGACCGCGGTCACGAGGTGATGCCCGCCCCTGGCGGGCACGAGCCAGGGGTCGGGCCCCCGCTCCCGGCGACGCCGTCAGGCCTCCGTCGGGCCGAGGTCGGGGGCGGCGACGAACCTGGCGCGCGGTGCGGCCGCGCCGTGCAGCTCCAGCAGCAGCAGCTCGTTGCCGGTGGCGCGCACCAGCGGCCCCGGCACGGCGAGCGTGCCCGTGGGGCCCTGGCTCGAGTACCGCCCGAGCAGCTCGCCGTTGACCCAGGCGAGCCCCCGCGTCCAGCCGTCCAGGCGCAGGAAGTGGTCGGCGCCCGCGACGGAGTCGAACGCGCCGCGGTGGAACGACGGCCCGCCGACCGGTGTGTCGGCGCCGCCCGCCGTCGCCCACTCGGCGTCGGCCAGGAGCGCCGGGGCGTCGTCGAGACGCAGGGGCACGGCCTCCCAGTCGGTGAGGGCGCGGGTGGCGGTGCGCACCGTCCCGACGATCCCCTTGGGCTCGCCGATCCGGGGGCCGTAGTTGACGCGGCCGCGGTCCTCGACGAGCAGGGTCAGCGTGCCCGCCCGGCGCGGCAGCGGCAACGACCAGGCGTGGGTGGTGCGGTCGAGCACGCCGACCGGGTCGCCGTCGAGCGCCACGAGCGCCCGGTCGCGCACCTCGTCCACCACGAGGACCGCGTCCTCGGCCGTGACCCGCGTGCCGTACAGCACGAACCCGGACCACTGACGCAGGTCGTCCATCGTCGGCGGCCGGGCGGACGACGTCCGCGACCTCGGCCCGGACACCAGGTCCAGGACGGCGTCGAGCGCCGCGCTCCGGTCGAGGACGACGTCGAGCGCCGGCGCCGGCGCCGGCTCGACGGGCACCTCGTCGGGCACCGGAGCGTGCTTGGCGATCACCGCGCGCAGGGCGTGGAACTTCGCGGTGGGCGCGCCGTGCTCGGACAGCGGCGCGTCGTAGTCGTACGACGTGGTGATGGGCAGGTACGTGCCCTTGTCGTTGGCCCCGTTGGTCAGGCCCAGGTTGGTGCCGCCGTGGAACATGTAGAGGTTGACCGACGCGCCCGCGCCGAGCAGGTCGTCCAGGTCGGCCGCCGTGGTCTCCGGTGCGGTGACGTGGTGCTCCAGACCCCACGAGTCGAACCAGCCGTCCCAGAACTCCGTGCACATCAGCGGCCCGGTGGGCTGGTGACGACGCAGCACGGCGAGGCGCTCGAGGGACCGAGAGCCGAAGTTCGCCGTCTTGTGCAGCTCCGGCAGGCCGCCGAGCGAGAGGTGCTCGTCGTCGGCCTGGTCGCACGTGAACAGCGGCACGTCGATCCCCTGGGCCCGCGTGAGGTCGACGAGCGCGCGCAGGTAGCGCGCGCGCTCGTCGCCGGGCACGCCCGGGTAGGCGCCGTACTCGTTCTCCACCTGCACCAGGAGCACCGGGCCACCGCGCGTCACCTGCCGCTCGGCCACCAGCGGCAGCAGGTGCGCGTAGTAGGTGCCGATCGCGTCCAGGAACGCCGGGTCGTGCCGGCGCACCCCCGTGCCCCCGTCCGCGAAGAGCCACGCCGGCAGCCCGCCGCCGTCCCACTCCGCGCAGATGTACGGCCCGGGGCGCACGATCGCGTGCAGCCCCTCCGCCGCGACCAGGTCCAGGAAGCGGCCCAGGTCGCGCCGGCCGCTGAGGTCGAACCCCTCCGGCTCCGGCGCGTGGAAGTTCCACGGCACGTACGTCTCGATCGTGTTCAGCCCCATCAGCCGCGCCTTGCGGATCCGGTCGGCCCACTGGTCGGGGTGCACGCGGAAGTAGTGCAGCGCCCCGCTGATCACCTGGAAGGGGCGGCCGTCGAGCAGGAAGTCCCGCTCGCCGATCTCGAACGTGGGCATGGGGCGGGGCACCTCTCCGGGTCTGCGGGGCGAAGGTCGGGCACGGGTGTCCCTGCGGTCAGGCCTCCGGGGCCCGGGAGCCCGACCGCAGGGACGCTCGCCGGGACTACTTGTTGACGGTGAAGCCCTGGCCGTTGCCGTACGTGGCGGACTGCTCCTGCCACGTCGCCAGGCCGTCCGTCAGCGTGGTGCCGGAGACGTACGCCTGGCCCACCGTGTCGTTGAAGATGGAGTTCGCGTAGACCTGGAACGGCAGGTACTGCCAGCCCTCCACGACGTTCGCGGCGGAGTCGGCGAGCACCTCGTTGATCTTCTGGCCGCCGAAGTACTCGGACTCGGCGCCGCGGAACTCGTCCGACTCGAGGTCGGCCGTGGTGGCGGGGAACGCGCCGCCGTCGAGGCGGGCCTGCACGCCGTCGCCGTTCGTGGCGTAGTCGACGAAGGCGTAGGCGAGCTCGGCGTTCTCGCTCGCGGCGGGGACGGTCAGCGACGAGCCGCCGTTCTCCGACGTGGCGTGCTGCCCGGCGTCCCACTGCGGCATCTCGGCGACGCGCCACTTGCCCTCGCCCTGCGGGACGCCGGACTCGAGGTTGGCGGGCATCCACGCGCCGATGGTCAGGGTGGCGATGGTGCCGTTGCCGAGGCCCTGGTACCACTCGTCGCTCCACGAGCCGACGGGGGCCAGCAGGTCCTCGTCGATCAGCTGCTGCCACACCTCGGCGAACTTCTGGGTGCCCTCGTCGCCGGCGAAGTCGATCGTCACGTCCGTGCCGTCCACCTGGTACGGGTGGCCGCCCGCCTGCCAGATCATGCTGGTGGTGAAGCCGGCGTCGCCGATGTCGTTGGCGATGTAGGCCTTCGGGTCCTTCTCGTGGATGGTCCGGGCGGCCTCGAGGTACTCGTCCCACGTGGTCGGCACGTCGACGCCGTACTTGGCGAAGACCTCCTCGTTGTAGAAGAGGGCCATGGGGCCGGAGTCCATGGGCAGGCCGTAGACGCCGTCGCCGCTGTGCACGGAGTTCCACGGGCCGGTGCTGAACGTGCCGTCCAGCTCGTCCGCGCCGAGCGGGCCGAGGTTCGTCAGCGCCTCGGAGATGGCGAACTGCGGCACGGCGTAGTACTCGACCTGGGCGACGTCGGGCACCCCGTCGCCGGCCGAGATCGCGTTCTGCAGGGCCGTGTACTGGTCGTTGCCCGTCCCGACGTTCTCGAGGTTCACCGTGACGTTCGGGTACGTCTTCTCGAAGTCCGTCACGACCTGCTCCAGCGTGGGCTCCCACGCCCAGACGGTGATCTCGCCGCCCTTCTCGAGGACGGCGGCGGTGTCGACGGGCGCGGCGTCGCCGCCGCCCGAGCCGGCGTCGTCTCCGGAGCCGCAGGCGGCCAGGCCGAGGGCGAGCACGCCGGCGAGGGCGGTACCGCGCGCCAGGTGGCGGGATCGTGCGTTCATGGGGTCCTCACTTCATCGTCAGACGGGGATACGCGGGGAGGTACGGGGGTCATTCCTTGACGGACCCGGCGGCCAGGCCGGACTGCCAGTAGCGCTGCAGCAGCAGGAAGGCGGCGACCAGCGGCAGGATCGTCAGCAGGGCGCCGGTGATGACCAGGTTGAAGATCGCCTCGCCGCCGGCGGTGGCGGCCTGCGCGTTCCAGGCGTTGAGCCCGAGCGTCAGGGGGTACCAGGACGAGTCGCGCAGCATGATCAGCGGCAGGAAGTAGTTGTTCCAGGTGGCGACCATCGTGAACAGCAGCACCGTGACGATCCCGGGCGCGAGCAGCGGCAGGCTCACGCGGAAGAAGGTGCGGAACTCGCCCGCCCCGTCGATCCTGGCCGCCTCGAGCAGCTCGCCCGGTATGGCCTCCGCCGCGAAGGTCCACATGAGGTACAGCCCGAACGGCGAGATCAGGGACGGGATGATCACGGCCCACGGCGTATTCGTCAGGCCCAGCTGGCTGAACATGAGGAACGTCGGGACGGCGAGCGCCGTGCCCGGCACCGCGACGGCGCCGATGACGAGGGCGAACACCCCGCGCTTGCCCGGGAAGTCGAACTTCGCGAGGGCGTAGCCGCCCAGGATGGCGAGGAACGTCGCGCCGCCGGCGCCCACCACCACGTACAGCACGGTGTTGCCGAACCACCGCACGAAGACGCCGTCGTCGTAGGTGAGCGTGGTGACGATGTTGTCCCACAGCGAGAACGAGTCGCCGAACCAGAGGCCGAACGAGGAGAACAGGTCCTCCTGCGTCTTGGTCGCGTTGATGAGCAGCCAGGCGAGCGGCACCAGCGAGTACACGAGCACGACGGCGGTGAGCACCGTGAGCAGCGGGCTGCGACGCGGCCGGGCCACCGAGTGGTGGCGCGGGGTGCGCAGCCGCGGGGCGGGACGGGCGGGGGCGGTCAGCGTCGACACGGGTCACGGCTCCTTGCGCATGCCGCGCAGCTGCACCACGTAGGCGATCACCATGGTGATCAGGCCCATGATGATGGCCACGGTCGCGGAGTAGTTGTACTGCTGGCCGGAGAACGACAGCGAGTAGGCGTACAGGTTGGGCGTGTACGACGTCGTGATGGCGTTCGGGGCGAGCGACTGCAGGATGCTGGGCTCGTTGAACAGCTGGAAGCTGCCGATGATCGAGAAGATCGTGGCGATGACGAGCGCGCCTCGGATGGCGGGCAGCTTGATGGCGCTGATGACGCGCCACTGGCCGGCGCCGTCGATCTCCGCCGCCTCGTACAGCGAGTGCGGCACCACGCGCAGCGCGGAGTAGAAGATCAGCATGTTGTAGCCGACGAACTCCCAGGTCACGATGTTGCCGATCGAGGCCAGGACGAGGTCCGGCGACAGGGGGTTCGGCAGGCTGATGCCGAAGGCGTCGTTGAGGTTGCCCACCAGGCCGAACCGCGTGCCGTACATGAAGCCCCACATGAGGGCCGCGACGACGGCCGGCACCGCGTAGGGCATGAAGATCGAGATGCGGAAGAAGCTCTTGCCGTACAGGCGGCCGCTGTCGATCGCGAGGGCGACCAGCAGCGCGATGCCGAGCATGATCGGCACCTGCACCACGAGGAACAGGCTGACGCGTCCCAGCCCCGCCCAGAACTGCGGGTCGGCGAGCGCCTGCGCGTAGTTCTCGAGCCCGACGAACGTGGTGCCGCCCACCATCTGCGTGCGGAACACCGACAGGTAGAGCGAGTAGGCGATCGGCGCCAGGAACACCAGCGCGAACACGACCATGAACGGGCCCACGAACATCCATCCCGTCCAGCGCCGACGACTGCGGCGCACGACGGGCACAGCGGTGCGGGCGGGCGGCGAGGATGCCGGAGCGTCAGCGGTCACGAAGCAACTCCCAGGAGGACGGGCGGGCCAAATGTTTACGTAAACATCGTGGCCGGACTAGAGTGTCGCGAGGCGCCAGGGATGTCAAGCCCTCGGACGCCGGCGGAGTCACGAGAGGCGGCACGAGAGGCGGCGATGGTGGAGACGAACGGCGCTCCCGGCGTGCGGTCCCGAGGCCGCGGACGCCCCCGGACGGCCCCCTCGATGGCCGAGGTCGCGGCGCTCGCGGGCGTCTCCTCGCAGACCGTCTCCCGCGTCTCGATGGGGCTCGACAACGTCAGGCCCGCGACGCGCGAGCGCGTGCTCGCCGCGATGGCCGAGCTGGGCTACGCCCCCAACACCGCCGCCCGCGCGCTGCGGTACGGCAGCTTCCGCACCCTCGGGGTCATCGCCCACCGGCTGGCCCGCACGGGCGAGTCGCGCACCGTCGAGGCCGTCGTCGAGGCCGCCCGCGCGGAGGGCTACACCGTCACGATCGTCGACGTCGAGAGCCCCTCCCCCGACGACGTCTCCGCGGCCGTCACGCGCCTCTCCCACCAGGCGATCGACGGGCTCGTCATCGTGCGCGCCGAGTCCGCGACCCCGGACACGCTCGCCCTGCCGGCGCAGCTGCCCGTCGTCGTCTCCGACTCGCGCTTCGTGGGGACGCACCCCGCCGTGCGCGCCGACCAGGCCGAGGGCGCCCGTCTCGCCGTGCAGCACCTGCTGGACCTGGGCCACCGCACCGTGCACCACGTCGCGGGCCCGGACGACTCGCTGCCCGCCCGCAGCCGCACCGACGCCTGGCGCGCCACGCTCGAGGCGGCCGGCCGGACCGTCCCCGAGCCCCTGCACGGCGACTGGACCGCGCGGACCGGGTACGCCGTCGGCCGCGAGCTCGCCGCCGACCCGGACGTCACCGCCGTGTTCTGCGCCAACGACGAGACCGCCGCCGGCATGCTGCACGCCCTGCACGAGGCCGGGCGCCGCGTGCCGGACGACGTGTCCGTCGTCGGCTTCGACGGCATCACCCTCGCCGAGCACCTGTGGCCGCCGCTCACCACCGTGGAGCAGGACTTCGCCCGCATCGGCAGCAGCCTCGTCGACCTGCTGCTGCGCCAGGTGCGCGACGACGTCGACCTCAGCGGCACGCACGAGACCGTGCCCGTGCGCCTCGTGGTGCGCGAGAGCACCGGTCCGGCGCCGCGCACCGGAGCGCGCACCCCCTGACGCCGTCGGGCGGGCTCGCGTCACGCGCCACGATCCGTCGTCCGAGCCGGGGACACGCACCGGCGCCAGAAGTTAACCGTCATTCACATGGTGGGCGTAGGGTGCGCAGCACGACGCCCGTCACGCTCGGCGGGCCGGGCGGCTCGAACGACGAGATCCTGGACCTCGGAGGTGACGGCGGATGACAGCACTCCGGGCGACGTCCGGCGACGACGCCGGCACGCCGCCGCCGCGCGAACGGGCGGTCTACTTCGTCTCCGACGGCACGGGCATCACGGCCGAGACGCTGGGCAGCGCCCTCCTCGTCAACTTCCCTGGCATCACGTTCCGCCGCCACACGGTGCCGTTCGTCGACACCGACCGCGCCGCGCGCGACCTCACCGCCGAGATCGACCGGTCCGCGGCGGACGGGCTGGCCCCGATCGTCTTCACCACGGTGCGGGCGCCGGCGGTCCGCGAGGAGCTCGACCGGTCGCGGGGTGTCCTGATCGACCTCCTCGGCGGGCATCTCGTGGAGCTCGAGCAGGCCCTGGGCACGACGTCCAGCGAACAGCTCGTCCCGTCCCACGGCGTCGGCGACCTGGAGCGGTACTTCGCCCGCATGCGCGCGGTCGAGTACGCCATCGAGCACGACGACGGGCAGAGCCGGCGCGCGCTCGACCTCGCCGACGTCGTGATCATCGCGCCCTCGCGCTGCGGCAAGACCCCCACCACGATGTACCTCGCGCTGCAGCACGGGCTGCTCGTCGCGAACTACCCCCTCACCGAGGACGACTTCCCGGCCGACGGCCTGCCACCCGCCGTCGCCCCGTACGCCGCGCGGTGCTTCGGCCTCACCACGACGCCCCTGCGCCTGAGCCAGGTGCGCCACGAGCGCCGCCCGCACTCGCGGTACGCGAGCCTCGCCCAGTGCCGGCTCGAGCTGCGCCAGGCCGAGGACCTCTACCGCCGCACGCGCGTCCCGTTCCTCAACTCCTCCACCAAGAGCGTCGAGGAGATGTCCGCCGTCATCCTCCAGACCATGAAGCTGCGCGGCTGACGGCACCGCACGATCCGCACCCACGATCCGCACCCACGAAGGGACCGACGATGGCCCATATCCTCTGGTTCGACGAGATCGGCATGGACGACCTGGCCCGGGTAGGCGGCAAGAACGCCTCCCTCGGGGAGATGGTGTCCCGGCTCGCGGCGGCCGATGTCCGCGTGCCGCGCGGGTTCGCCACGACGGCCGAGGCCTACCGCCGGTTCCTCGAGCACGACGACCTCGCCGGACGCATCCGCGCCGCCGTCGAGGGCCTGGACACGGACGACGTCACCGCCCTCGCGCAGGTGGGGTCCGCCGTGCGGGGCTGGGTCGAGGCGCAGCCGTTCCCGGCCGACGTCGAGGCGGACCTCCGCGCGGCGTTCGCGAGGTTGGTCGCCGAGGACCCCGAACCGGAGCAGGTGACGTGGGCGGTGCGCTCGAGCGCCACCGCCGAGGACCTGCCCGACGCGTCGTTCGCCGGGCAGCAGGAGACCTTCCTCAACATCGGGGGCATCGACAACGTGCTCCACGCCGTGCGGTCCGTCTTCGCCTCCCTGTACAACGACCGCGCCATCGCCTACCGCGCGCACCACGGGTTCGACCAGCACGACGTCGCGCTCTCGGCCGGGGTGCAGCGGATGGTGCGCTCGGACGTCGGCGCCTCCGGCGTCATGTTCACGGTCGACACCGAGTCGGGGTTCGACCAGGCGGTCTTCGTCACCAGCTCGTACGGGCTCGGGGAGGCCGTGGTGCAGGGCGCGGTCAACCCGGACGAGTTCTACCTCTACAAGCCCGCGCTGCGCGCCGGCAGGCCCGCGGTCCTCAAGCGGTCCGTCGGCGAGAAGGCGGTCGCCATGCGCTACGCCGCCGGCCGGCACGTCGGCGGCAGCACGGTGTTCGCCGACGTCGACCCCGCCGAGCGCGCGCGCTTCTCGCTCACCGACGCCGAGGTGACCGAGCTGGGCCGCATCGCCCTCGTCATCGAGGAGCACTACGGCCGCCCGATGGACATCGAGTGGGGCAAGGACGGGGTGGACGGCAGGCTCTACGTCCTGCAGGCCCGCCCCGAGACCGTGGTCTCGCGCGACTCGGGGAACGTCATGCGCCGGTTCACGCTGCGCGAGCAGGGCACGGTCCTGCTCGAGGGGCGCGCCATCGGGCAGAAGATCGGCGCCGGCCGCGTCCGGGTGCTGTCCTCGGTCGACCAGATGCACGACTTCGCCCCCGGCGACGTGCTCGTCGCGGACATGACCGACCCGGACTGGGAACCCATCATGAAGCGCGCCGCGGCGATCGTGACGAACCGCGGCGGGCGCACCTGCCACGCCGCGATCATCGCGCGCGAGCTCGGCATCCCGGCCGTCGTGGGCACCGGCTCCGCCACGCACGACCTGCCCGACGGGCACGAGGTGACCGTCTCCTGCGCGGAGGGCGACGAGGGACGCGTGTACGCCGGGCTGCTGGCGTTCGACGACGAGGCGACCGAGCTCGACCGGATGCCCGAGCCGCCCGTGAAGATCATGATGAACGTCGGCACGCCCGACCAGGCGTTCTCCTTCGCCCGGCTGCCGAACCACGGCGTCGGGCTGGCCCGTCTCGAGTTCATCATCAACCGGCAGATCGGCATCCACCCCCGCGCCCTCCTCGACGCGGACGACCTGCCCGCCGAGCTGCGGGACGAGGTCGCGAACCGCGTCGCCGCGTACCCCACCCCGCGCGAGTACTTCGTGCAGCGTGTCGCCGAGGGGGTGTCCACGATCGCCGCCGCCTTCGCGCCCGAGCCCGTCATCGTGCGGCTCAGCGACTTCAAGTCGAACGAGTACGCCAACCTCCTCGGCGGCACGCTGTACGAGCCCGACGAGGAGAACCCGATGATCGGCTACCGGGGCGCGTCCCGGTACCTCTCCCCCGACTTCCGCGAGTGCTTCGACATGGAGTGCGAGGCGCTGCGCCGCGTGCGCGACGACATGGGGCTCACCAACGTGCGGGTCATGATCCCGTTCGTGCGCACCCTCGACGAGGCGGAGGGGGTCGTCGCCCTCCTCGCCGAGAACGGGCTGCGGCGCGGCGAGAACGACCTCCAGGTCGTCATGATGTGCGAGGTGCCGTCCAACGCCCTGCTCGCCGACCAGTTCCTCGAGCACGTCGACGGCTTCTCCATCGGGTCCAACGACCTGACCCAGCTCACGCTCGGCCTCGACCGTGACTCCGCGCTCGTCGCCCACACGTTCGACGAGCGCGACCCCGCGGTCCGCGAGCTCCTCGGTCTCGCCATCGACGCCTGCCGACGCCACGGCAAGTACATCGGCATCTGCGGGCAGGGGCCGTCCGACCACGCCGACTTCGCCCAGTGGCTCGTCGAGCGCGGCATCGGGTCCGTGTCCCTCAACCCCGACACCGTCGTCGACACCTGGCTCGCGCTCGCGGCCGCCTCCGGAGGCGAGCACTCCCGCATGCTCTGACCTGAAGGTTCGCGCACGGTCTCGACGGGGAGCCCCGCGTCGTCGGGTTGCCGTAGGGTCGCGCGCATGACCGACCAGAGCGGTGCCGCCGCCACCGACGGACGGCCTCGGATCTTGGGGCCGGTGCGGACGATCGACTACCACACGGCGGGCGAGCCGTTCCGCATCGTGCCGGCGCCTCCCGTGCCGATCCCCGGCGCGACCGTCGCCGAGCGGCGTCAGCGTGCGATCGACGACCCGGACGTCGACGGGCTGCGCCGCCTGCTGTGCTTCGAGCCGCGCGGTCACGCCGACATGTACGGAGGCTTCGTCACCCCGCCGGACGACGACGGCGCGCACCTCGGCGTCCTGTTCTGGCACAAGGACGGGTTCTCCACCGCGTGCGGTCACGGCACGATCGCGCTCGGGGCATGGGCCGTGCGCTCCGGCCTGGTGCCCGCCGACCCGTCCGGGGTCACCGACGTGGTGATCGACGTGCCGTCCGGGCGGGTGACCGCCCGCGTGCGCACCGGTGACGACGGCCGGGTGCGCGAGGTCGACTTCGTGAACGTGCCGAGCGCGCTGGTCGACGCCGGGGTGCCGGTGGCGACGAGCCGCGGCGAGATCCGCGCCGATCTCGCCTGGGGCGGCGCGCTGTACGCGTGCGTCGACGCCGCGAGCGCCGGCCTCACGGTGACGCCCGAGAACCTGGGCGAGCTCATCGCCCTCGGCCGCGAGGTCAAGGCCGCCCTCGCGGGCGACGCCCGCCTCGAGCACCCGACCGACCCGCGGCTGAGCGGCCTGTACGGGACCATCGTCGTCGACGACCTCGGCACGTCGCCCGACGGGGGCCCGCACCAGCGGAACGTGACGATCTTCGCCGACGGCCAGGTCGACCGCTCCCCCTGCGGGTCCGGCACGGCGGCGCGGGTCGCCGTCCTCGCCGCCACGGGACGGCTGGGCGACGGACAGGTGCTCGTCCACGACTCGATCGTCGGCACCCGGTTCCGCGCCCGGGTCCTGGAGCGCGTGACCGACGAGGGCCGCGACGCCGTCGTCCCGGTCGTCACCGGCACCGCGCACCACGTCGCCACGTCCGTGTTCGAGGTCGACCCGGACGACACGCTGACCCCCGGGTTCGTGCTGCGCTGAAATGGCGCACCGTGGCGCAGTGAGGCCGCGGTGCCGGATACGGTGGGCCGCGTATGAATCACGACGAAATCCCTGTCGCGGCATCCGCGACGGCCGCCGCAGCTGACCGGAGCATCGAGCGGGACGCGCTCGTCGACCTGTGCGAGAGGGCCGTCCGCGGGGCGGGTGGTTCGTCCGACACGGCGCGTGCGCTCGCCGAGGCGGTCGTCGCCGCCGAGTTCCGCGGCAGGCCGGCCGTCGGCGTCGCGCACCTGTTGGACTTCCTCCGCGCGATCTCGGACGGCCGCCTCCACGGCGATCCGAGCCCCGTGGTCGAGCGGCGGCGTACGTCGATCGTCGTGGCCGACGCCGATCGCGGCGCGGCCCAGGTCGCGTTCGCCCGCGCGCTCCCCACGGTGCTCGACGGGGCACGCGAGGCCGGTGTCGCCGCCCTGAGCATCCGGAACTGCTTCCCGGCGGGCGAGCTCGCCCACTACGCGTTGGCGGCGGCGCGAGCGGGATTCGTCGCCCTCGCCGCCACGAACTCGCCGGCGCTGCTGGCGGCCTACGGCTCCCACGTGCCGATCACGGGCACCAACCCGCTGGCGTTCGCGCTGCCGCACCCCGACGGGCCTCGGGCGTTCGACCAGGCGGCGAGCGAGACCGCCTGGGTCTCGGTGCGACAGGCCGCCGAGCGCGGCGACCCGATCCCCGCCGGGTGGGCCCTCGGGCCGGACGGCGCGCCGACCGACGACGCCTCCGCCGCGCTGGCCGGCGCACTCCTGCCGTTCGGCGGGGTCAAGGGCGCGAACGTCGCCGTCATGGTCGAGATGCTCGCGACGCTCTCGGGTGGCGCGTTCTCCGTCGATGCGGCGCCGTTCGACCGCGGCAGCGTCTCGCCGGCGGTCGGGCTCTTCCTCCTGCTGCTCGACCCGTCCGCCTTCGATCCTGGTTTCGTGGAGCGCGCCGAGGCGCACCACCGCCGGCTCGCGGCGGAGCACGGCGCCGACTTCGGTCGACGCAAGCCCGAGCCCGCCACCGTGCGGCTGCCCGCGGCGGTACGTGACGAGCTCGAGGAGTGGGCACGATGAGGACCGACCGGACGATCGAGACCGTCGAGGCGCACACCGAGGGTCTCCCGGTGCGCGTGGTCACCGGCGGGGTCGAGGCGTTCCCGGGCGCCGACATGGCCGAGCGGCGTCGGTGGTTCATCGAGAACTCGGACGAGCTGCGCACCTACCTGATGTGCGAACCACGCGGCCACGGCTGGATGTCCGGGGCGGTCCTGCAGCCGCCCACCCGCCCCGACGCGGACTGGGGCGTGCTGTTCATCGAGGTCACGGGAGTGCTGCCGATGTGCGGGGCGGGAACGATCGCCGTGGCGACCGTGCTCGTCGAGACCGGGATGGTGCCCGTCGTCGAACCTGTCACGACGATCCGGCTGGACGCCCCCATCGGTCTGATCACCGCCGAGGTGCGGGTGCGCGACGGACGTGCCGAGGACGTCACGATCGTCAACGTGCCGTCGTACGCCCACGAGCTCGACCGGCGTCTCGACGTCCCGGGGTACGGCGAGGTCCTGTGCGACATCGCGTTCGGAGGCAACTACTACGCCTTCGTCGACGCCGAGTCGCTCGGCATCCCGTTCGCGCGGGACCGCGTCGACGAGCTGATCGTCGCCGGTCGCGCCGTCATGGCTGCCGTGAACGACCAGGCCCGACCCGTGCACCCGGAGACGGGCTACTCCGGCTGCGAGCACACCGTGTTCCTGGCTCCGGGATCCGACGCGGCGCGCGCCCGCCACGCGCTGATCAACCACCCAGGCTGGCTCGACCGGTCCCCCGGCGGCACCGGGACGAGCGCCCTGATGGCCGTGCACCACGCCCGCGGGCGGCTCCAGCGCGGCCAGGCCTTCGTCAACGAGTCGTTCATCGGCACCGAGTTCACCGGCCGCGTCGTCGAGGAGACGACCGTCGCCGGCTACCCGGCGATCGTGCCGGCCATCACCGGCCGGGCCTGGGTGACCGGCTCGGCGCGGTTCGTGCTCGATCCGACGGACCCCTTCCCCGCCGGCTTCACCGTCTGACCCCGGGCGAGCCCGGCCCGCGGTGCCGCCCGTCACGACCGGTCGAGCCGATGTCGCGACCCCGGGAGGACGACGAAGGCCTCGCCCCGACAGGGACGAGACCTTCGATCCGACGTCGCCGACTCTCTCTCAGACGTTGAAGCCCAGCATCCGCAGCTGCTCGCGGCCCTCGTCGGTGATCTTCTCCGGTCCCCACGGCGGCATCCAGACCCAGTTGATCCGGAAGCCGTCGACCAGCCCCTCGAGCGCGGTGCCGGCCTGGTCCTCGATGACGTCCGTGAGCGGGCAGGCCGCCGACGTGAGCGTCATGTCGATCGTGGACATGTTGTTCTGGTCCACCTGGATGCCGTAGACGAGCCCCAGGTCGACGACGTTGATGCCCAGCTCGGGGTCGATGACGTCGCGCAGGGCCTCCTCGACGTCCGCCGCCGTGGTGGGCGTGGGGGCCGCGGCCGGCTCGGCGACGGGCGGGGCGGCCGCGTCGGTCGTGTTCTCGGTCATCGTGTCCTCTCAGGTTCAGGTCGGCTTCAGCCCAGCGCGCCGCTGCGCGCCAGCGAATCCTTGAGCGCTGCCCAGCCGAGCAGCGCGCACTTGATGCGGGCGGGGTACTGCGAGACGCCGGTGAACGCGCTCGCGTCGCCGAGGGCGTCCAGGGCGTCCTCGTCGTCCAGGCCCTTGCCCCGCGAGGCCATGAGGTCGTGGAAGACGGCGTCCAGGCGCGCGACGTCGGCCAGGTCGTGCCCGGTGACGAGCTCGGTCATCACGGAGGCGGACGCCTGCGAGATGGAGCAGCCCTGTCCCTCCCAGGACACGCCCGACACGGTGGAGCCGTCGACGTCCACGCGCAGCGTGATCTCGTCGCCGCAGGTCGGGTTCACCTGGTGCGACTGCCCCGACCGGTGGTCGGCGGGCGCGTCCACGAGACCCCGCCCGTGCGGGCGCTTCGCGTGGTCCAGGATCACCTGCTGGTACATCTGCTCGAGCGAGCTCACTGCTGTCCTCTCCGCCTACGTCAGTCCACACCGAAGAACGCGCGCACGCCCGCCAATGCTTCCCGGAACGCGGCGATCTCCTCGGCCGTGGTGTACACGGAGGCCGACGCGCGCGCCGTCGCGGCCACACCGAACCGGCGGTGCAGCGGCTGCGCGCAGTGGTGCCCGACGCGGACGGCGATGCCCTTGTCGTCGAGCACCTGCCCGACGTCGTGCGCGTGCACGCCGTCGACGACGAACGACACGACGGCGAGACGGTCGCGCGCGTCGGCCGGCCCGACGATCCGCACGCCCGGGATCTCGCCGATGCGCACCAGCTCGGCCGCGAGCTCGCGCTCGTGCTCGGCGACACGGTCCATGCCGAGCTCGTCCAGCCACTGCGCGGCCACGCCCATGCCGACGGCCTGGGCGACCATCTGCGTGCCCGCCTCGAACCGCTGCGGCGGCGGGGCGTAGGTGGTCTCGGCCATGGTGACGACCTCGACCATCGACCCGCCGGTGGTCACCGGGGGCATGGCCTCGAGCAGCTCCCGGCGCCCGTACAGCGCACCGACGCCGGTGGGGCCGAGCATCTTGTGCGCGCTGAACGCCGCGAGGTCGACGTCCAGGGCGTGCAGGTCCACGGGCAGGTGCGGCACGGACTGGCACGCGTCGAGCACCGTGAGCGCCCCGACCTTCTTGGCGGCGGCGACCAGCTCGGCCACGGGGGCGATCGCGCCGGTCACGTTCGACACGTGGCCGAACGCCACCACACGGGTGCGCCCGGTGATCACGCTCGCGACGTCGGACAGGTCGATCCGCCCGTCGTCGTCGACCCCGAACCAGCGCAGGACGGCGCCCGTGCGGGCGCACAGCTCCTGCCACGGCACGAGGTTGGCGTGGTGCTCCGCCTCGGTGACGACGATCTCGTCGCCCGGGGCGAGCCGGAACCGCTCGGCGGCGGCGCCCCCGCGCCCGGCCGTCGCGTTCGAGAACGCGTAGGCGACGAGGTTGAGCGCCGCCGTCGCGCCGGACGCCCAGACGATCTCGTCGGTGTCCGCACCGACGAAGGCGGCGACGGCCGACCGGGCGTCCTCGAACGCCTCGGTCGCCTCCTCCGCGAGCTGGTGCGCGCCCCGGTGCACGGCCGCGTTGCGCTGCTCGTAGAAGTCGACCTCGGCCTCGAGCACGACGTTCGGCTTCTGCGACGTCGCGGCGGAGTCCAGGTAGACGAGCGGCCGGCCACCCCGCACCGTGCGCCCGAGCAGCGGGAAGTCCGCGCGCACGGCGGCGAGCTCCGCCGCGGTGAGCGACGGGCGCACGGTGTCGGTGGTGGTCATGCTGTCCTCCTGGTGACGGCTCCTGGTCGAATCCTCTCGACGAGGAGGTCAGGCCATCGTCGCGCCGGTGCCGACGTACTTGTCGTAGCCGTTCTCCTCGAGCTGCTCCGCGAGCTCGGGGCCGCCCTCCTCGGCGATCTTGCCGTCGACGAAGACGTGCACGAAGTCCGGCTTGATGTAGCGCAGGATGCGCGTGTAGTGCGTGATGAGCAGGACGCCGACGTCGGTGTTCGACTTGGCGCGGTTCACGCCCTCCGACACGACGCGCAGCGCGTCGACGTCGAGGCCGGAGTCGGTCTCGTCGAGGATCGCGAAGTGCGGCTTGAAGAGCTCCATCTGCAGGATCTCGTGGCGCTTCTTCTCACCGCCGGAGAAGCCCTCGTTGACGGAGCGCTCGGCGAAGGTCGAGTCGATGCGGAGGTTCTCCATCGCACCCTTGACCTCCTTGCCCCACGTGCGCAGGGCGGGCGCCTCGCCGTCGATGGCGGTCTTGGCGGTGCGCAGGAAGTTCGCCACCGACACGCCCGGCACCTCGACCGGGTACTGCATGGCGAGGAACAGGCCGGCGCGGGCGCGCTCGTCGACGGTCATCGCGAGGAGGTCCTCGCCGTCGAGCGTGACCGTGCCCGAGGTCACCGTGTACTTCGGGTGGCCGGCGAGGGCGGAGGCGAGGGTCGACTTGCCGGAGCCGTTCGGCCCCATGATGGCGTGCGTCTCGCCCGAGTTGATGGTGAGGTCGACGCCGCGCAGGATCGGCTTGGCGCCTTCCTTGGTCTCGACGCTGACGTGCAGGTCGCGGATCTCCAGGGTGGGCATGCTTCGTGTCTCCAGGTCTGTGTTGCGAAAGTCTGAGGCAGGTCAGGACGCGACGGCGAGCCGCTCGTCGACGTCCACGAGGATGCGGTCGCCGTCCACGGTCACCGGATACACCGGCACGGGCTGCGTCGCGGGGAGCTGGACCGGCTTGCCGGTGCGCAGGTCGAACTGCGAGCCGTGCAGCCAGCACTCGACCAGGCAGCCCTCGACCTCCCCGTCGGACAGGGAGACCTGTCCGTGCGAGCAGATGTCGGAGAGAGCGTGCCAGTCGCCGTCGGCGTCGCGGACGACGGCGACCGGGACCGGGGCCCCGTCCGCGCCGTCGAGCTCCACGAGCATGGCCTCCTCGGGGGCGAGGTCGTCGGCCATGCAGGCCAGCTGGGAGGTCATCGGGACGTCACTCGCCCGTCGCCGGCGTCGCCGCGACGCCGGTGATGGCGCTCATCGACTTCTCCAGCTCGGCCTCGATCGACGCGAGCAGGCGCTCCTCGACCGACGGGACGCCGATCTGGTCGATCAGCTCCGCGAAGAAGCCGCGCACCACGAGGCGACGGGCGTCGACCTCGGGGATGCCACGGGCCATGAGGTAGAAGAGCTGCTCGTCGTCGAACCGGCCGGTCGCCGACGCGTGCCCCGCGCCCTCGATCTCGCCGGTCTCGATCTCCAGGTTGGGCACCGAGTCGGCGCGGGCGCCGTCGGTGAGGACCAGGTTGCGGTTGAGCTCGTACGTGTCGGTGCCCTCGGCCTCGGCCTGGATCAGCACGTCCCCGACCCACACCACGTGGGCGCCGGCGCCCTGGAGGGCGCCCTTGTAGGTGACGCGCGACTTGCAGCGCGGCACGGCGTGGTCCACGAAGAGGCGGTGCTCCTGGTGCTGCTCGGCGTCGGCGAAGTACAGGCCGACCATCTCGACCTCGCCGCCCTCGCCGGTGAACGTTGCGTCGGGCGTGATGCGCACGACGTCGCCGCCGAACGTGACGACGACGTGCTTGAGCTTCGCGTCGCGGCCGATGCGGGCACGGTGGCTCGAGGCGTGCACGGCGCCGTCGGCCCAGTCCTGCACGCTGACGACGGTGAGGTGAGCGCCCTCGTCCACGACGATCTCGACCGTCTGGTTGAGGACGGCCTCGCCGCGGTGGTCGATGACGACGACGCCCTCGGCGTGGTGCTCCGCGTGCACCAGCAGGTGCTGCGCGGTCGCGTCCTTGGTCGCGCCCTCGACCCGCACGGAGGTGACGTCGGTGGCGACGGCCTCCGCGGGCAGGGTGATGACGGTCGCCTCGGTCGCGGCGTTCCACGCGGTGACGGCGGTACGGTCGCCCGGCTTGCCGGCCGTGCCCAGGCGCGGGTCGTCCTTGCCGACGATCTCGACCTTGGCCTCCGGCGTCTCGACGACGCCCGTGAGGACGCCGCCGGCGCCGAGGTCGTCGTCGAACAGCGGCTGGAGCCGCGCGACCGGCGAGAACCGCCACTCCTCCTCGCGCCCGGTGGGCACGGGGATGTCGGCGAGGTCGAACGACGTCTTGCGCTCGGCGCGCGAGCCCGCTGGGACGACCCCGTGGGAGTGGGCGCCGTCGGCCACGGCGCGGGAGTGATCGGTAGTGATGGCCATCAGCCGACGGACCCTTCCATCTGCAGCTCGATGAGGCGGTTGAGCTCGAGCGCGTACTCCATGGGCAGCTCGCGCGCGATGGGCTCGACGAACCCGCGCACGATCATGGCCATCGCCTCGGTCTCCTCCATGCCTCGGGACATGAGGTAGAACAGCTGGTCCTCGCTCACCCGCGAGACCGTCGCCTCGTGCCCCATGGACACGTCGTCCTCGCGGACGTCGACGTACGGGTAGGTGTCGGACCGGGAGATCTGGTCGACGAGCAGCGCGTCGCACAGCACGGTCGACGCGGAGTGCTTGGCACCCTCGAGCACCTGCACCAGGCCGCGGTACGACGTGCGGCCGCCGCCACGGGCGACGGACTTCGACACGATCGACGACGACGTGCGGGGCGCCGCGTGCACCATCTTGCAGCCGGCGTCCTGGTGCTGGCCCTCGCCCGCGAAGGCGATCGACAGGGTCTCGCCGCGGGCGTGCTCGCCCAGCAGGTAGATCGCCGGGTACTTCATGGTCACCTTGGAGCCGATGTTGCCGTCGACCCACTCCATGGTGGCGCCCTCGGCGGCCGTGGCGCGCTTGGTCACCAGGTTGTACACGTTGTTCGACCAGTTCTGGATGGTCGTGTACCGCACGCGGGCGTTCTTCTTCACGACGATCTCGACGACCGCGGAGTGCAGCGAGTCGCTCGAGTAGATCGGCGCGGTGCAGCCCTCGACGTAGTGCACGTAGGAGCCCTCGTCCGCGATGATCAGCGTCCGCTCGAACTGGCCCATGTTCTCCGTGTTGATGCGGAAGTAGGCCTGCAGCGGGATCTCGACGTGCACGCCCGGCGGCACGTAGACGAACGAGCCGCCCGACCACACGGCAGAGTTCAGCGCGGCGAACTTGTTGTCGCCCGCCGGGATGACGGTGCCGAAGTACTCCTGGAACAGCTCGGGGTGCTCGCGCAGCGCGGTATCGGTGTCGAGGAAGATGACACCCTGCTTCTCGAGCTCCTCGTTGATCTGGTGGTAGACGACCTCGGACTCGTACTGCGCGGCGACGCCGGCCACGAGGCGCTGCTTCTCCGCCTCGGGGATGCCGAGCTTGTCGTAGGTCTCCTTGATGTCCTCGGGCAGGTCCTCCCAGCTGGCGGCCTGCTTCTCCGTGGAGCGCACGAAGTACTTGATCCGGTCGAAGTCGATCCCCGTGAGGTCGGCGCCCCAGTTGGGCATCGGCTTCTTCCCGAACAGCCGCAGCGCCTTGAGACGGAACTTCGCCATCCACTCGGGCTCGTCCTTCAGCGCCGAGATGTTCTTGACGACGTCCTCGTTCAGACCGCGCGTGGCGGCCTCGCCGGCGGCGTCGCTGTCGCGCCAGCCGAACTGGTACGCGCCGATCGAGTCGATGATCTCGTCATCGGACCGCTTCTCGGTGCCCTGTGCCAAAGCCGCCTGGGCGGCGTCCTGGGTGGGAGCGCTCATCGTGTTCCTTCCTGCGTGCCGCGGGTGCGGTGGGCCGGGGTGGGGAGGTTCTGGGGGGACGTCGGTGTGGAGACGATCGGCACGTTCGTGACGCACGCGTGCGCGCCGCCCGCGATCGTGGCCAGTCGCTGGACGTGCGTGCCGAGCAGCTCCGAGAACGCACGGGCCTCGGCCTCGCACAGCTCACCGAACTCCTCGGCGACGTGCTGCACCGGGCAGTGGCCCTGGCACAGCTGGACGGTGGGCAGCAGCGGGCCGCTCACCGGGCGGACCGAGGCGGCGTAGCCGTCGGCCGAGAGCAGGTCGGCGAGCTGGGCCGCACGCTCCTGCGGGTCGGTGGCCGTGAGGCGGGGCGCGTACCGCGCGACGACGGCGTCGTACCGGTCGGCGGCGAACTGCGCGACCGCGTCCGTGCCCCCAATCTCGCGCAGGTAGCGCATGACCTGCGCCGCGAGCTCGGAGTACCCGCCGGCGAGGTCGGACTGGCCGCGCGCGCTGACGACGTAGCGGCGGGCGGGGCGGCCCCTGCGGCCCGACGACGGTCCGGCGTGCACCGCGATCGTGCCGTCCTCCTCGAGACAGGCCAGGTGGCGGCGGACGGCGGCCGAGGTGAGGCCGAGACGGTCGGCGAGCTCTCCCGCCGTCACGGGGCCCTCGCCGGCGACGAGCTCCAGGACGCGACGGCGGGTGGTGCCGTCGGTCTCGGGGACGCCGTCGAGGATCACCGGGGCGACGGGGGCACGGCGCGCGGGCGTGCGGGCGGTCGTGCTCGTCGGCATGCGCTCATCCCCCCATCCGGCTCGTGGACCACCCGGGGGCGGGTCTCCCACTGCAGACCTCGACCACCGGGAACGACGTCGATATAGGGAACATCCTTGTTGCGTAATCCAGGATGTCAAGCAAGGCAAGCCTCACCGGGGGCCCCAGGAGCCCCGGTGTCGCGAACGTCACTCGTCGGTGACGATGCGCCCCTCGATGACCTCGCCCGGGCGGCCGCCCGCGCCCCCGCCGGGCCCCTGCCGGCCGAGCTGGCGCAGCTTGATCCCGAGGGCGACCATCACGATCCCGATGACCACCGCGAACACACCGATCACGATCGACAGGCCCACGATCGCCTTCGGCGGGTTGGCGAAGCACACCACCGCGAGCGCCACCAGCAGCAGGCCGGCGAGCAGGTTCCACACCCACGACGCCCCGCCGCGCCGCCGCATGGCCGGCACGACGAAGAGCTGCAGGAGGCCGAAGATCAGGGCCCAGATGGCCACGAGGATCAGCACGACGCCGAGGAACACCTTGGGCAGGAGCAGCAGGAGCGCGCCGAAGACCAGCGCCACGATCCCGATGCCCGTGTTGACCGAGCCCGCGGACGTCCCGCGCCGGCGGATCCCGTCCACGATGCTCACCAGGCCGTCGACCAGCACGAACACCCCGAAGACCTGGACCAGCACCGTCGGCGTCTTGTCCGGCAGGAAGATCGCCAGCAGGCCGAACAGCAGCGCGAGCACGCCCCGCACCACCGGCCAGTACCAGAGCCGCCGCGCCAGCGCGGCGACGTCCTGGGGCGGCGTGAACGCGTAGAAGGTCATGTCCGTCCTGCTCCTCGAGTCGTACGAGCGTGCGCCACCCGGCCGGGCGACGTCCGTAGAATCTTCCGGTGCCCACCTCGATCGCGCCATCGGGCGCGGACGGCGTCACGCCGTCCGCGCACTCTGCCGAGGACCTGCGCGCCGGCTCCGTCGACCCCGTCGCCGGGGCCGCCGTCCGCGTGCGGGGCCTGGTCAAACGCTACGACGGGCGCGACGTCGTCGCAGGCCTGGACCTCGTCGCCGACGCCGGAGCGGTCACGGCCGTGCTCGGCCCGAACGGCGCGGGCAAGACCACGACCGTCGAGTGCTGCGAGGGGCTGCGCTACCCCGACGGCGGCTCCGTGCGCGTGCTCGGCCTCGACCCGGTGGCCGACGCGCGCGCGCTGCGCCCCCGCGTCGGCGTCATGCTCCAGGACGGCGGCCTGCCCACCGGCGCCCGCGCCGGCGAGGTCCTGCGCCACGTCGCCTCCATGTACGCGGCGCCGCGGGACCTCGGAGAGCTCGGCGAGCGCCTCGGCCTCGGCTCGTTCGCCCGGACCACGGTGCGTCGGCTGTCCGGCGGTCAGCGCCAGCGGCTGTCCCTCGCGGCGGCGGTCGTCGGACGGCCCGAGGTGGTCTTCCTCGACGAGCCGAGCGCGGGCATGGACCCCCAGAGCCGGCACGCCGTCTGGGACCTCGTGCGGGAGCTGCGCGACGAGGGCACCGCCGTCGTCCTCACGACGCACCTCATGGACGAGGCCGAGGACCTCGCCGACCGCGTGCACGTCGTCGACCACGGCCGCGTCATCGCGAGCGGCAGCGTGCCTGAGCTCCTCTCCCCCGACGCGCAGGACGACCGCACGCTCCGGTTCGACGCCGTCGCGGGGCTGGACCCGGCCGCCGTCGTGGGCGCCCTCGACGCCACGCTCGACCCGTCGTCCGGCTCGTCGTCCGGCTCGTCGTCCGGCTCGGTCGGCGAGCGGGGGCCCTGGGCGGTGACCGAGCCGCAGCCCGGCTCGTACGTCGTCGCCGGTCCCGTCGGGCCGCGCACCCTGGCCGCCCTCACCGCGTGGCTCGCCGACCACGACGTCCTCGCGAGCCGGCTCACCGTGGGCCGGCGCACGCTCGAGGACGTCTTCCTCGACCTGACGGGACGGCACCTGCGATGACCACCACCACCGGCCCTGCCCCCGCCGTCGCGGCTCCCGCCTGGCGGCGCGTGCTCTCGCAGGCAGGCTTCGAGACCCGGGCCGTGCTGCGCAACGGGGAGCAGCTGCTCGTCACGATCGTGCTCCCGGTCATGGTGCTCCTCGGCCTGACGCGGACCAGCGTCGTCGAGATCGACACCGGCGGCCTGGCCCGCATCGACTTCGTGACGCCGGGCGTCCTCGCGCTCGCCTGCGTCTCGACGGCGTTCACCTCGCAGGCCATCGCCACCGCGTTCGACCGTCGTAACGGCGTGCTGCGGCTGCTGGCGACGACGCCCCTCGGCCGCGGCGGGCTCCTCGCCGGCAAGCTGCTCGGCGTCCTGGCGGTCGAGGTGGTGCAGGTCGTGGTGATCGGCGCGGTCGCGCTCGCGCTGGGCTGGCAGCCCGCGGCGGGCGGGATCCTGGCGGCCGTGGGCGTCGGGCTGCTCGGCACGGCGTGCTTCACCGCGCTGGCGCTCCTGCTGGCCGGCACGCTGCGCGCGGAGGGCGTGCTGGCGCTCGCCAACCTCGTCCTCGTCCTCCTCGTCGTGGGCGGCGGGCTGCTGGTGCCGCCGGAGCAGCTCCCCGGCGCGCTCGAGCACCTCGCGACGTTCCTGCCCTCGGGGGCGCTCGGCGAGGCGATGCGCGGCGCTCTGCTCGGCACCGGCGTCCCCGCGCTCGCCCTCGTGGTGCTCGCCGCCTGGACCGCGCTGCTCGGATGGGCCGCGGCCCGCTTCTTCCGGTGGCAGTGACCGGACGCTGACCCGACCGGGCCAACGTCACATCGCGGGGCGGCCGTCGCCGCCCGAGGGGCCCGGACCGAGGGATAGCGTGGACCCGTGACCTCGCCGAGCCCCGCCGCGCCCGCCCCCGAGGCGGGCGCGGGCGCCACGCCCGACCAGACCGACCGCCCCGACCGCCTCGCCCGGTTCCGCCCCTGGACCCGCGGCGTGCTGCTGGCGAACGTCATCGGGCAGATCCTCGTCATCGGCACGGGCGGCGCGGTGCGGCTCACCGACTCCGGGCTCGGCTGCTCCACCTGGCCCATGTGCGAGCCGGGGCACTTCACCCCCGTGTTCCACGAGGCGTCCTCGATCCACTCGTTCGTCGAGTTCGGCAACCGGACCATGACCGGCGTGCTGAGCGTCATCGGCGTCATGGTGCTGCTCCTGGTCTGGACGGACCGCCGCCGGTCGGAGTCCTACCGTGCCCTCGGCATCGTGCCCCTGGCGGGCGTGCTCACCCAGGCGGTCATCGGGGGCATCGTGGTGCTGCTGCACCTGCACCCGGGCTGGGTCTCCCTGCACTTCGGCGTCTCCGTGGCGCTCGTGTGGTTCAGCGCGTACCTGCTGCACCGGCACGGCGAGGGCGACGGCCCCCCGCAGCGCGTCGCGGGCCGCGGCGTCGCGACGGTCGGCGCCCTGCTCGGCCTGCTGCTCATCCCGGTCGTCACGCTGGGCGTGCTCGTCACGGGCTCCGGCCCGCACTCGGGCGACGACACGGTCGGGTACCGGCTGGCGCTCGACCCGCTGACCATGACCCGGGCGCACTCCGAGTCCGTGTGGCTGTTCCTCGTCACGCTCGTCGTGCTGCTGGTGCTGCTGCACCGCGCGGCCGCCGGCCCGCGCGTCGCCGCGGCCCGCAAGGGCGCGTGGCTGCTCCTCGCCGTCACCCTGGCGCAGGGTCTCATCGGCTACGTGCAGTACTTCACCGGCCTGCCCGAGCTGCTCGTCGGCTTCCACCTCGTGGGCGCCGGCTGCCTCGCCTGGGCCACCGCGAACGCCGTCCTGCAGTTGCGCACCCGGTCCTGACGCCCGGCGTCCCCGGGCCGCCGCGCTACCGTGGCGCCGTGCACATCGAGGTCGACGGCCGCCCCGCGACGGCCGAGCAGGTCGTGTCCACCGACGGCCACTTCACCGCCATGCAGGTGCGCGGCGGCGGCGTGCAGGGACTGAGCCACCACCTCGCGCGGCTCGACGCCGCGCACCGCGAGATCTTCGGGCAGGGGCTCGACGGCGACCGGGTCCGCCGCCTCGTGCGGCACGCGCTCGCGGGGCGGGCCGACGCCTCCGTGCGGGTCGTGCTGCGCGACCCGGACCACGTCGCCGTGCAGGTGGCCGACCCCCGCCGTCCGCCCGCCCTTCCCCAGCGCCTGCGCTCCGTGCCGTACCTGCGCCCGTTCGCGCACCTCAAGCACCTGGGCGGCTTCGCGCAGGCCCAGTGGGCGCGGCAGGTGGGGCGCGAGGGCTACGACGACGCGCTGCTCGTCGGCCCGGACGGCGCCGTCGCGGAGTCGACGATCGCCAACGTCGGCCTCCTCGGGCCGGCGGGCGAGGTGACCTGGCCCGACGCCCCGCACCTGCGCGGCACCGGACTCGCCCTGGTCGAGGAGACGACGCCGTCCCGGACCGCCGCCGTGCACGTCGACGACCTGGGCCGCTTCGCGGGGGCGTTCCTCGTCAACTCGATCGGCATCGTCGCCGTCGCCTCGGTCGACGGGGTGGACCTCCCGGACGCGACGAGGCCCGTGGAGGAGATCCGGCGCCGGGTGGCCGCGCTGCCCTGGCAGGTGCCGTAGGTCGCGCCGACGGCAGGCGTGCGAGCGCGTGACAGCGCCGTGACAGCACGCTGGGAGCGGCACCCCGCACGGTGGTGCCATGACCACCACCGCGATCGAGGCCGAGGGCCTCGTCAAGACCTTCGGCGACAACCGCGCCGTGGACGGGGTCGACCTCGAGGTCGCCACCGGCACGGTCTACGGGGTCCTCGGCCCGAACGGCGCCGGGAAGACCACCACGATCCGCATGCTCGCGACGCTCCTGCGGCCCGACGCCGGCCGGGCGTCCGTCTTCGGCCACGACGTGTCGCGCGAGCCGTTCGTCGTGCGACAGCTCATCGGCGTCACGGGGCAGTACGCGTCCGTCGACGAGACGCTCAGCGCCACCGAGAACCTCCTGCTGTTCTGCCGGCTCAACGGGCTCAAGGGCTCCGCCGCGACGCGACGCACCCGCGACCTGCTCGAGGAGTTCAGCCTCACCGACGCCGCCGCGCGCCCGCTGAAGAACTTCTCCGGCGGCATGCGGCGCCGCCTCGACCTGGCCGCGAGCCTCATCGCGCAGCCCCCGCTGCTCTTCCTGGACGAGCCCACCACGGGCCTCGACCCGCGCACCCGCGCCCAGATGTGGGACACCATCCGCCGCCTCGTCGCGACGGGCTCGACCGTGCTGCTCACCACGCAGTACCTCGACGAGGCGGACCAGCTCGCCGACCGCATCGCCGTGATCGACCGCGGCCGCGTGGTCGCCGAGGGCACCGCCGACGAGCTCAAGTCGTCGGTCGGGCAGCAGTCCCTGCAGCTCGCCCTCGTGCGCCCCGACGACGCCCCCGCCGCCCAGGTGGCGGTGCAGGAGGTGCTCGGCGTCGCGGCGACGGTCTCCCCCGAGGCCCGACGCCTCACCGTGCCCGTCGCCGACCCTGCCCGCGTGACCGACCTGCTGGTCCGCCTGCGCGGCGCCGGCATCGACCTCGACGGCCTGTCGATGGACAAGCCGACCCTCGACGAGGTGTTCCTGACCCTGACCGGCCACGACGCCACCGACCAGTCCGCGACGAACCGGTCCGCGAGCGCCGCCGCCGGCTCCCCCGAGCTCGAGGAGATCTCCGCATGACCACCCTCACCACCGCGCCGGCGCAGGTCCGCGGCGGACGCATCGTCCCCGGCGCCGACCGCACCCTGCGCAACCGCGTCACCGTCGGACAGGCCGTGTCCGACTCCCTCGCCATGGCGCGCCGCGGCCTCATCAAGATCCGCCGCACGCCCGAGCAGCTCATCGACGTCACGGTGCAGCCGATCATCTTCACCCTGATGTTCACGTACATCTTCGGCGGGGCGATCTCCGGCAGCATCGCGGCCTACCTGCCGGTCATCATCCCCGGCATCCTCGTGCAGACCGTCATCACGGCCTCCGCCGTCACCGGCACCCAGCTGCGCGAGGACATGGACAAGGGCGTGTTCGACCGGTTCAAGTCCTTGCCCATCGCCCGCATCGCCCCGCTCGCCGGTGCCCTGGTCGCGGACCTCGTCCGCTACCTCATCGCCACGACGCTGACCATCGTCATGGGCCTCGTGATGGGCTGGCGACCGGGCGGTGGCGTCGGCGGCGTGCTGCTCGCCGGCCTGCTGGTCATCGTCTGCGCGTGGTCCCTGAGCTGGATCTTCGCCTTCTTCGGCGTCATCGGCCGCTCCGCGTCGTCCGTCCAGGGCATCTCGTTCCTGGTGCTCTTCCCGCTGACGTTCCTGTCCAACGCGTTCGTCCCGGTGGACACGATGCCCGGCTGGCTGCAGGGCTTCGTCAACGTCAACCCCGTGTCGCACCTGGTGACGGCGGTGCGCGACCTCGCCAGCACCGGCAGCGTGACCGGCCAGGTCGGCATCGCGCTGCTGAGCTGCGCGGTCGTCGTGGCGGTGTTCGCCCCGCTCGCCGTGCGGAGCTACATGAAGAAGGCCTGATCCGGCCCGTGGTGCCCCTGCTCCTGGTCCACCTCCCCCACGAGGCGGACCAGGAGCTCGTCCGCGCGCGCCACCAGGTCGCCGCGGTCGAGGGCCTCGGCCCGCCGCTCCCCCGCGCGCACGACGTCCGCGCCGTGCGCGGCGAGGGCGTCGACCACCTCCGCGCGCAGCGCGTCGAGCCGCAGGGCGGGCAGGTCCTGACGCGCCCCCAGCAGGCCGGCGATCGTCAGCAGCTCGACGCCCTCCGTCACCCGCCCGGGGTCCAGGTCGCCCGACCCCGCGGGGACGAGGCAGGCCCAGTACGCGACGCCGACCGACGACGTCGCCAGCACGGGCCGGTCGACGAAGCCGCGCCCGCCGCCGCGCACCTTCCGACCCACGTCGACGATCCGGCGCGCGAGGCCGGCCTCGTCGGCCCCTGCCTGCACCTGCCGGACCAGAGTGGCCGACGCCAGCAGGAGGAACCACGGCGCGGCGTCCCCCTCCGGCTGTCCCGCGCCGAACGTCTCCAGCGACCGCGCGAGGTGCGCGAGCGCCGCCGTGCGGTCGCCGCGTGCCCACGCCAGCTCGCCGCGACCGAGCTCGACGACGCCGCGGGCCTGGGCCTCCCGCCCGCCGTGCGCGCCCTCGACGGTGGGGACCATCGACGCGACGACGGCCTCGGCCGAGCCGAGATCACCGAGGGTGAGCGCGGCGCCGAGCTCGATCCAGCGGACCTGCCACTGCATCTCCTCCGCCCCGATCGCGATCACGCCCTGCTTCGCGGCGGCGACCCAGCGGACCGCCTCGGCCGACTCGCCCCGTTCCGCGAGGAACGACGCGAGGACCATCGCCGTCATGGCCGACGCCGCGGCGTCGTCGATCCCGCGCGCGACGTCGTGCGCCGCCCGCGCGAGCTCGACGGCCCGCGCGATCTCGCCGTCGTTCTCCCGCTGCTGCGCCTCGAACATGTGCCCCAGCAGGGCGGTGTACCCGTCGTCCGACCCCTGGAGCCGGGTGAGCACGACCTGCACGTCCTCGGGGGTCCTGGCCAGGACGAGGTCCGCGAGCTCTCGCGTGCGCGACCCCACCGACCCGCTCGTACGCAGCAACCGCCGCAGGCGCGCCAGCGGGCGCGCCGCCTCGCCGGGGACGCCGAAGACCGACGCCGCCGCGATCGCCTCGAGCGCGATCGCCGTGGCGTCCGCATGCTCCTCGGGCACCGCCCACCCCTCGAGGGAGTGCAGCACCCCGGGCACCAGACCGATGACGCGCTCCTCCGCGCCGCGCACGGCCCAGGTGCCGAGCAGGCCGACGAAGCCGTGCACCACGGCGTCGGGCCGGCCCAGCTCCATCGCGCGCCGCACCGCGAACAGCAGGTTCTCCTGCTCCCGGCCGAGCTCCGCGACGGCGTCGCGCTGGCGCGGGCTCAGCATCCGGGAGGCGCACCGCCGGGACACCGTCAGCGACCACGCGAGCACGGCCGCGTCGGCGGCCGCCTCCTCCCCCGCCGCGGCGAGCCGCAGCAGCCCGAACTCCCGCACGGTCTCGACCATCCGGTACCGGGTGGCGCCGTCGGCCTCCTCGACGCGCACCAGCGACTGCAGCTCCAGCGCCGTGACGTCGTCGTCCACCTGCCACCCGGGCACGCCGGGCAGCAGGGCGCGCGCCGCCTCCGCGGAGAAGCCGTCGGGGAGCGTCGCGGCACGCCGCCACAGCGCCTGCTGCCCGGCCGTGAGCAGGTTCCAGCTCCAGTCGAGCACGGCTTCGAGCGTGCGGTGCCGGTCGGGCACCGAGCGGTCGCGCACCCGGAGCAGGGCGAACCGCTCGTCGAGCCGCGCCTCGACCTCGGCGACGCTGAGGGTCCGCACGCGCGCGGCCGCCAGCTCGATGGCCAGCGGAAGGCCGTCCAGGCGGTCGCACAGGCGCGCGACGGCCGCGCGGTCCAGCAGGGCGTCAGGGCGCACCGCGCGGGCCCGCTCGACGAACAGCCGCACCGCGGGGCCGCCGTCCTCGCCGTCCGGGTCGGCACCGAGCGGCGCGGGCGCGTACGTCGACTCCTCCTCCAGCAGCAACGGCGTCCGGCTGGTGGCCAGCACCCGCAGCCGCGGCGAGACGTCCAGCAGCGTGCCGGCCCACCGGGCGGCCCCCTCCACGACGTGCTCGCAGTTGTCCAGGACGACGAGCGCGTCGGCGTCGCGCAGCCGCGCGGCGACCTGGCTCGCCAGGTCGCCGGCCTGGAGCCGGTCGGCCAGGCGCAGGGTGCTCGAGCCGGGCGCCACGCCCAGCGCGTCGGCGAGCGCCAGGACGACGTCGTCGTCGGAGCGCACGCCGACCAGCTCGACGACGACCACGAGGCCCGTGTCGTCGACCGCGCGGCGCGCCACCTCCTGCGCGAGCCGCGTCTTGCCCAGCCCGCCCGGCCCCAGGACCGTGACGAGCCGCGCCGTCCCGAGGGCGTCGCGGACGGCGGCGACGTCGGCCTCGCGTCCCAGCAGGGGCGTCGGGTAGCGCCGGAGGCCGCGGGCCGTCCCGGCGGGCGCCCGGGCGGGCGCCGCGGCCGCTCCCCCCGCGCCGGTCGGCACGGCCGAGGGCGGGGCCGGGGACGGCACCGCCGGCGTGCCGTCCCCGGCGACGTCGGCGGCGAGGCGTTCGTAGAGCGCGACGGTGGCGGGGCCGGGCTCGCTGCCCAGCTCGCGCACCAGGACCGACCGCAGGCGGGTGAAGACGCGCAGCGCCTCCGCCGGCCGGCCGAGCCCGCCCAGGGCCCCCATGAGCGCGCGGGCGGCGTCCTCGTCCGTGGGGTCCGCGGCGACGTCCGCCCCGGCGGCCTCGGCGACGACGGCGTGCTGGCCCGCGGCCTCGGCCGCGTCACGACGCACCAGACGGAGCTCGTCGCGCCAGCGCTGCGCGACGGTCGCCAGCTCGCGCGCGACGTCGGCGAACTCGCCGCCCTCGAGGTCGCCGCCGGGCGTGCCGGCCCACAGGCGCAGGGCGTCCTCCGCGGTCGCCTGGGCGACCGCCGGGTCCCCCGAGACGACCTCGCGGCGCGCCCGGGTCAGCCCGTCGCGCACCCGGTCCAGGTCGGAGGTGACGCCCAGGGCGTAGCCGGTCTCGGTCGCGCGCACGACACCGCGGCCGGCGACCGCACGCAGCCGCGAGACGAGGTTCTGGAGCGCGGCCCGCGGGTCGCCGGGAAGCGACTCCTGCCACAGCCGGTCGACGAGGGCGCCGGAGGAGACGCCCCGGTGCCCGGCGAGGGCCAGGAGCGCGACCAGCGCCGCGGCACGGGCCCCGCGGGGAGCGCGCTCGGCTCCGTCCGGACCCGCGACCCGGACCGGGCCGAGGACCCGCACCCCGGGCGCGCCCGCCGGCGCGTCGTCGGGAGCGGCAGCGGGGTCGAGGGCGTCACGCACGCCTGTGGAGCCTACCGGCCGCTCAGGCGCCCCGCCGCGAGGGCCAGGGGGCGTCCGCCGGCCGCAGCGACGCCCACCCGCCCGCACGGCTCGTCGCCGCGGCGAGGACGCCCACCACGGCCGACGGGTTGTGCAGGCTGCCGTCGAGCACCCGGGCGACCGCCTCGTCCAGCGGCACCCACCGGAGCTCGATCTCGGACTCCTCGCCCGTGCGCGTGTGCCGGTCGGCGTCGGGCACCCGGCCGAGGCCGCGGGCGAGGAAGACGCGCACCGCCTCGTCGCTGCTGCCGGGCGACGACGCGAAGTCGGCGAGCACGTGCCACCGCGCCGCGGTGGTGTCGGTCTCCTCCGCGAGCTCGCGGGCGGCCGCCTCCGCCGGGGGCTCGCCGTCGACGTCGAGGAGCCCGGCCGGGACCTCCCACATCCGCGCCCGCACCGGGTGACGGTACTGCCGCAGCAGCAGGACCCGGTCGGCGTCGTCGAGCGCGACGACCGCGACCGCGCCCGGGTGCACCACGTACTCCCGGGTCACCGTGCCCGCGGCGCCGAGGTCGACGTCGTCGCGCACCAGGTCGACGATGCGGCCGTGCTGCAGCACCTCGTGCCGCAGCACCGGCCGCGGGAAAGGCTCGTCCACGACGGACGGGCCGGCCCCCGGTGCGCCGTCGGGCGCCGTCACGCGCCCTGGCGCTCGAGCGCCGCCGCGACCAGCCCGGAGAAGAGCGGGTGCGAGCGGGTCGGGCGCGACTTGAACTCCGGGTGCGCCTGGGTGCTCACGTAGTACGGGTGCACGTCCGCGGGCAGCTCCACGAACTCCACGAGCTGCGCGTCGGGGGACGTGCCCGAGAACACCAGGCCGGCCTCCTCGAGCTGGGCGCGGTACGCGTTGTTGACCTCGTACCGGTGGCGGTGGCGCTCCGACACCCGCTCGCTGCCGTACGCCTTGGCGACGACCGAACCCGCTCCGAGGTGGGCGTCGTACGCCCCGAGGCGCATGGTGCCGCCCAGGTCGCCGTCGCCGCCCACGATCGCCAGCTGCTCGGCCATCGTCGCGATGACGGGGTGCGTGCTGTTCGGGTCGAACTCGGTCGACGAGGCGTCCTCGAGACCGAGCACGTTGCGCGCGTACTCGATGACCATCGACTGCAGGCCCAGGCAGATGCCCAGCGTCGGCACGAGGTTCTCGCGCGCCCAGCGCAGGGCACCGACCTTGCCGTCGATGCCGCGCACGCCGAACCCGCCGGGCACCAGCACCGCGTCGACGCCCTCCAGCGCCTCCTGCGCGCCCTCGGGGGTCTGGCAGTCGTCGGCGGCCACCCACCGGACGCCCACCTTCGCGTCGTTGTCGAAGCCGCCGGCGCGCAGCGCCTCGGTCACCGACAGGTACGCGTCGGGAAGGTCGATGTACTTGCCGACGAGCGCGATCTCGACGTTGTGCTCCGGCTCGTGCACGCGCTCCAGGAGCTGGCTCCAGCCGTCCCAGTCGACGTCGTGGAAGGGCAGGTCGAGGCGGCGCACGACGTAGGCGTCCAGGCCCTCGGCGTGCAGCACGCGCGGGATGTCGTAGATGCTCGGCGCGTCGACCGCGTTGACGACGGCCTCGTTGTCGACGTCGCACATGAGCGCGATCTTGCGCTTGATCGACTCCGGGACCACGCGGTCGGCCCGCAGCACGATCGCGTCGGGCTGGATGCCGATGGAGCGCAGGGCGGCCACCGAGTGCTGGGTCGGCTTGGTCTTCAGCTCGCCCGACGGGCCGATGTACGGCACGAGCGAGACGTGCAGGAAGAAGCAGTCGTCACGGCCGAGCTCGTGCCGCACCTGGCGCGCGGCCTCGAGGAACGGCTGGGACTCGATGTCGCCGACGGTGCCGCCGATCTCGGTGATGATCACGTCGACGTCGGGGCCAGCCTGGTCACGCATGCGCGACTTGATCTCGTCCGTGATGTGCGGGATCACCTGGACGGTGTCGCCGAGGTACTCGCCGCGGCGCTCCTTGGCGATCACGCGGGAGTAGACCTGACCGGTGGTGACGTTCGAGGAGGCCGGCAGCTCCACGTCGAGGAACCGCTCGTAGTGACCGATGTCGAGGTCGGTCTCGGCGCCGTCCTCGGTGACGAAGACCTCGCCGTGCTGGAACGGGTTCATCGTGCCCGGGTCCACGTTGAGGTACGGGTCGAGCTTCTGCATCGTGACCCGCAGGCCCCGCGAGCGCAGCAGGCGCCCGAGCGAGGAGGCGGTGAGTCCCTTGCCGAGAGACGAGGCCACACCGCCCGTCACGAAGATATGCCGCGTCTGGTGCGTGGCACCCGTACGGCTGGAGGAGCGGGGCTGGAGTCTGTTCGCGGTGTCGGCCACGGAACTCCATCCTAACAGCGGGTCGGACGGCGGCACGCGGGCCCCGCGGTGTGTCTGGTCACTCCGCGGGTCGGTCGGCCGGTTCGGCCGGCTCGTCCGACGGCGCGGGGCCGCGGCGCCGCACGATCCCCGTCACGGCGGACCGGTCGGCCAGCAGGAAGCCGCCCACGACGACGACGCCCCCGACCACTGCGGCGAGCACCCCGACGCCCAGCGCCGGGAGGATCGCGGCGTCCGCCGGGAGCAGCGCGCCCGACACCAGCGACCCCGCCCACGCCCCGAGCCCGGTCGCGACGACGAGCACGACGAGGGTCCGTGGGACGCCCCGCAGCGCCTCGCGCCCGGCGTACCGGCCCACGGCCACGAGCAGGCCCGCCCCGGCGACGGTCATGCCCACCGCCGTGGCCAGCCCGAGCTGGGCGAGCACCCCCGCCTGGTCCCGGACGCCCGTCGCGGCGGGCAGCGCGAACGCCGCCACGGCCACGACCAGCCACCCGGCCGCCGTGACGACCACCGCCACCCGTTGGTGGTCGATCGCGTACAGCGCCCGCGACAGGTGCAGGATCAGCGCGAACCCGACGATCCCCGGCGCCATCCACGCGACGGCGTCGCCGAGCCCCGCGACCGACCCGCTCGCGATGCGCGCGAACACCGCCTCCACGGCCTGCGACGCGGCGACCAGCGCGCCAGCGCCCAGCCCGGACACCACGAGCAGCGTGCGGGTGGTCGTGGCGAGCAGCCCCCGGAACCGGTCGTGGCGACCGTGCGCCACGTGCTCGGCGAGGCGCGGGAACGCGCTCGTCGCGAGCGGGAACGCCAGCACGGCGTAGGGCAGCAGGTACACCTGCTGGGCGAACGTGTACGTGGGGAAGGTCTGCGACGGCCCGAACTGCAGGGCCGCGCCCATCACGGCGAGCACGGACAGCTGCTGCGCCACGAGGGCGCCGACGCCCGCCAGCGCGAGGTTGCGGGCGCGGGTACCCTCGCCGCCCGGAAACCGCAGCGTGGGGCGCAGCCGCGTCCCCGTCCGCCGCACCGGCAGCACGAGGGGCAGCGCGAGCACGGCGACGCCCGCCGTCGTGCCCCAGCCCAGCCAGCCGATCGCGGAGGTGGAGATCGCCTCGATGTCGTCCCGGTTCCCGCCCGCCATCGAGACGAACACGAGGTACACGACGATGACGGCGACGCTGGACAGCAGCGGGGCGAACGCCTGCCAGAAGAACCGCTTGTGGGCCTGCAGGATGCCGCCGAGCACCACCGCGAGCCCGTACAGGGGCACCTGGAGCGCGAACGTCCGCACGAACGTGGCGGTGACGTCGACGAGCTCGGGGTGCTTGGCCGCCATGAGCAGCGTCGCGATCGGCCCGGCCAGGATCGCGAGCAGGGCGCCGAGCGGCACGAGGACCGCGAGGGTCCACCCGAGCAGCGCCGAGGCCACCCCGGAGGTCTCCCGTGCGGAGCGCCGCGCGATCGGCCCGGCGAGCAGCGGCACGACGGCGCCCGCGAGGGCGCCGCCCGCGGCCACCTCGAACAGCACGTTCGGCAGCAGGTTGGCCGCGCTGTACGCCGGGCCGACGCCTTCGGTGCCCACCGCCCACGACAGCACCAACGACCGGGCGAACCCGACCAGCCGGCTCGCCACCGTCACGACGGTGATCATGACGGCGGCGCCGGCGAGCGTCTGGGTCGCCGCCCGCAGCCCGCCCGGGCGCGACGTCATGGGTTCACTCCCCCGCGGCGGGTTCCCGCGCCGGGTCCTGCGGCCGGTCCGGCGTCGCCGCCGGGCGGCGACCCCACCCGTCCGCGGCACGCAGCCACGGCGTGCGCTGGATGACGGCGGAGAAGCTCACGCGCTCGGACGCGAGGGTGAGCCCGACGACCGACGCCAGCGCGGCGAGGCGCACCCCGCGCGGGGCGCCGAACGCCCACTGCGCACCGACCAGCGCGCCGAGCGCGTTCGCGCCGCCGTCGCCGAGCATGTCGCGCTCGGCGAGGTCACCCGGCGCCGCGACGGCGGCCGCCCCGAGGACGACGCCGGTCCCCGCGCCGGCCGCGCCGCCCGCCACGGGCAGGCTCAGGGCCGCGGACGCCTTGAGCGCCCGGCCGGGACGCAGGTCGAGGAGGTTGAGCAGGTTGGCCGTCCCGGCCACCAGGGCGCCGTTCACCGCGACGTCCAGCAGGTGACCTGCCGCGCTCCCTCCGGGGCGACGACGGGTGCCGACCGCCGCGCCGGCGAGCGCCGTCGCGCCGATGCCGAGCACCTTGAGCCCGCCCGTCGTGAGGCGCCCCTCGGCGAGCGCGCCCAGGTGGCCGCGGAGGCCCTTGACGCGGGTGCTGGTGTCCTCGGCGAGGTCGTCGACGAGCCCGAACGCGGCCGCACCGGCGGTCGCGAGCGCGGCCCCGGTCCGCGCCCGTCCGCCGCCCGCCGCGAGGGTCCCCGCGACGAGCCCGGCCGCGACGGCCGGGCCCTCGAGCATGCTCACCGGTTCCCCGCGGTGGTTGGTGCGGGTCCAGCGCGCGGCGCCGCCGGGCGGGTCGGTCTCGAGCGCGCGCCGGGCGAGCGCCGTGCCCGCCGCCGCGACGGCCGCGCCGCGCAGCAGCGCGCCGATGCCGGTACCGCCCGCCATCAGCCGTTCCCCTGCGTCTCACCCTGCTCGACCACCGGCGGGAGGACGGACGCGCCCTCCTCGAAGCCGTACTGGTCGACGGCGCCGGCGTCCTGGGCCGCGATCGCGAGCGGCACGACGATCTGCCCCGTCGTCTGCTCCACCCCGCTGACCGTGCTCACCAGATCCCTGAGCCGGTCGTCGGCGCGGATCGTGGCGATCAGGTCCCCGTCCTGCGTCGTCGGCCCGGCGACCACCGAGGTCCCCGCGATCTCCGCGGACGTCCCCGCGAGCGCGGCGAGCGCGCCCATCCCCGTCTGCTCCGGGTCGGCGTCCTGCGTCTGCTCCTCCTCGTCGGCCACCGTGGCGCCGCCCGACAGCAGCAGGATTGCGTCCGCCGGCGCGCTCGGCTCGGCCACCTGCTCCACGAGGCCCACCTGCTCCAGGAGGTGCTGCTGCTCGAGGGCGGCCTCGCTGAACGAGGACGGGCCCGCGCCCGCCGGAGCGGCGTCGGTGAGCGCCACGGTGAGCGACGCCGCGAGCAGCTCGGCCGGGCCGGAGTCCTCGTCGATCACTCCCTCGACCGCCTCGGCGGGCAGCTTCTCGCGCAGCCCGTCCGCGACCGTCTCCCGCATGGTCAGCTCGTCGGCCGACGTCCACGACGCGGCCAGCCGCTCCTGCGCGACGACCGTGCCGTCCGCCGCCTCCAGCTGGTCCAGCATGGCCTTCCGGCTCGCGTCGCTCACCTCGTCCACCTCGACGACGGCGACGTTCATCCCCGCGAGCGACCCGGCGACCAGCTGGTCGCCTGCGGTCTCGATGAAGCGCCGCTGGTCCTGGGCCGTGGTCTGCGCCTGCCCGAGCTCCTCGCGCAGCGTGTTGCGCTCGGTGCGCAGCGCGTCCACCTGCTCGGTGAGCTGGTCCCCGAGCGTGCCCTGGAGCGGGCCGGCACCCAGGATGATGCCCACCGCGAGGGCGAGGAAGACGGAGATCAGCGAGACGAGGTGATACCTGAAGTCGATCACGGTCGGCAGAGGTTCCTTGTCAGGTCGGGGCGGTCAGGTCGGGGCGGTCGGGTCAGGTCGGGCGGGATGCCAGGGGGGCGCGCAGCAGCGTCACCCGCCGAAGAGGCTACCCACCCAGGAGACGAGGTCGTCGATCCGGGCACCGATCAGCCCGAAGAGCGTCTGCCCCGCGGCGGTGGACCACAGCGCCGCGACGACGGCGGCCACGCCCGCCAGGGACAGCAGCGTGAGCTGCAGGTTCGAGATCCGGGTGCGGTACAGCCGGGACACACCCTTGGCGTCGACGAGCTTGCCGCCCACGCGCAGCCGGGTGAGGAAGGTGCTGGCCATGCCCGCCCGCCCCTTGTCGAGGAACTCGACCAGCGTCGCGTGCGTGCCGACCGCGACGATCAGCTCGGCCCCCTTGTCGTCGGCGAGGAGCATGGCGATGTCCTCGCTGGTCCCCGTCGCGGGGAACACCACGGGCTCGACGCCGAGCGCCTGCACGCGGTCCAGCCCGGGCGAGTTGCCGTCGCGGTACGCGTGCACCACGATCTCCGCCCCCGACGACAGCGCACGGTCGGACACCGAGTCCATGTCGCCGACGATCATGTCCGGCTTCCAGCCCGCGTCGATGATCGCGTCGGCACCGCCGTCGACACCGACCAGCACCGGCCGGTTCTCCGTGATGTAGGACCGCAGCATCGCCAGGTCCTCGCGATAGTGGTAGCCGCGCACGACGATCAGCACGTGCCGACCGTCGAACTTCGTCCGCACGTCCGGCACGCCGACGCCGTCGAGCAGGAGGTCCCGCTCGCGACGCAGGTACGTCATCGTGTTCTCGGCGAAGTTCTCGATCTCCTCCGACAGCCCCTCGCGCGCCGCGACCATGTCGGCCGCGACGGTCTCCGAAGACTGGCGCACGCCCTCCGCCACGGTGGTGCCGTCGACGACCACGGTGCCGCCGTCGATCCGCACCGCGGCGCCCTCGGGCAGCGCCATCACGGCGGGGCCCAGGTCGTCGACCAGGGTGATGCCGGCGTCGACGAGGATGCCGGGCCCCGCGTTCGGGTACCGGCCCGACGTCGAGCGGGCGGCGTTGAGCACCGCCGCCGGGCTGACCGCCACCAGCGCGTCCGCCGCGACCCGGTCGATGTCCACGTGGTCGATGACGGCCACGTCACCGGCGTGCAGACGCTTCGTGAGGTCCTTGGTCCGCGATCCGACCCGGGCCGGCCCTGTCACGTCGGTGTTCTCGTCGCCGGCGTCGGGCGCACGCTCGGACTTGCGCAGGATCATTCTCATCGCCCCTATCGTCCCACGGTGGAGGACTCCAGGAGCTCGACCGCGTGCTGACGGGCGGTCGCGGACTCCTCCTGCCCCGAAAGCATCCGCGCCAGCTCGCGGACCCGGGCGTCGTCCGTGACCTCGCGCACGCCCGTCACCGTGATGCCGGCCCCCGGGTCGGCGCCGTCGTCCGCCGCGGCCCCGCCGCCCTCGGGGGTGGACTTCGTCACCACCAGGTGCGAGTCCGCGAACGCGGCCACCTGGGCGAGGTGCGTCACGACGACGACCTGCGTGCTGCGCGCGAGCACCGCCAGGCGCCGCCCCACCTCGACCGCCGCGCGACCGCCGACGCCGGCGTCGACCTCGTCGAAGACGAACGTCGGCAGGGGCGTCGTGGCCCGGCCCGATCCCGCGCCCGCCTCCACGCGCGCGGTGGCGAGCGCCACCTCGACGGCCAGCATCACCCGGGACAGCTCGCCGCCGGACGCGCCCTTGCCCAGCGGGCGGGCGGGGGCACCGGGGTGCGGCTCGAGCAGGAACGCGACCTGGTCGGCGCCCCAGGGCCCGGGCTCGTCGGCGGGCGCGACGTCGACGACGAGCCGCGCACCCTTCATGGCCAGCCCGGACAGCTCCTGCGTCACCGCGTCCGAGAGCGCCTCCGCGGCCTTGCGGCGGCCCGTCGTCAGCCGCTCCGCCGCGCCGGCGAGCTCGGCGTCCAGCTCGGCCGTGCGCTCGCGCATCCCGGCGAGCCGCTCGCCACCGTCGTCGAGGTCGAGCAGGCGCAGCCCGGCGTCGCTCGCCCACCGCAGCACGTCGTCGATGGTCTCGCCGTAGCTCCGGGTGAGCGTCGTGAGCGCGGCGAGCCGCGCGTGCGCGGTCTCGAGGCCCGCCGGGTCCGCCTGCAGGTCGTTCACGTACGACGACAGCTCGGTCGCGACGTCGGCGAGGAGGTACCCCGCCTCGGCGATCCGGGTCGCGTGGCCACCGAGCGTCGGGTCGTCCGGGGCCGCGGCCTCCAGCGCCCGCCGCGCCCGCTCGACCGCCTCCACCGCGCTGCCGGCCGTCTCCACGTCGTCGCCGGCGACGGCGTCGTGCGCCTCCTGGGCCGCGACGCGCAGCTGCTCCGCGTTGCCCAGCCGCCCCACGAGTGCGGTCAGCTCGGCGTCCTCTCCCGGCTGCGGGTCCACGCGCTCCACCTCGGCCAGGCCGAGCCGCAGCAGCTCCGCCTCCCGGGCGCGCTCGGCGGCCCGCGCGGTGAGGTCGTCGATCTCCGCCAGAAGCCCGGCACGCTCGGACCACGCCGCCCGGTAGGTGTCGAGGTCGTCCTGGTGGTCGGGGCCGGCGAAGGTGTCCAGCGCCTCGCGCTGCTTGGCCGCCGTGCGCAGCCGCAGCTGGTCGGCCTGGCCGTGCACGGTCACGAGCTCGTCCGCGATCTCGGCGAGCACGGCCTGCGGCACGCCACGCCCGCCGAGGTGGGCGCGGGAGCGGCCTGCCGCCGCGACCGTGCGGAGCACCACGACGGTCCCGTCGTCGTCGACCTCGCCGCCCGCCTCGTCGACCCGCGCGGCGACGCCCGGGTGCGCGGCGACGCGGAGCCGGCCCTCGACGACGGCGCCGTCCGCGCCGGGTCGGACGGCGGCGGGGTCGGCCTTGCCGCCCATGAGCAGGCCCAGCCCGGTGAGCACCATCGTCTTGCCCGCGCCCGTCTCGCCCGTGATGACGGTCAGCCCGTCGGCCAGGGGCACCCGGGCGGCGCGGATCACGCCCAGGTTCTCGATCGCGATCTCCTCGAGCACCTCACGCCTCCTTGTCGTGCTCGTCGAGCTTCTCGTCGTCGCCCGGCCCGGGCGCCGGCGCCCGATGGTCCGGGCGCTGGGCCGCCAGCTCGCGCCAGCCGACGACCGGCAGCGAGAACTTGGACACCAGCCGGTCGGTGAACGGCGCGGGCGAGAGCCGCGCGAACCGCAGCGGCAGCGCGCCCCGCCGCACCTCCACCCACGACCCGACCGGCAGGTCGATGCGTCGCCGGCCGTCGCAGGTCAGCACCGCCGGGACCGGGCTGCGCTCGAGCACCTTGACCGTGTACGTCGAGCGGGGGCCGATCACCAGGGGGCGCGCGAACAGCGCGTGCGCCGACAGCGGGACCAGCAGCACGCCGTCCACCTCGGGCCACATCACCGGCCCGCCCGCCGAGAACGCGTGCGCCGTCGAGCCGGTCGCCGTGGACATCACCACGCCGTCGCAGCCGAACGACGAGAGCGGGCGACCGTCGACGGCGATGCCGACCTCGACCATGCGCTCGCGCCGCGCCTTCTCCACGGTCGCCTCGTTGAGCGCCCACCCGGTCCGGGGGGTCTCCTCCCCCGGCAGGTGCACGGCGACGTCGACGACGGCGCGCTCCTCGACCTCGTAGTCGCGGGCGGCCAGCCGCCGCACCGCGTGGCGCAGGTCGTCGCGCTCGCTCTCGGCGAGGAAGCCGACGTGCCCCAGGTTGACCCCCAGGAGCGGGACCCCGGTGCCGTGCGTCAGCTCGGCGGCACGCAGGATGGTGCCGTCGCCGCCGAGCACCATGACGGCCTCGGAGTCCGTGACGCCCTCCCGGGCGCGCGCCGCGGCCATGTGGTCGCCGAACGACTCGGCGAGGTCGTCGTCGTGCAGGGCGACCTCGAAGCCCGCCTCGGTGAGCTCGCGCACGGCCTCGGACAGCGCCGCCACGGCCTCCGGGCGGCCCCCGTGGGTGACGATGAGGACTCGGCGGCTCACTGTGCTCCTCCGATGGGCAGGACGGGCGGGACGGACGACGGCGCGTCGGGGGCGCCCGGCTGCCAGGCGACGGCGGCCGCCACGGCGCGCTCGGCCGTGTCGGCGGCCGTCGCCGCAGCCTGGCCGTCGGGGCGGAACCAGCAGAAGTACTCGCGGTTGCCGCTGGGCCCCGGCAGCGGGCTCGGCACCACCGCGCACGCGCGCAGGCCGTAACCCGCCGCGGCCCGCACGACGGCGAGCACCGCCTCGGCGTGCAGGGCCGGGTCGCGGACGACGCCACCGCTGCCGAGCCGCTCGCGGCCGACCTCGAACTGCGGCTTGACCAGCAGCAGGGCGTGCCCCTCCGGGGAGAGCACGGCGGCGAGCGGGCCCAGCACGAGCGCGAGGGAGATGAAGGACAGGTCGCCCACCACGACGTCGGGGGCGCGCTCCAGGTCGGACGGCGTGAGGTCGCGCAGGTTGAACCCCTCGACGACCGTGACCCGGGGGTCGGCCCGCAGCGACGGCACGAGCTGGTCGTGCCCGACGTCGAGGGCCACCACGTGCCGCGCGCCCCGGCGCAGCAGCACGTCCGTGAAACCGCCGGTCGACGCGCCGACGTCCAGGCACCATCCGCCGTCGACCGCCCGCAGCAGCTCCTGCCCGGCGGGGTCGTCCGCGAGCGCGTCGAGCGCCCCGGCCAGCTTGCCGCCGGCGCGCGACGCGTACGCCTGGTCCTCGGGGTCCGGGAGCACCGTGACGGACGCGCCGTCGGGCACGGGCGCGGAGGGTTTCGTGACCACGCGGTCGCCCAGCCGTACCCGGCCCGCGTCGATCAGCTCGACCGCCTGCCGGCGCGACCGGGCCAGGCCGCGGCGGACGAGCTCCGCGTCCATCCGGACGTCCGTGCGTGCCACCGCCGTCAACGCCGTGGCCCTGCCGCCGGGCCGTCGTCCTGCCCGGCGTCCGGTGCGCCGTCGAGCCGTGCGCGCAGCGCGTCGTGCACCGCGGCGAACCGCTCCACGTGCTCGGCGACGGGGAGGTCGTCCAGGCCCTCTAGCTCGTCGACACCGGTCCGCGGGCCGGTATCGGCGCCAGGGGCGCGGGGAGACCGAGGTGTCGGCCGGGCCGCGGCGGGAGCTTCGGCAGCGGGTCCGGTGGCGCGGTCGGCCGTCGGGTCGGCGGGCACGGCTCCGGTCGTCGGCTGGTCCTGCGTCATGGTCCCTCCCTGCCGCTCGCGGTCGTGGTCTCGTCGCCGGCACCCGGGCGGGTGCGCGCGGACCGCCGGTCCGAGGGGCGGCTGGTCGCGCGGGCTGTGCCGCCGTCCGAGGTCCGGGTCCACGCTACCTGCTGGCGCGGGCGTCGAGCGCACGACGCACAGCCCGCGACCAGGTCCGTCGCGACCGTTCCCGAGATGTCCTCCGCCGCCGTGCCCACCGGGCGGCGGCACGACGGCGGGGCGTGCCCCGGGCCCCGCGACCGTGCGGTCAGGCGCGCAGCTCCGGAACGGTCGACGCCGCCGCCGGAGCACCTCGGTCCGCGGCGTCCCACGCGGCCGCGCAGGCCGCGCGGACGACGTCGATCCCGTGCGGGCCGCGGCGATCGAGCTCCAACGCCCCGTCCACCACCCGTGCCGCGCGGCCCTCGCACGTCCACCAGCCGTCGGTGGATCGCTCCGGGAGGGGGTGCGGCTCGAGCAGGGCGCGCAGGTCGGCGCCGACGAAGTCCGGGCGCTGGCCGGGCTCCGCCAGCACGGCGTCCCGCGCCGTGGACACACCCGTCAGCACGTGCAGGCCGGGAAAGCCGCCGGCGCGGGCACCCGCGAGGTCGGTGTCGAGGCGGTCCCCGATCACCAGCGGGCGTTCCGCACCCGCCCGGTCGACCGCCAGGCGGTACATCGTGGGTGACGGCTTGCCCGCGCTGTCCGGCTCGACCCCGGTGGCGGCCACGACCGCCCCGACGAGCGCCCCGTTGCCGGGAGCGAAGCCCCGCGCCGTCGGGAGCGACAGGTCGAGGTTGCTCGCCACGTGCCAGGCACCGCCGGCGACCGCATAGGCCGCCTCGGCGAGGTCGCTCCAGGCCAGGCCCGTCGCGTAGCCCTGGGCGACGGCGTCGGGGGCGTCGTCGGCGGAGTCGACGACCGTCAGGCCCGCTCCGGCGACCGCCGTCCTCAGGCCCGCCCCGCCGACGACGAGCACGCGGGCGCCGGGCTCCAGTCGCGTGCGCAGCAGCGCCGCGCACGCCTGGGCCGCCGTCATGACCTCGTCCGCGTCGGTCGGGATGTCCAGCCCGGTGAGCTGGCCTGCCACCTCCTCGGGCTCGCGCGACGCGTTGTTCGTCACGAAGACCAGCTGCAGCCCTGCGGCCCGTGCCGCCGTCAGGCTCTCGGCCGCGTGCGGGATGGGCAGGTGACCCTTGTAGGCGACACCGTCGAGGTCGACCAAGGCCAGGTCGTGCGCCGCTGCGAGGGGGCCCGTGCTGCCCGACAGGGACGCCGTCATGCCTGGCCCGCGTCCGTCCCGGGCTCCTTCGCCTGCTCCGTCCGGTCGGTGTCGGACCCGGGGACGTCGGACCCCGCAGCGTCCTCGGCCTCAGCCCTCTCGCCGTCGTCGTCCACGCCGACGGCAACCGCGTCGTCCGCGTCGCCGGGGTCCGCGGCCGCGTCGTCCGCGTCGACGGCATCCTCGTCGTACGTGTCGTAGACGACGACGTCGTCGGACTCCTCCGGCACGCCGGAGGCGCGCGCGAGCTCGGCCGGGTCGACCCCCGCCAAGAGCTGTGCCGCCTCCTCCTCGCGGCCTGCCGCTTCCAGGGCTGCCGCGCGGGCCTGGAGCACCCGGAGCCCGAGGTCGCCGCGCCGCTCGGCAGCGGGGATCCGGTCGAGCACGGCGAGCGCGGCGTCGTGCTCCCCGAGGTCGCTGCGTGCTCCGCTCGCGACGATGGCGAGCTCGGTGCGCCCCTCGGCGTCGAGCGTGCGCGCCTCCTCGCTCGAGGCGAGGGCGAGCGCGCGCTCGGGGCGCCCGAGGCCGCGCTCCGCGTCCGCCATCAACGGGAGGTGCTCGGAGGAGCCGTTGAGACGTCGCACCGTGCGAAGCTCCCGCAGCGCCTCGGCGAAGCGCCCGGTCCGGTACGCCGCGATGCCCGCAGCCTCCCGGACGACGTCCACCCGGCCGCCGCGGCGCACCGCTGCCTGCGTGTGCTCGTACGCGCGCTCGGGGTCGACCTCGAGGAGCCGCCCCGCCATCACGAGGTGCAGGCCGATGCGCTCGGCGTTCTCCTTGGTCAGCCCGCGCAGGCGGCCGCGGACGTCGCGGCTGAGCTGACCCATCGACGCGTCGTCGGCGATCTCCGGCTCCACGACGCGGGGGCGCCGCTCCGCACCTGCCGCGGGCCGTGCGGGTCGTCCCGCACCCGCCGCGCGCCCCTGGCCGTCCGAGCGGCCGCGCCCTCCACCGTCCGGTCGTCCGCCGGAGCGGTAGTCCGGACGTCCGCTGCCGTCCCGGTCCCCGCGCGCGGGGCGACGGTCGTCGTCGCGGTCGCGACGCGGGCCGCGAAGGCGGTCGTCCCGGGTGTCGCGGGTGTCGCGGGTGCGGCCGTACCCCGAGTCCGGACGGCGTCCGGTGCGCTCGCCCGAGCCATGCGCGTCGCGAGCCTCGCGCTCATCGGGCCGGCGCCCCTGGCGCGCCCGGTCCTCACCGGCACCGCGAGCGTCGTGCCCGCCCGGCCGACGTGCCGTACGGGGACGCTCCTCGCGGGCGGTGTCCCGGTCCCGAGAGTCTCGCCTGTCCGTACGGTTCGCGGCCCCGCCGCGGTCCTCCCGTCGGCCGTAGCCGTCGCGGCTCTGGTCGCGGCCCCGGCCGGGGCGGTCGTCGCGCCACTCCCGCGCACCGCCGTCACGGCGGTCGCGCGAGCCCCGGGCGTCGCCCGACCCACGGCCGTCCTCCGGCCGCCGTCCGGTGCGCTCCCGGTCGCCGCGCGAGGGGCCGTCGGCACGCCCCCGGCGCTCCGCACCACCCGCGCGGTTCTCCCGGTACTCGCGTCCACGACCGCCGGGCGCCCCCTGCCCGTCGCGGGAGGAGCCACCACCCGCCGGCCGTGCCCCGCCCTGGCGCGCGCCCGGACCACCCGCGCGCTGCGGGCGATCGCCACGGCCCGACGCCCCTGACGACGAGGACGAGCCGCGACCACCGTCGCGAGCTCGATCGCGTGAGCCGTCACGGGACGACGATGCGCGACCCCCCGCACCGCCCCTGTTTCCGTCCCGCTCTGAATCGCTCACGATCTTCCTTTCCGACGCCGACACGAGCGGTATTCTCCCACGCCACGCTGCTCGAAGAGCGAGTGCACGGCCCTCACCGGATGTGACGGCAGGCACGGACACGGCACCCCCTCGGGCACCCGCTCAGGCGCGATCGCGTGCCCTGTCGATCCCCGCGCACCGCGCGGTCTTCCCCGCGATCCCATGCCACCACGCCACACCCTCACCCGCCACGGACCCGACCAGCAAACCTCGTCCCGGATGCCGCCGCGCGCCGTGCAGGCGGCCAGTGAGGCGCGGACGCGACGGACACGGAGTAGTGGGGTCGGTGGTCTTCAAGGTGCCGCCGCCGCCGCCCGTGCCCGACCATCGGGGCAGGCCGCCGGCCCACGCCAGGGCCGACACGGGAACACCGACGGCGCGGGAGCGGGCATCGCCCGGTCCGTCGAGGAGCGGTAGGCACGCCGCGAGGCGGACCGTCAGAACCCCGTGGCCGTCAGGGTGTGGGAGATCCTCGGGCTGCCGGGTTGGGTGTTCGGGGGTATGCGAAAGGCCCACCCCGGTGTGGGGTGGGCCTTTCGTGAATGGGTGTCCGGCGGCGTCCTACTCTCCCACCCCCTCGCGAGG
>NZ_JBHTVT010000017.1:0-109322 GCF_042792795.1 Isoptericola sp. NPDC056605 | reverse complement strand
GGCCGCATCTGATGCGGCCCGCCCTTCGGACTACCTCGGCGAGATCAGTACTTCCTCGGCCTCACCACTTGTCGTGCACGTGCTCCTTGATCGACTCGTCGTAGATCTCGCGCACGCCGGACGTGAAGAGCGGGCCGAGCACGCCGGCGTCGCCGGCCGCGGCGTTGAGCCGCGCCTGCTCGGCGCTGCGCGCGCCCGGGATGACCGTGGAGACGCCGGGCTGCTGCCACACCCAGGCGATGGCCGCCTGCGCGGGCGTGAGGTCCTGGCTCAGGGCGGACCCGGCGAGCTCCGTGAAACGGGCGGCCGCGTCGACGCCGACGTCGAACGGCACGCCGGAGAACGTCTCGCCGACGTCGAAGGCCTTGCCCTCGCGGTTGAACGTGCGGTGGTCGTCCTCCGAGAACGTGGTCTCGTGGGTGTACCGACCCGACAGGAGGCCCGAGGCGAGCGGCACCCGCGCGATGATGCCCACGCCCGCCGCGGAGGCCGCGGGCAGCACCTGCTCCAGCGGCTTGAGCCGGAACGCGTTGAGGATGATCTGCACGGTGGCGACACCGGGGCGCGCGATGGCGGTGAGCGCCTCGTCGACGGTCTCCACGGAGACGCCGTAGGCCGCCGTCACGCCCTCGGCGACGAGTGTGTCCAGCGCGTCGTACACCTCGTCGTCGGAGTAGACGGAGGTCGGCGGGCAGTGCAGCTGCACGAGGTCGAGGGTCTCCACGCCGAGGTTCCGGCGCGACCGGTCGGTCCACTCGCGGAAGTTCGACAGGACGTAGTTCTCCGGCACCTGGTCCATCCGGCGCCCCATCTTCGTGGCCACCGTGATCCCGTCGTCGCGGTGGTCGGCGAGGAAGGCGCCCAGCGCCTGCTCGCTGCGGCCGTCGCCGTAGACGTCGGCGGTGTCGAAGAACGTCACGCCGGACTCGAACGCGGCATCCAGCACCGACCGGGCCTGGTCGTCGTCGACCGTCCCCCAGTCCGCCCCCAGCTGCCAGGTTCCCAGGCCGACGACCGACACCATGCGACCGGTGCGGCCGAGCACCTGTTTCTCCATCGTTCCCCCGTTCGGTGGCGCCCCGGGCCCCCCGGACCCTCGGCGCGGACCCCTCGCGCGCGCGAGGAGACGTCTCGTCAGATATCTGGCTCCCCTACGCTACGACGCCCGCACCGATCCGGCGTGCCGACTACGGTGTGAGCGTGAACACCGCTGACTCCCCCGCCGTCCCCGCCCCGTCGGGCCGGCAGTTCCGCATCTCCTCCGGCGAGCACCGGGCCACCGTCACCGAGGTCGGGGCGATGGTGCGCGAGTACACCGTCGCCGGCCGCGACGTGTTCGTGCCGTTCGCCGAGGACGAGGCGGCCCCCGTCTTCAACGCCGCGGTCCTCGCCCCGTGGCCGAACCGCCTGCGCGACGGCGCCTACACGACCGACGGCATCCTGCACCAGGTGGCCGTGAGCGAACCCGACCGCGGGACGGCGCTGCACGGCCTGGTGTGCTGGTACCGCTGGACGCCCGTCGAGGTGGCCGACGACGCGGTGACGCTCGAGCTCGCCCTTCCCGCACAGAAGGGCTGGCCGTTCCAGCTCGTGCTCCGCACCCGGTACGCCGTGTCCGACGCCGGCCTGGAGGTCGTGGTCAGCGCGCGCAACGTCGGCACCGGGACCGCGCCGTACGGCGTCGGCTTCCACCCGTGGCTGTCCACCGGCGGCGCCACGCTGGACGACTGCACGGTCAGCCTGGACGCCACGACGCACGTCACCGTCGACGACCGGCTGCTGCCCACGGGCACCGAGCCCGTCGCCGGCCGGTACGACCTGCGCACCACGCGGTCGCTCGCCGGCCTGGACCTCGACGACGCGTGGACGGGTGCCACCCGCGACGACGCCGGGCTGTCGTGGGCGCGGCTCGGCCGCCCCGACGGGAGCACCGCCGCGATCTGGATGGACGGGTCCATGGACTGCTGGCAGGTCTGCTCGGCCGACCACATCACCGGCTACGAGCGGTTCGGCCTCGCCGCCGAGCCGATGAGCTGCGTCGCCGACGCGTTCAACACCGGCGAGCACCTCGTCCACCTCGCCCCGGGCGACGAGCACGTCGTGCGCTGGGGTGCCACGCTGCTCTGACCCGTCGGGGCCGCAGGTACGCCTCCCCCGCTGTGGTCCTGACTACTCGGGGAGCCGCGCGGCGTGGGATCCTGCGACGCGGCCGGGCGGGCGGCGACAATGGCCGCGCAACTGCGAGACAGGACTTGGACGGTGAGGGCTCAGTGACCCAGACCGAGGTGCGCATCTGCGTCGTGGGCGACGAGCTCAGCGTGGGCGTCGGGGACGCCCGCGCCCTGGGGTGGACGGGGCGCGTCATGGCCCGGACCCGCTTCGGGCGGCCGGCGATGGCGTTCACCCTCGCCGTGCCCGGGGAGACCAGCTCGGCGCTCGGCGCCCGCTGGCAGGCGGAGACGGAGTCGCGCTTCGGCCCGGAGGACACGTGCGAGAACCGCCTCGTCGTGGCCCTCGGCCGGCACGACGTCGACTCGTCGCTGTCGGTGGCGCGGTCGCGGCTCAACCTCGCGAACATCCTCGACGTGGCCGAGACGAGCCGGATCCCGGCGTTCGTCGTCGGGCCGCCGCCGGGGCGGCCGGAGGACGGCGGACGCATCGCGGACCTCTCGGCCGCGTTCTCCGACGTCGCCAACCGGCGCCGCGTACCGTACGTCGACACGTACACGCCGCTGGCGCAGCACGAGCAGTGGCTGGCGGACCTCGCGACCAACGGCTCGACCTACCCGGGGCAGGCGGGCTACGGCCTCATGGCGTGGCTCGTGCTGCACACCGGCTGGCACGCGTGGCTGGGGCTGCCCGCCGACGAGTGAGACGTGCCGGCGAGCGACCGCCGGCGACCGTCAGACGCCTGCCCGCTCGGCCAGGCCGCGCACGTACGCGGCCTGGCCGACGTGCTGCAGGTCGTCGCCGACGACGCTGACGAGCCGCACCGCGAGCGTGACGGGCGGGTCCCAGCGGGTGTCGACCACGCGCTCCAGGTCCTCGGCCGTCACGGTCCCCAGGTACGCCGTCGTGGCGGCGTGCACGTCGTCGAGGTAGCCCCGCAGCAGCGCGGCGTCGGCGCGCACGGCCGCGACCTGCTCGGGGGTGTGGCCGTAACCCGTGTCCGTGACGTCGAACGGCAGCGCGAGCTTCGCGGCCCAGCCGCCCGCCGTCCACCGCTGCTCGGTGCCGGCGACGTCCGCGACGTGGTCGTCCTGCACCCGCGTCAGGTGCCACACGAGCCACGCGACTGTGTTCGCCTCCGGGTCGGGGCGGTACGTCAGCTGTTCCGCCGTGGCCCCGCGGAGCACGCGGTGCACCGTCCCGGCGATCCGCCCGAAGGCGTCGGTCAGCAGGGCGACGTGGGGTGCGGACGGTTCCGACGGTGCGGTCATCGTGCTCCTCCTCCTCGGCGCCCCGGGCGGGCGACGGTCAGCGGCGGTCGACGGTGACGTGCGCGGACGTCACCGTCGCGGACAGGTAGGCGGCGCTGCGGCCGTCGGCGGGCTGCTCGCCGTGGTCGACGACCAGGGTCGCGCCGGCGCTCGGCAGCACCGAGCCGTCGAGCACGACCTGGCCGGACGCCCCGCGCACCTTGAGGTTCACCGGGCTGCCGGCCGGGAGCCGCAGGTCGATCGCGCCCGAGACCGTCTTGGCCGTGATCAGCGGGCTCGCCTGGGTGGCGGTGACCGTCGCGGCCCCGGACACGGTGTTCAGGGAGACCCGCGCGAGCGCACCGGCAAGGGCGATCGACCCGGCCGCGCTGCTCGCCGTCACGTCCCCGGTGTGCTCCTCGGCCGACAGCGCGCCCGAGACGGTCTTGAGCGACATCGGGCCGGTGGTCCCGGTCGTGCGCACGGCGCCGGTCACGGTCTTCACCGCGACCTTGCGGCCCCCGGTCACCTCGACGTCCGCACCGAGGGTGCCGACGTCGACCGCCCCGTCCGCCGGGACGACGACGCGCACGACGGCACGCTCGCTCTGACGCGGGTTGCGCAGCTTCGCCCACACGGAGTCGAGCACCGAGCTCTCGTAGCCCACGCGCAGCCGGTCCCCGTCGCGCACGACCTGGACCGGCTTGGCGCCCACCTCGAGCAGCTCGATCCGGACCCCCGTCGAGGCCGGGTCGGCGACGACGTCGGCGCGCCCGTCCTGCAGGCGCAGCGTCACCCCCGTGACCTGCTCGACGTCGATGGTCTGCGGGGCGGCGACCGCCCACGACTCCGTGCTCATGAGGCTCCCTGTGATGCTCGGGCTGTGTGCTGGGGACGGGTACCACCCTGGCAGAGCCCGAGGCCGTGCGGATCGGGGATGCCCCGGATTCCGACCCCGGGCCTCGGGTGTGGGACCATGGGACCCGACCCCTCGTCCATCTTTCGTGAGGAGACCACCATGAGCAAGCGCGGTCGCAAGCGTCGTAGCCGCAAGGGCAACGCCGCCAACCACGGCAAGCGTCCCAACGCCTGACGCGCCGAGGTAGTACGACATTCGCCGAGGTAGCTCCGGTGGACGCGTGGCCCGTGGCCACGGCTCCTGCCGGAACTACCTCGGCGAATGTCGTACTACCGGCGTGAGGCCTACTCGGCGGTGGACATCACCGTCAGCTGGGCGTGGATGCGCACGCGGAGGGTCTCCGGGGCGCGCTCCGCGCACGAGCGACGGACGAGCTGCTTGACGAGCTCCTCGACGCTCAGCTCGGCGAGGCACGGCGAGCAGTGCGCGACGTGCGCGCGCATCCGCTGCTCGTCCTCGGGCGTCATCTCCGAGTCGAGGTACTCGTTCAGGTGCACGAGCGCGTGCTCGCACTCGTTCTCCCCTTCGGCCCGGTCGTGCGGGATGGGGGTGACGGGGTCGGTCATGACGCTCCTCCACGAGCCGGGACCAGGCCACGCTGAGCGGCGTAGTCGGCGAGCAGCTCACGCAGCTGCCGGCGTCCGCGGTGCAGCCGGGACATCACCGTCCCGATCGGCGTACCCATGATCTCGGCGATCTCCTTGTAGGGGAAGCCCTCGACGTCGGCGTAGTAGACGACCATGCGCCGGTCCTCGGGCAGCTCCTGCAGCGCGCGCTTCACGTCGGAGTCCGGGAGCCGGTCGAGCGCCTCGGCCTCGGCCGACCGCAGCCCCTGCGACGTGTGCGACGCGGCGCGGGCGATCTGCCAGTCCTCGACGTCCTCCGCCTGGGACTGCTGCGGCTCGCGCTGCTTCTTGCGATAGCTGTTGATGAACGTGTTCGTGAGGATGCGGTACAGCCAGGCCTTGAGGTTCGTGCCGGGCTTGTACTGGTGGAAGGCGGCGAACGCCTTCGCGAACGTCTCCTGCACCAGGTCCTCGGCGTCCGCGGGGTTGCGCGTCATGCGCAGGGCGGCGGAGTAGAGCTGGTCCAGGTACTGCAGGGCGTCACGCTCGAAGCGCTCGGCCCGGGCCGCGCTGCTCTCGCCCTCGGGGGCACGCTCCGTGTCCTCGGGGATCTCCTCGCCGTCCGGGGTGCTCCCGTGCGGCGCGTCGCCGCTCGCCGGGCCAAGGTCCTGGGTCATCACCGACGAGCCTAGTCCAGCCACTGGGCGGGGTCCTCCGATCCACGGGGTGTGCAGGTCTGTCGTGGGGCCGACCACCGCGTCGTCCGCGTTCGCCGTCAGGGCGTCGGCCGGGACGGCGAACAGCCGCACGGACGCGCGTCCGGCTGCGGGGACGGCGGTCGCCGTCGTCGAGGTACGGGTGCTCACGTCGGTGTGAACCGCGGAAGGGGGCTCCGCATTCCCAGGCGGACGCCCGTCGGCGCCCCGGTCGGGAGCCGCGTCAGGACGCCAGCGGTGCGGCGAACCGGCGGCGGTAGGAGACCGGGCTGGTGCCGAGCTGGCGGGCGAAGTGGTGCCGCAGCACGGGCGCGCTGCCGAAGCCGACCAGTCGCGCGATCTCGTCGACGGGCGCCTCGGTCGACTCGAGCAGCTCCTGCGCCCGGGCGACCCGCTGCCGCGCGAGCCAGGCGGCCGGCGTCGTGCCCGTCTCCTGCCGGAAGCGGCGCGCGAAGGTGCGCTCGGACAGCGCGGCCCGGCGAGCCAGCCGGGGCACGGTGTGCTCCTCGGCGAGGTGCTCCCGCATCCAGGCGAGCAGGCCGGCGAGCGACTCGCCGTCGCGCGGGAGCGGGTCCACGACGAACTGCGCCTGGCCGCCCTCGCGCTGCGGCGGCACCACCATGCGCCGCGCGACCGCGCGGGCGGCGTCCGCGCCGACCTCGGTCCGCACGAGGTGCAGCGCGGCGTCGATCCCCGCCGCGGTGCCGGCGCTGGTGAGCACGCGCCCGTCCTCGACGTACAGCGCGCCGGGGTCGACGTCGGCCGTCGGGACCTCGGCCGCGAGCCGCTCCGTGTACATCCAGTGCGTGGTGCACCGCCGCCCGTCGAGCAGCCCCGCCCGCGCGAGCGCGAACGCGCCGGAGCAGATGGCGAACAGCCAGGCGCCGCGGTCGTGGGCGGCCCGGAGCGCGTCGAGGTAGGCCTGCGGGAGGACCTCCTCGCCGTCGTCGTCGATGCCGTAGGCGACGGCGACGACGAGATCGGCGTCGTCGAGCGCCTCGAGGCCGTGCTCCACGACGACGGGGAAGCCGCCCTTGGTCATCACGGGTCCGGGCACGGGTGCGCAGAGCGTGAAGTCGAACGACGGGCCGCCCGTGTCGCGACGGTCGATGCCGAACACCTCGTACGCGACCCCGAGCTCGAACGGCGCGACGCCGGGGACGACGACGGCGGCGACCTTGCGGATCATGTCGCCCATGCTGCCACGTCGATGGCTGGATGTCGACGCATGCTGGCACTTCTGCCACTCGTGGCAGGACCGCAACGCGCGAAGGATTACTGCCATGACCGCACTGATCCTCGTCCTCGCCGCCCTGCTCCTGGCCGCCTACGCCGCCCGCCTCGTCCGGACGGTCCGCCGAGACGGCCTCGGCACCCGCCGCCCCCCACGCTCCCACCACGACTGGTGGGAGGACGCGCCCGCCTGACGCACGGCCGCGCCGCGCCCGCCGGTCGCCGCGCAAGCGCGGGTCTGCTCTGCCACAGTGGGCCCATGCTGCTGCGCCGTATCGCCCGACCCCTCCTGGCCGCCCCGTTCGTCTACGACGGGATCCAGGCCGTGCTGCACCCGGCCGAGCACGTGGACGCCGCCCGCGAGGGCTCCCGGCTCGTCACGGACGCGGTCGGCGCCGAGCCGCTCGGCGACCGCCAGCTCGGGTTCCTGGTACGGGCGCACGGCGCCGTGACCGCCGCGGCCGGCGTCCTGCTCGCCGTCGGCCGCACGCCTCGCACCGCCGCGCTCGCGCTGGCCGCGCTCACCGCGCCGCTCGCCGTCGCCCACCAGCCGTTCACCAGCAAGGGCGCCGAGCGCAGCCTGCGCACCGCGGCCTTCGTCAAGGACCTCGGCAAGGTCGGCGCCGCCGTCATCGCGGGCGTGGACCTCGAGGGCCGGCCGGGCGTGACCTACCGCGTGCAGCAGGCGCGCGAGCACGCCACCCGCCTCGCGGAGGCGAAGGCCGAGGCCGTCAAGGCCACGACGAAGGCCGAGGCCCAGAAGCTGCGCGCCAAGGTCGCCGAGGCGGTCTGACCTTCCGGCGGCAGGCGCGGCGGGCCGCGAGACGCGCCGCTCCGGAGACGTCCCGTGAACTAGCCTCGGAGCCATGACCTCCGCCGTCCCGCCGCACGCCGCCCCGCCCGCCGCCCCCGACCCGGGGGCTGACGGCTGGGCGGCACCGGTCGCGACAGGCCCGCTGGACGCGACGGTCGAGGTGCCGGGCAGCAAGTCGCTGACGAACCGCCTGCTCGTGCTGGCCGCGCTCGCCGACGGCGCGGGCACCCTGCGCGGGGCGCTGCGCTCGCGCGACGCCGACCTCATGATCGGAGCGCTGCGCGCCCTGGGCGCCGGCATCGACGAGGGCGAGGACCCGAGCACCCTGCACGTCACCCCGGGCCCGCTGCGCGGCGACGTGGACGTCGACACCGGGCTGGCGGGCACGGTGATGCGGTTCCTTCCCCCGGTCGCGGCGCTGGCCGACGGCCCGGTCCGCTTCGACGGCGACCCCGAGGCACGGGTGCGGCCGATGCTGCCGGTGCTCGCGGCGCTGGGCAGCCTGGGCGTGCGTGTCACCTCCCCCGACGGCGGGACGCCGACCCACCTGCCGTTCACCGTGCACGGCACGGGCCGGGTGGCGGGCGGCGCCGTCGACGTCGACGCGTCGGCGTCGTCCCAATTCGTCTCGGCCCTGCTCCTCGCCGGCGCCCGCTTCGAGCGCGGCCTCACGCTGCGGCACATCGGCACCACCCTCCCGAGCCTCCCGCACATCGCGATGACCGTGGCCACCCTGCGCGACGTCGGCGTGGAGGTGGACGACTCGCGCGACGGCATCTGGCAGGTCACCCCCGGCCCGGTCGCCGCGCGCGACGTGCGGGTCGAGCCGGACCTGTCCAACGCGGCGCCGTTCCTGGCCGCCGCGGTCGTGGGCGGCGGCAGCGTCCGCGTGCCGGGCTGGCCCACGGTGACCACCCAGCCGGGCGCGCTGCTCCCGGACCTGTTCGCCCGGCTCGGGGCGCAGGCCCGCCTCGACGGCGACGCCCTGACCGTCACCGGCACGGGCGAGGTCCGCGGAGCCGACCTGGACCTGCACGCCGCGGGCGAGCTCGCCCCGACCTTCGCCGTCCTCGCCGCGCTCGCCGACTCCCCCAGCCGCCTGCGCGGCATCGCGCACCTGCGCGGTCATGAGACCGACCGCCTGGCGGCTCTCGCGACCGAGATCACCCGGCTCGGCGGGCAGGCCGAGGAGACGCGCGACGGGCTGGTCATCACGCCGCGGCCGCTGCACGGCGGCCTGTTCCGCACCTACGCCGACCACCGCATGGCGACGTCGGCCGCCGTCCTGGGCCTGCGGGTGCCGGGCGTGCGGGTGGAGAACGTCGGCACCACGGCCAAGACCCTGCCCGGCTTCGACGGGATGTGGGAGCGGATGCTGGGGGTCGGCGCCGCCACCGGGCCCGTCACCCGGCCCGTCACCGAGGGCGAGGCCTGATGGCCCGCCGCGCCGTCGACGAGCACGCGCAGTACGCGCGGCCCTCGAAGCGCGGCTCACGGCCCCGCACCAAGCAGCGCCCCGAGCACGCCGACGCCGAGGTCGGGATGGTGACCGGCGTCGACCGCGGCCGGTACACCCTCGTGGTCGACGACGGCACCGCCGACGAGCGCACCGTCCTCGCGATGAAGGCGCGCGAGCTCACGCGCACCCGTGTCGTCGTGGGCGACCGCGTGGACGTCGTCGGCGACACGTCGGGCGACGAGGGCACGCTCGCGCGGATCGTGCGGATCCAGGACCGGTCGTCGGTGCTGCGGCGCACGGCCGACGACACCGACCCCTACGAGCGGATCGTGGTGGCGAACGCCGACCAGCTGGTCGTGGTCACCGCGCTCGCCCAGCCCGAGCCGCGCACCGGCATGATCGACCGCTGCGTCGTCGCCGCGTACGACGCCGGCATGGACGTGCTGCTGTGCCTCACCAAGGCCGACCTCGCGGACCCCGCCCCCCTGCGGGACCTGTACACCCCCATCGGCGTCGACGTCGTCGTCACGCATCGGGACGACCCCGCGAGCGTCGAAGCGGTCCGCGAGCGCCTGGCCGGGCGGACGTCGGTGCTCGTGGGACACTCCGGCGTCGGCAAGTCGACGCTCATCAACGCGCTGGTGCCCGACGCCGACCGCGCCACCGGCGTCGTCAACGACGTCACCGGCCGGGGCCGGCACACGTCCACGTCGGCGGTCGCGCTGCGGCTGCCGGTCGGGCACGACGGCGACCACGACGGCTGGGTGGTCGACACCCCGGGCGTCCGGTCGTTCGGGCTCGCGCACGTCGAGACGGACCACCTGCTGCAGGCGTTCGAGGACCTCGCCGAGGTCGCCGAGGAGTGCCCGCGCGGCTGCACCCACCTCGCGGACGCCCCAGACTGCGCGCTCGACGACTGGCTCGCCGCGTCGTCCGACGACGAGCGCCCGGCGCGCGAAGCCCGCGTCGCGTCGTTCCGGCGCCTGCTGACCGCGCGCCACTCCGCCGACTGATCCATCGCCTGGTTCCCACGATTCGTCAGGCACAACTTGTCAGTCTGGACTGACGAGTCCTACCGTGGAGCGGTGCCCTCCTCCCCCGATCCCGTGACGCCCGTCGCCGGCGCCGCCGCGGCCGCGCGCGAGCTGCGCTCGCTCGTCGGGCGGCTGCGCCGCCGTTTCCTCGAGCTGAGCGACAACCGGGAGCTCACGCCGTCGCAGACGTCGCTGCTCTCCCGCCTCGCCAAGCACGGACCGGCGTCGCCCGGCGCGCTCGCCGCGGCCGAGCGGGTCCGGCCCCAGTCCCTCGGTGCCACCCTCGGCGTCGTCGCCGAGCGCGGCCTCGTGCGCCGGGACCCCGACCCCGACGACGGCCGCCGCCAGGTGATCTCGCTCAGCGACGACGGCCGCGCGTTCGTCGAGGGCCGGCGCGAGGCGGGGCAGGAGTGGCTGGCGCGAGCCCTGGGCGAGCGCCTCACCGCCGAGGAGCTGGCCACCGTGACCGAGGCCCTCGCGATCCTCGACCGGACGCTGCTCGACCCTGCGCAGGCCGACGAGCAGGCCGACGAGGCCGACCGGCCGTGAGCCTGCTCCACCGTCACCCCGCCGCCCGCCGGGACGCCCCGCTCGCCGGCGTCCCGACCGGCTACGACCGGCGCCTCACCCCGGCGCTGGCGCTCGGCTCGCTGCTCAACCCGATCAACTCGTCGATGATCGCGGTGGCGCTGGTGCCCATCGGGCTCGCGTTCGGCGCCCCCGCCGCGCAGACGGTCTGGCTCGTCACCGCGCTCTACCTCGTCACGGCGGTGGGCCAGCCCGTCGTCGGGCGGGTGGTCGACCTCGTCGGCCCCCGGCGCCCGTACCTGGTCGGAGCCGCGCTCGTCGGCGTCGCCGGGCTGCTCGGCGCGCTGGCCCCCTCGCTCGGCATGCTCGTGCTGGCCCGCGCGCTGCTCGGCATCGGCACCTGCGCCGCCTACCCGGCGGCGATGTGGCTCGTGCGGCGCGCCACCGACCGCTCCGGCGAGGACCGCGGCGTCGCGGCGGTGCTCACGATCCTCGCCGTCACGAACCAGGTGACGATGATCGTCGGCCCGACGCTCGGCGGGCTGCTCGTCGGCGTCGGGGGCTGGCGGGCGATCTTCCTGGTCAACGTGCCGCTCGCGGTCGCGTGCCTCGTGCTGGGCGGCCTGCGGCTGCCGCGCACGACCGCCACCGACCGCACCCCCGACGACATGCGGGACGGCACGCCGGACGACCTCCCGCGCCTCGCCGCGCGCCTCGACGTCCTCGGCGTGCTGCTCTTCGCGGCCGCGCTCACCAGCCTGATGCTCGTCCTCGTCGGGGCCACCCCCTGGTGGGTGCTCGCCGCCACCGTCGTGACGGGCGCCTGGTTCGCGCGGCACGAGCTGCGCGCCCGCCGTCCGTTCATCGACCTGCGGCTGCTCGCCGGGAACCGGCCGCTGCTGCTCACGTACGCCCGCGCCCTGCTCACCGCCACCGCGACGTACGCGTTCATGTTCGGCTACGTGCAGTGGCTCGAGCAGGGCCGCGGCCTGAGCGAGGCCGCCGCGGGGCTGCTGATGCTGCCGACGTCGGTCGTCGCGGTCGCGGTCGCGTCGGCGACCGGGCGCCGTGCCCCCGTGCGCACGGCCCTGCTCGTCGGGTCGGTGTCGCTGCTGCTCGGCGGCGCGATCCTCGCCGTCGTGCGGCCCGAGAGCCCGACGTGGCTGCTCGTCCTCGCCGGCGTCGGCATCGGCGGCATGCAGGGCCTGGCCGGGCTCGCGCACCAGAAGGCGCTCGCCCGTCAGGCCGACGCCGCGACCGTCGGCGCCGCGTCCGGGCTGCTGCGCACGTTCATGTACCTCGGCGCGCTGGTGTCCACGGCGGCCATCGCCGCCCTCTACGCCGACGGCCCCACGACGGCGGGCCTGCACGACCTCGCCCTCGCGATGGCGACCTGCGCCGTCGCGGTCGCCGCCCTGACGCTCGTCGACCGCTCCCTGCGCCGTCGCCCCGCGACCGCCCGCACCGTGCCCGCACCTGTTCCCGCACCCGTACCCGTACCCGGAGAGAACCGCTGATGACCTTCACCTCCCTCGACCCCCGCACCGCGCTCGTCGTCGTCGACCTGCAGGCCGGCATCCTGGCCGCGCCGACCGCACCGCACGCCGCCGACGCCGTCCTCGCCCGCAGCGTCGAGCTCGCCGACGCCTTCCGCGCCCGCGACCTGCCCGTCGTCCTCGTGCGCGTCACCGCCGCCCCCGACGGCGCGGACGCCGTGCCCGGCCGCACCGACGCCCCGCGCGGCGGAGCGCGGCCCGACGGCTGGGACGTCCTCGCCCCCGAGCTGCACGCCGCGGCATCCGACGTCGTCGTGGCCAAGCGGAACTGGGGCGCCTTCTACGGCACCGACCTCGACCTGCAGCTGCGCCGCCGCGGCGTGACGCAGGTCGTGCTGACCGGCATCGCGACGAGCATCGGCGTCGAGTCCACGGCCCGCGCCGCCCACGAGCACGGGTACCACGTCTCCCTCGTCACCGACGCGATGGCCGACCGAGCGGCCGAGGACCACGAGCACAGCGTCGGGCGGCTCTTCCCCCGGCTGGGCGAGTGCGGCACGACCGCCGAGCTGCTCGCCCTGCTGGGCGGCTGACCTCTCTGTCCCACCCCCGCGCGCCGGGGCCCGGGGGCCGCGGCGTACCGCTACCGTGTGAGGCGTGTCGTACACCCAGCCGTCTCCCAGCCCGACCAGCGGGCCCGCGCGCACGTACGAGGACGACCTGCGCCTGGCCCACGTGATCGCCGACCAGGTGGACGCGATCACGATGTCCCGCTTCAAGGCCGTGGACCTGCACGTCGAGAAGAAGCCCGACGACACGCCGGTCTCGGACGCCGACCGCTCCGCCGAGGAGTTCATCCGCGCCCAGCTCCACCGGGCGCGCACGCGGGACGCGATCGTGGGCGAGGAGTACGGCTCGGCCGGCAGCGGCGCTCGGCGCTGGATCATCGACCCGATCGACGGCACCAAGAACTTCGTGCGGGGCGTCCCCGTGTGGGCCACCCTCATCGCGCTGGCCGACGGCGAGGAGGTCGTGATGGGCCTCGTCTCGGCGCCGGCGATCGGCCGCCGCTGGTGGGCGGCGAAGGGCTCGGGCGCCTGGACCGGGAAGTCGCTCGCGTCGGCGTCGCGGATGTCGGTGTCCGGCGTGAGCACGCTCGCCGACGCCTCGTTCTCCTACTCGTCCCTGTCCGGGTGGGAGGAGCACGGCAAGCTCAACGGCTTCCTCGACCTCACCCGCCAGGTGTGGCGCACCCGCGGCTACGGCGACTTCTGGTCGTACATGCTCGTCGCCGAGGGCGCCGCCGACATCGCCGCCGAGCCCGAGCTCGAGGTCTACGACATGGCCGCCCTCGTGCCCATCGTCACCGAGGCCGGCGGCCGCTTCACCGCGCTCGACGGCGCCCCGGGGCCGTGGCACGGCAACGCGCTGGCCACCAACGGCAGGCTCCACGACGAGACGCTCGTCTACCTCGGCTGACCCGTTCCGTCGTCGCCGAGAGCATTCAGGCGCGCGGGATCTGAGGGATCTCGGTCGGGTCGTACCAGAGCAGGTCGCGGTCGGTGACGCGCTGGAGTGCCGCGTCCAGCGCCTCCTCGGACGTCGCGCCCGCGCCGCCCGTGCGCTCGGCGTCGTGCTCCTCGTCAGCAGCGGCGAGCACCGCGCGCACGTCCTCGGCCGCCTCGGGCTCGTCGACGTGGACCGCGACGACGACCACGCCGGTCAGGGCGGCGACGTCGACGGCGCTGGGCTCGTCGGCACCGTCGGCCACCGTGACCTCGGCGTCCGGGACGTCCAGCGAGACGACGACACGGAGCGGCACGGCGGCGCGGCGGGCGGCCACGAGGGCCAGCGAGTCGTCCGCCGCGGCGAGGAAGGCCTCGTACTCCCGGCTCTCGTCGTCCTCGTCGGGCAGCTCACCGGCGAGGGCGGGCGTCACCGCGTGCGCGCGGCGGGCGGGGACGTCCCACCGCGCCCCGGCAGCCGCGACCGCGGCGCCCTCGAGCTCGTCCAGGGTGGCGGGAACGTAGATGCGCATGCGCACAGTCTGCCGCGAGCGGCAGCCCGGTGCTCACACCTCCGCGGCGACGGTCGCCCGCACCCGCTGGGCCAGCCCCTCGAACGCCACGGTCACCGACGAGCCGGGAGCCTCCTCCGCGAGCGTGCGACCCGCCAGCAGCGCGGCGTCCAGGCCGGCGGGGTCGTCCGGGACCAGGTGCACGTCGTCCACCCCGGCGTAGCGCGCCAGCGCGTCCCGCACCGCCGCCTCCGGGCGCGAGCCGGCCGCCGACGCGCGCACGCGGTTCGCGACGACCACGCGCTCCCCCGAGACGGGCACGGGCACGTCGCGCAGGTCCTCGAGCCCGCGCACGAGGCGCTGGACGCCCACCGGGTCGGCGGCGCCGACCACCACGACGACGTCCGCCGCCTGAAGCGCCGCGAGCGTCGCGCCGTTGCGCTGCGGCGCGTGGGTGTCGTACATCAGCAGCTCGTCGGCCTCCAGGAGCGGCCCGCAGTCGACGACGGTCCAGTCGGCGAGCTCGCGCGCCCGCTCGAGGACCACCTCGACGGCGCTGGCCGGCAGCTCGGGCCACCGGGCGGCGCGGGTGATCCCGGTCAGCACCCGGAGCCGGCCGCCGACGACCGGGCTGTGCCGGGCCAGCGTCGGCAGGTCGAGCGACCCGTGCGCCGCGGCGCGGGCGACCGCCGCGAGCCCCGGGGCGTCGTCGAGCAGGCCCAGCCGGGCCGCCACCGACGCGCCGTACGTGTCGGCGTCCACGACCAGCGCGTGCTCGGTGCCCGCCGATGCCGCCTCGCGCCGGGCACGACCGTGGCGCCGGCGCCCGCCGGACAGGCCGCCGAGCACGGCCGCGAGCTCGATCGCCGTCGTCGTCCGTCCCGGCGCGCCGACGGGGCCCCAGACCGCGACGACGCGCCCGCGGCGGGGCGCGGCGTCGTCCGCGACGGCGTCCTCGAGCCCGCGCACCTCCTCCGCGGCGAGCGGGTCGTCGACGTCCGCCGCGCGGCCCAGCACCAGGAGGTCGGGCGCGCCGGGCGCCGACGCGGCGGCGGGCACCGGCGCCGCGTCCCGGACCGCGGCGAGCAGGAGCGCCTCGTCGTACCGCTCGACGACGGCGTCCACGCCCAGCGCGTGCAGCCTGGGCGCCGGCGCGACGTCGTCACCGAGCGCGACCACGCGGACGCCCGCGGCGTGCAGCCGGCCGACCGCCTCCCGGTCCAGGCCGGGCAGGTCGCCGGAGACCAGTGCGACGGCGCCCGCGCCCGCCGCGGCCGCCGCGAGGAGCTCGGCCACGTCGCCGCACCGACGGGTGACGGTGACCCCCGAGCCCGGGCCGCCCAGGGCGAGGACGACGTCGGTCTCCGCCGCGCCGCGCACCGCGCACAGGACGGTGACTCCCGCCATCAGACGCCGGCCCCGGCCTGCGGCACCACGGTCACGCTGCCAGGGACCGCCAGCGCACGGAGGACGACGGGCAGGTCGTCCGAGGGCACGAGCACGTGCAGGGTGGCGCCGTCCGCGACGACGAGCCCGGCCCCCGCCTCGTCGACCTGCTCGACGACGACGCCCTCGACGAGCGGCGCCGGCTCCTCGGCCGCCGCGTCGGCACCGGCGGGCGCCTCGGGCGTCGACCAGAGGTCGACGGCGGACCCCGCCTTCACGCGGGACGACATGGCCTGGTCGACGGGCACGGAGACGGAGCGCACGTCGACGTCCGCGGCGTCGCCGAGGGCCGACCGGGCGACGAGCTCGCCGTCGTCGACCACCCGCAACGCGACGACCTGCTCCGGCAGCTCCTCGTCGGCACGCAGGTACAGCTCGCTCCCCGCGTCGATCCGGACGTCGACCGTGCGCAGCCGCGCCACGTCGACGGTCTCGCCCGGCGTCAGGGTGCCGTCGGCCGCGTAGACGGGCACCGTGCGGCCCGCGGAGGAGACCGCCCACGAGCCGAGGGCCACGGACGCGGCGACGATCACGACGCCGGCGACCAGCCGGGGGTCGCGCCAGGTGGGGCGGCGCAGACGCGCAGCCACGGGTGCCGGCAAGGGGTCGGTGCTCACGGACGTCCTCCGGGGTCGACTGGACGCGGCCTCGGCGCAGCGTCGCGCCGGAACCTATCATCAGGGACCCCTCGCATGCTTTCGGCAACCACTGTGGACAACCGCCGTCATCACGCCTGACCGCTGTGCCAGAATTGCCCGTATGGCCAACCGGTTCCTCTCCCTCGCGGACGTGCAGGAGATGCTCAGCATCTCCAGCACCCAGGCCTACTCGCTCGTGCGCTCGGGCGAGCTGCCCGCCATCCAGGTGGGCCCCAAGAAGGTGTGGCGGGTCGAGGCGAGCAAGCTCGAGGAGTACATCGAGCACCAGTACGCCCGCACGCGCGAGCGGATCGCGTCGGGCGACCTCTGACGCCCCCGCCGGGCTCCCCCGGCGGCCTCAGGCCTCGCTGACGCGCAGCAGGGCCCCGAACGGCACCGTCCGCACGACCGGCCGCGCCCGCTCCGTCTCCTCGACGTCGAGGTGGTCGGCGCCCACGCGCCCGATCCGCCCGGTGACCGACCCGCCCGCGGTGCGGACCAGCACCCGGGCACGGTCGCGCTGCAACCCCCGGAGCACGTGACCCAGACCGAGACCGTCGGTCCGCGCCCGTGACGGCGTCGCGAGCCGGCCCAGGCCGACGACCGAGGCGAGCGCGGCCAGCGGCACCAGGTGCTGCACCCGGCCGCGGGCGCCGCTCCCGTCGAGGAGCAGCCACGCGTGCGCGACGCGGGCGAGCCGTCCCTCGACGCCCTCGCCGTCGAGGAGCTCGAGCCGCAGCACGGAACCCGTCGCGGCACGCAGCCGGTCGGCCAGCGGGATCGAGGCCTGCTCGGCCCGGGTGAGCTCGGCGACCGTGCCCTCCCGCTCGGCCGCCTGCTCGGCGTCGAAGCGCGCCTCGAGGTCCGCGAAGAGCAGCTCCCACCTGGCCGGACCCGCGGATGTCATGAGGCTCCTCTCGTCGGGGTCGATGCCCACAGGATGCCCGGGTAGACAGACCCGGCACCAGTCCGCTTCAATATCCACCACCAGAACACATCAACCGCTATCAAATGACATCACCGGGAACGATCCGAGACGATAGCGGAGGGACGAAGGAGACCTCGATGTCCGGCAGCACCCCTCACGACCGGATCTCACGACCAGGTGGGCTCGGCCGGCTCGCCGTCCTCACGGCCACGGCCGCGGCCGTGGGCGCCGCCCTGGTGCTGCGCACGGCCGCCGTCGTCCCGCGGACGTCCACCGCCGCCGCCGGCATCACCGTCGACCGCTGGGTCGAGCTCGCCGTCCTCGCCGCCGGGCTGCTCGCCGCCGCCTGGCTCGCCCTGAGCGGCGCGGTCGCCCTGGCCTGCGTCGCCGCGTCTCTGCTGGGCCGCCGCTGGCGTGCCGGCGAGGCCGCCGTCGAGCGGCTCGCACCCGCGGCCGTCCGCCGCCTCGTCCGGACCGCCGTCGGCGTCGGCGTCGGCGCAGGGCTCACGCTCGCCCCGACCGCGGCCCTCGCCGCCGACGTCCAGCCCACCGGCCCGACCCCCGAGGCCTCGTCGGTCGCCCTCGACCTCGGCTGGCGGTCCACCGCCTCGGAGGGCGAGGCACCGGCCGACGCACCGACCGGCGCACCGACCGACGAGGCCGTCGAACGCCCGGCGGAGATGCCGGCGCCGGCGGCGGCTCCTGAGGAGGACGTGCTCGTCGAAGAGGTCGCTGCCGCCCCGGTCGCGCACCATGCCGCCCAGGATGCCGCCCAGGATGCCGACGACGACGCGAACGACGACGCGGACGACGACGAGCCGGTCCGCGTGGTGCTCCGCGGCGACACCCTGTGGGGCATCGCGACCGAGGCGCTGGGCGGCTCCCCCACCGACGCGGAGATCCTCCGCGAGGTGACGCGGTGGCACACCGAGAACCGCGACGTCATCGGCGCCGACCCCGACCACCTCCTGCCCGGCCAGATCCTGCACGCCCCGGCCTGACGACCCGACGTCCCACGACTCCCGCACCACCCACCGGAGGGCACCATGACCGCGACGACGACCGCGCCGACCACGCCGGCGACGGAGGCTTCCCCGGAGCAGGGCACCCCCGCCCCCGGCACGGCGCCGGAGGGCACGACGGCGACGCCCGGCACCGGACCGGGCACCGAGGCGGACCGGCACGATGTCACCACGGCGCAGGACGACGGCGCCCCCACCCGGCGGGCGCTGCGGGTGTCGGCCCCGCCGCGACCGGCCGGCCCGGCGGGCTATCCCGAGGCGAGCACCCGGCCGGCGCCGCGGACGCGGCGGGTGCGGGTCGGCACCCCGGGCGTGCGGCGCGACCCTGACGACGACCAGGACCTCACGGCGAGGCCGCTGCGGGAGGCCGCGCCCGCGCCGCTGCCCGACCCGACGGCGCAGTGCTGCACGGTCGTGCGCGCCGCGGTCGAGGTCCTGCGCGGGGAGCGGCCGGCGGCGCAGCTCGCCCGTTGGGTCACGCCGCAGGTGCGCGACCAGCTGGCCGAGCGCGCCCGGATCGGCCTGGCCCACGCCCCGCTGCGGGACGCGGCGCACCACCGGCCCGTCCAGGTGCGGCGCGTCCGGCTGGTCCGCCTGGGTGACGACGTGGCCGAGGCGACCGTCGTCCTGGACGACGACGGGCGGGTGCGTGCCGCGGCCGTCCGGCTGGAGGCGCGCCGAGGCGCCTGGCGCGTCGCCGTCCTCGAGATCGGCTGACCGGCGCGGACGGGAGAACGCCGGAGCCCCGGACCGCGGGTGCGGGTCGGGGCTCCGGCGTCGTGGCGTCGCTCAGGGAGTCGTCGTCACTCCTCGTTGACGCCGTGGCAGACCTTGTACTTCTTCCCGGAGCCGCAGGGGCACTGGGCGTTGCGCGGCGTGCCGGGGAAGGTCCGGCCGTCGCTGGTGGCCGCCGTGGCCTCCCCGTGCAGCTCGCGGCGCGAGCGGCGCGTGGGAGCGCCCGTCGTCGTGGTCGAGCCGTCCTCGCTCGGCGACGAGTAGGACAGGCGCTGCGGCGCCGGGGCGTCGAGCCCCTTGGCCAGGAGCACGGGCTCCTCCGCCGTCGCGGGAGCAGGCTCCGCCGCGGCCGGCTCGGGCTCGGCCGGGGCCGCGGGCTCGGAGACCGGGGCGGCCTCGGCGGCCGGCGCCGTCCCGCCCGCCACGACCTGGCCCGCGTCGGACTGCGCCGCCGCCGCAGCGCTGGCCGCGGAGATCACCGGGGCGCCGGGAGCACCCTGGGCGCCGGGCTGCTGCACCTGCACGTCGAGGTTGAACAGGAACCCGACCGACTCCTCCTTGATGGACTCCGTCATCGCCTGGAACAGCTGGAAGCCCTCGCGCTGGTACTCGATCAAGGGGTCGCGCTGCGCCATCGCGCGCAGGCCGATGCCCTCCTTGAGGTAGTCCATCTCGTAGAGGTGCTCGCGCCACTTGCGGTCGAGCACCGAGAGCACGACGCGGCGCTCGAGCTGGCGCATCGCGGGCCCGCCGAGGGACTCCTCGCGCGCCTCGTACGCCACGCGGGCGTCCGAGAGCAGCTCCTCGAGGATCAGCTCGTGCGTCAGCCGGCCGACGCCGCCCGCCTCCTCGACGACGTCCTCCGGCGTGATCGACACCGGGTACACCGACTTGAGCGCGGTCCACAGCGCGTCCAGGTCCCATGCCTCGGGGTTGCCCTCGGCGGTCGCGCCGTCCACGTACGCGGTGACGACGTCCGTGAGGAAGTGCTGCACCTGGTCCTCGAGGTCCTCGCCCTCGAGCACCCGCTTGCGCTCCGCGTAGATGACCGAGCGCTGCCGCGACAGGACGTCGTCATACTTGAGGACGTTCTTGCGGATCTCGAAGTTGCGGGCCTCGACCTGCGACTGCGCGCTCTGGATGCCGCGCGTGACCATCTTCGACTCGAGCGGCATGTCGTCGGGGAAGCCGGCGCGGTCCATCATCGAGGACGCGAGCCCCGAGTTGAACAGGCGCATGAGGTCGTCCTGCATGGACAGGTAGAACCGCGACTCGCCAGGGTCGCCCTGACGGCCGGAACGACCGCGCAGCTGGTTGTCGATGCGGCGCGACTCGTGCCGCTCCGTGCCGAGCACGTAGAGCCCACCGAGCTCGGTGACCTCCTCGTGCTCCGAGGCCACCGCCTGCTTGGCCTTCTCGAGCACGTCCGGCCAGGCCGCCTCGTAGGCCTCCGGGTCCTCCCCGGCGTCGAGACCGCGCTGGGCCATCTCGGAGACGGCGAGGAACTCGGCGTTGCCGCCGAGCATGATGTCGGTGCCGCGGCCGGCCATGTTGGTGGCGACGGTGACGGCGCCCTTGCGACCGGCCTGCGCGACGACGGACGCCTCGCGCTCGTGCTCCTTGGCGTTCAGGACGCTGTGCGGCACGCCCGCCCGCTTGAGCAGGCCCGACAGCAGCTCGGACTTCTCGACGCTCGTGGTGCCGACCAGCACCGGCTGGCCCTTCGCGTGGCGCTCGACGATGTCCTCGACGACGGCGTTGAACTTGCCGTCCTCGTTCTTGTAGACGAGGTCCGCCTGGTCCATGCGGATCATGGGCCGGTTGGTGGGGATCGGCACGACGCCCAGCTTGTAGGTGCCCTGGAACTCGGCGGCCTCGGTCTCGGCCGTACCGGTCATGCCGGACAGCTTGTCGTAGAGGCGGAAGTAGTTCTGCAGCGTGATCGTGGCGAGCGTCTGGTTCTCCGCCTTGATCTGCACGCCCTCCTTGGCCTCGATGGCCTGGTGCATGCCCTCGTTGTAGCGGCGCCCGGCGAGGATGCGGCCGGTGTGCTCGTCGACGATCATGACCTCGCCGTTGAGCACGACGTAGTCCTTGTCCCGCTTGAACAGCTCCTTCGCCTTGATGGCGTTGTTGAGGAAGCCGATCAGCGGGGTGTTCAGCGACTCGTAGAGGTTGTCGATGCCGAGGTAGTCCTCGATCTTCTCGATGCCGGGCTCGAGCACGCCGACGGTCTTCTTCTTCTCGTCGACCTCGTAGTCCTTCTCGACCTCGAGGCGGCGCACGACCTTCGCGAACTCGGTGTACCAGCGGTTCGCGTCCCCGGAGGCGGGGCCGGAGATGATGAGCGGCGTGCGGGCCTCGTCGATGAGGATCGAGTCCACCTCGTCGACGATGGCGAAGTGGTGGCCGCGCTGCACCAGGTCGTCGGGCGACCAGGCCATGTTGTCGCGCAGGTAGTCGAAGCCGAACTCGTTGTTGGTGCCGTAGGTGATGTCGGCCGCGTACTGCCTGCGGCGCTCCTCCGGCGTCTGACCCGAGACGATGACGCCCGTCGTCATGCCGAGGAAGCGGTAGACGCGGCCCATGAGGTCGCCCTGGTACTTCGCGAGGAAGTCGTTGGTCGTGACGACGTGCACGCCCTTGCCCTCGAGGGCGTTGAGGTAGGCGGCGGTCGTGGCGACGAGCGTCTTGCCCTCACCGGTCTTCATCTCGGCGATGTTGCCGAGGTGCAGGGCGGCGCCGCCCATGAGCTGCACGTCGAAGTGCCGCTGGCCGAGGGTGCGGCGCGCGGCCTCGCGCACCGCGGCGAACGCCTCGGGGAGCAGCTCGTCGAGCGTGGTGCCGTGCTCGAGGCGCTCCTTGAAGCGGTCGGTCTCCTCGTGCAGCTCGGCGTCGCTCAGCTCCTCGAAGCTGGGCTCGAGCCGGTTGACCTGCTGGGCCAGGCTGTTGAGCTTCTTGACAATCCGGCCCTCGCCAAGACGGAGGACCTTCTCGAGGATCGCAGGCACGCAGTACTCCAGGGTCGGTGGCGCCCCGGGGATGGCCGGGACCGTGCGGCGCGACGACGGGCGACGAGGGGCGGTCGGGATCGCACGCCCGCGCCGTCGCCTGGGTCACACCCGTGCCATCCTAGGCCGATCGCCTGGGAGTCCGGCACGGGTTCGCGACGGACGAAACCGCTCCGGCGCCGTGAGCGGGCGTTTGGCCCCGACTCGCCGCGTGCACGGGGCCAGGAGCCCGGTCACAGCGTCTCGTGGTCGCGGCCCTGGCCGGGGGCGAGATCGGCGGCGGCGCGGTCGGCGAGCTCGGCGCCCGCCGCGCCGTACAGGTGGAAGACGGCGTCCGCGCCGTGCCGGCGCAGCTCGGCGGCGTCCTCGTCGTAGCGGGCGATCGCCGCCACCCGGCCGGCGAAGCCCACCGCGCGCAGCCGGGCCAGGGCGATGAGGTTCGCCTTGTGGAACGGCATCGCGAGCACGGCGAGACGCACCTGACCGGCCCGCTTCACCCGGGCCCAGAACTCGGAGTCCGTGGCGTCCGCGGGGACGACGGCGATCCCTTCGTCGCGGAGCGCCGCGACCCGCGTGCGGTCGTGCTCGACCCCCATGACCGACAGGCCGTGCACGTCGCGCAGCCGCCGGTACGTGGCGGAGCCCACCCGCCCCAGGCCGAGGACGACGGCGTCGGCCCGGCCGATGTCGACGGGCCGGTCGTCGGGGTGCAGCTTGTCGACGTCCCGGCGCGGCAGGAGCCCGGTGAGCCGGGCGGCGAGCTCCACCCCGCGCCGGTTGACGATCGCCGAGACGACGAAGCTCGCCGCGACCGCCAGGGACACGATCACCGTCCACTCCTCGTCGAGGAGGCCCGCCGTCGCGCCGAACGCGACGACGATGATGCCGAACTCCGAGAAGTTGCCGAGGGCGAGCCCGGCGAGGAACGAGGTGCGGCGACGCAGCCGCATCAGCCACAGCAGCACGGCGTAGCCGGCCGCCTGGAGGGGCAGGAGCAGGAGCAGGAGGCCGGCGAGCGCCAGGTCGACCGGGGCGGGCATCCCGTGCAGCCCGATCTGCAGGAAGAACGCGACGAGAGCGAGGTCCTTGACCGTGAGCAGGGAGCGGGAGAGCTCGGTGGCCCGCGGGTGCCCGGCGAGCAGCGCACCCATGACGAGCGCTCCCAGGTCGCCCGACAGCCCGACCGCATCGAACAGCCAGAAGCCGGGCACGAGGGCGACGAACGCGCCGAACAGCGCCTGCAGCTCGCCGTGCCCGGCCCGGTCCCAGACCCGGCGCAGCACCCAGGCGCCGGGGATCAGGCCGACGACGGCGAGCGCCCACGGGCTGGGCGGCTCCCCCGTCGAGACGGCGAGGAACGCCACCGCGACGACGTCCTGGACCACGAGCACGCCGACGGCGATGCGCCCGTACAGCGCCGTCGTGTCGGAACGGTCCTCGAGCACCTTGACGACGAAGACCGTCGAGGAGAACGACAGCGCCAGCCCGACGAGCGCCAGGGAGCCGAGCGACTCGTCGGCGAGCAGCCGGATCCCGACGACGGCGAGCAGGCCGAGGAACCCGACCGCGACGGCGACGCTCAGCACCAGGTGCGCCACGGTCGTGAGCCAGATCTCCGGGCGCAGCAGCGAGCGGACGTCGAGCTTCAGCCCGATCGCGAACAGCAGGAGCGCCACGCCCAGCTCGGCGACGGTCTCCAGGCCGGGCAGCTCCGGGGCTCCGGCCGCCCCGAGCGCGAACCCGGCGGCGAGGAAGCCGACCAGCGGCGGCAGCCGCAGGAGCGTCGCCGCCAGACCGCCCACCAGCGCCGCGGCGAGGTACAGCACGGCCGTGGCCATCTGCGCTCCTGACCTTCTCCGGTCCCGACCGACGCGGGTTCCCCGACGTCGTGGCGCCGATCCTACGAGCGCAGGGTGCCCGGCGCCCTATGCCGCGCGCACGGCCCCGGCCAGCGCGGGTGCGAGCTCGCCCACCGGCGCGACCGCCGTCGTCCCGAGCCCGAGCCAGCCCGCGAGCACGGCCAGCTCGGCGCCCAGCGCCGCCGCGGTGTCGGGGCCGGCGTGAGCGGTGGGGTGCACCGCCTGGACGCGCAGGACGCCCGCCTGCCGGTCGGCCTTGAGGTCGACGAACGCCGTGATCGCGTCGCCCTCGAGGAACGGCAGCACGTAGTACCCGAGCACCCGCTGCGGAGCGGGCACGTAGATCTCGATCCGGTAGAACACGTCGAAGAGCGCCTCGAGCCGCCGCCGCTCCCACACGAGCGGGTCGAACGGGCTGAGCAGGGTGCGCGCCTGTGCCCGGCGAGGCACGCGCGCGTCCCGGTGCCGGTAGGTGGGCTCGTCCCAGCCGCGCACCTCGACCGGCACGAGGACGCCGTCCTCGACCAGCTCGTCCCGGGCCCGGCGCACGGCCGGGCCGCGCAGGCGGAAGTAGTCGGCGAAGCAGCGGACCGTGCCCACGCCGTGAGCCCGCGCGCCGAGCTCCAGCAGCCGCCGCACCGCCTCGTCCGCGGGCACCGGTCCCGCCGCGCGGACCGCGGGCGGCAGCACGCGCTCCGGCAGGTCGTAGCAGCGCTCGAACGCGGTGTTGCGTCGCGCGGCCATCACCTCGCCGGTGAAGAACAGGAACTCGAGGCACCGCTTGGCCATCGTCCAGTTCCAGCCCCACTCCTCGCGGGAGCGCGGGCCGGACCGCCCCGTGGCGACCAGCTCGTCGTGGATCTCGCGGGCTGTCACCGGTCCCCGCTCGGCGACCAGCTGCCGCACCAGGTCCATCTCGGCGGCGTGGGCCAGCGGCGCCCCGGCGATGGTGCCCCAGGCCTCGTCGAGATAGTTGCGCCGCCGCCACTCGAGCAGCGGGTACGTCGTGGCCGGCACGAACGAGGCCACGTGCGCCCACGTCTCCACGATCCTGCGCGGCGCCCGCCCCGCCGCCCGGTCCAGCAGCCCGACGTCGTACGGCCCGAGCCGCGAGTACAGCGGCATCAGGTGCGCCCGCGCCAGCACGTTCACGGAGTCGATCTGCAGCAGGTTCAGCTGCTCCACGGTCGCCATCGCCCGGCGCATCGTCACGCCGCCGGCTCCGGACACAGGGCCGGCCAGGTCCGGTCGGGCGCGGTGCAGCCCCTGGGCGCCGAGGGCGACACGGCGGGCCTGCGCGAGCGAGAGGGAGTCCACCCGGCCATCCTGCCGACCCCCACCGACAGCGGGCGACCCAAGCGCTCGACCCGCCGCCCCGGTGATTCCCCCGGGCGCCACCGTCGTCCCGACGAGCGCGACCCGCGACGACCGCAGGCGAGCAGAAAGGGCGGGTAGGGCTTCTTCGCGGCGACGTATCCCTCCCGAAGGGGAGGGCGCCCTGGCGCCCGTGAACGCGTCCCCGCGAAGAAGCCCTACCCGCCCTGACCGCGACCTCGGCGGTCGGACCGCAACCACGGTGGCGGTCAGGACCAGATCACGTCAGCTCGGTCACCGGCTCCACGCCGCCGACGGTCGAGTCCAGCTCGATGACGCCGTACGTCCAGCCCCGACGGCGGTAGACCGCGGACGGACGGGCCGTCTCCTTCGAGATGAAGAGGAAGAAGTCGTGCCCCACCATCTCCATCTGGTAGACGGCGTCGTCGACGGTCATCGGCTCTGCGTGGTGCAGCTTGCGCCGGATCACCACCGGGGAGTCGCCGAGCTGCTCCTCGACGGCGTCACCGGGCTCGGCGAGCGCGACGGGTGCGGTCGGCTGGGCCGCGGTCTCGGTGGCCGCGACCTCGTCGTAGGGGCGGACGTCCACGGACGGGAGGACGCCGTTGGCACGGCGGCGGTGGTCCTTGCGGCGGTCGCGCGATCGGCGCAACCGTTCGGTGAGCTTGTCCAACGCGATGTCGAGGGCACCGAACCGGTCGTCCGCCGCGGCCTCCGCGCGGATCACGGGCCCCTTGTCGTGCACGGTGAGCTCGACCCGCTCTCGGACCTCGGAGAGCCGCGGGTTGTTCTCGCGCGTCACTTCCACGTCCACCCGGCGAGCGGCCGGTGCGAGCTGGGTGACCTTGCTCAGCTTGTCCTCCACGTGCCGGCGGAACCTGTCCGCCACCTCCGTGTGCCTGCCGACGACGACGATCTCCATCGTGTTGCTCCACTTCGTCGTGAGGCCGCCCACTGCTCGAGCGACCCGAGTTGTCTGTCTGGGCACCCCGTCCGGGGCACCGTGCTCGGCACCACCTCCCGGGTCGCCGGACGTCCGTCCGGACCGCTCGTGGGTCGCACGGGCGAGCGTCCCGGACCGAGGTCTCGGGGGCGGTTCGCCCGCGTGGGACCCTCAGGCTAACCCCCTCCCGTGCGCCAGGTACACCGGGGGCGCGAGGAGGTTCCTCACGTCTTTCGTGACGGCCCCCGGAGGTGGGGTCGCGGCCAGCACGAGGGCCCCGAGGACGTCCGCCCCGACGTCCTCGAGGGCGCGTTCCGCGGCTGCGAGCGTGGAACCGGTGGTGACCACGTCGTCGACGAGCAGGACGGCGGGACGGGCCCCGCCGGCGCGGGCGAGCGCCCGGTCGCGCGCGGCCACGGACCCGGTGAGGTTGCGTGCGCGGGCGCGGGCGCCGAGCCCTACCTGGTCGCGCCCGCGGCCGCGCCGGGCCAGCGCCGGGACGACCGTCGCGGCGAGCCCGGCGTCGCGCAGCCCGTCCGCGGCGGCACGGGCGAGGACGCGCACGTGGTCGCGTCCGCGGGCGCGCCGGGACGCCGCCGTGGAGGGTGCGCCGACGACGAGCAGGGGCCGCCCGGCGACGGCGCGCGCCGCGGTCGCGGCGACGGCGCGTGCCGCGGTCCGCACCGGGGGTCCGACGAGCCGGTCGAGGTCGGTGCGTCCACGGTCCTTCCAGGCCACGACGACCTCCCGCACCGGCCCGCCGTAGGCCGCGAGCGCCCAGACCGGCAGCACGGGGACGCCGTCGAGCCGGTCCAGGCGCGGGGCCGCCGCCTCGACGCGGACCGGCGGCCCGACGAGCAGCGCCTCGCAGGTGGGGCACCAGGGCACGTCGAGCGCGCCGCAGCCGGGGCACGACACCGGCACGACGAGGCGGCCGAGCTCGCGGAGCCACCGCACGGGCGGCGCGGTCGTCGTCGGGGGCATGTCTGCAGCGTGCCGCGCCTGCGGGACGCGGCGGGCGTGCTCGCCGCGTCCTGGGGACGACGGCGGCCTGGGGGCAGCGTCGGGCCCTCGTCGCCGTGCGGCGGTGTCGGTGTCGGTGTCGGTGTCGGTGTGGGCGTCGTCGGCCGGGCCGTCAGCCCGGGTAGGCGACCAGGTCGACGTCGTCGGACACCATCGACCACAGCGCGGAGCTCTGCCGCGAGTACAGGGTGCCGCCGCTGTCGATGGCGAGCATGGCCCCCGTACCGACGGACGCCGTCACGGAGCGCGGCTCCGGGACGCCGGGCTGCGCCCGGGACAGCCCGCCCTGGCCGGAGAGCCCACCGACGCCGGTGAGGAAGACCGCGTCGTCGCCGTCGGCCTCCTGGCCGATCAGGGCGAGCGCCGCCTCGTCCTGCCACACCGCCTGCGTCACCTGGCGCACGGAGGCCCCGACCTGCACGGGCGCCGAGAGTCCGGTCGGGACGTTCTCGGCGTCGCGGACCACGCCTGCCACGTGCACCAGACGACCGCTGGGGCCGGAGCTGACGATCGCGACGCGGGCGCCCTCCGGCGACACGTGCACCGACCGGATGGTCCGCGACGACAGCCAGTCGACGTCCAGGGTCCGCACCGCGCCCGACGGCATCGCCACGAGGAGGTCCGCGCCCTGCGCGCTCCACACGGCGCTGAACCGGTCGACGGAGGGCGGCGCGAGCTTCGCGCCGGACAGCAGCACGTCGGGCGCGTCGTCGCCGGTGACGCGGACGATGCGCTCCGTGCCGTCGCGCACCACGACCGGCTCGTCGCCGGGGCCGGCGGCGAGGGCCGTCGGGTCGAGGCCGTCGAGCGCGACGGGCTCGTCCGGCTCGCGCAGCTCCCGCCCGACGACACGCACGAGCGTGCCGTCGGAGACGGCGAGCGCCTCCCCCGACGTCCGGGGCGTGGAGATCGAGTCGGCCGCGCGGGTCGTGAGCGGCGTGTTCTGGTCGGAGAGGACGACGGTGCGCCCTTCGCCCTCGGCGAGCGACGCCTGCAGCTGCGCGGTCGCGAGCGCCCTCTGGTCGGCGCTGGCCTGCGAGATCGTGGACGTGAGGCTCACGTCGATGGTGCCGTCGTCGGTCACCGTCACCGCGTCGATGGCGAGCGACGTGCCCTCGGGGATGACCGTCGTCGTCGAGTCCTGCAGCCACTCGGGCGGGCCGGCGAGGATCTCGCTGGTCGCGTCGGTGCGCCAGGTCTGGCGCGGGAACCACCGCATGTCGGGCACCCACCAGGCGAGGTCGGGCGTCGGGAAGTAGAGGGTCGTCGGGTGGAACGCCTGGCCGAAGAACGCGGCCGGGAGCATGAGACCGTCCTCGAGCTGGGAGATGCGCCACTCCCCGCCCGCACCGCGCGACAGGCCGAAGGACACCACGAACTCGTTGGTCCGCGCCTCTTCGGTGTACATCCCGCGGTCGTCGAGCGTCGCGACCACGCGCACGGTCGCGTCGACGGTCGTCTCCGTCGCGTCCGCGGGGACGTCGGCGAGGTCCAGCTCGGGGTCCTCCTCCAGCACGAGCACGCGCGCGTACCGGTCCCAGCCCTCCCACGCCTCGTCCGTGACGTACTCCTGCGCGACGGCGAACGACGAGCTCGACGTGGGGCCGAGCTGCGCCACGCTGAGGAAGCCCTGCACCACCTGGTCCGGGCTGGCGCCGGCCGCCGGTCCGGACGCGATGTAGCCGATCTCGCTGATGTTCTCCAGCTCGGTGTCGCCGTCGCGCACCGGCCCGTTCGTGGGGATGCGCGCGCACGCGACGGTCACCGCGAGCACGGTCAGGACGGTGACGAGGGCGGCGGGCAGGCCGCCGGCCCGGCGGCGCGGGCGGCGCACCTGCCCGGGGGCGCGGGACGTCGTCATCGGACCTCCTCCTCGGCGTCCGGCCGGCCGGACGGGACGGGGGCGTGGGCGATGTCCACGCCGTCGGCGTCCACGACCCCGAGCTCGGGGATGGCGGTGGGGGTGGGGCCGGTCGGCGGGTTCACGACCGGCAGCTGACCGGTGGGCGGGGCCGTGACCCCGGTCGACGGGCCCTCGAGCGGCAGGGGCGAGCCCTGCAGGCGGATCCCGGCGCGCCGCGGCAGCGTGAGCCGGAAGCTCGCGCCCTCCCCGAGCCGCCCCCACGCCTCGAGGCGGCCCGCGTGCAGGCGCGCGTCCTCGAGGGAGATCGCGAGGCCCAGCCCGGTGCCTCCGGTGGTGCGGGCGCGGGCGGGGTCCGCGCGCCAGAAGCGGTGGAAGACGCGGTCGATGTCCTCGGGCGCGAGCCCCACGCCGTGGTCGCGCACGACGACGGCGACCGCGTCGGCGTCGACCCCGACGGTGACCTCGACCGGCTTGCCCTCGGCGTGCTCGACGGCGTTCACCACGAGGTTGCGCACGATGCGCTCGACGCGCCGCGGGTCGACGTCCGCCGTCGCGGGCTCGTCGGGGAGCGTCACCGAGAGGAAGACGTGCTTGGACTCGGCGAGCGGCATCGAGGTGTCCGCCACGGCCGCGACGACGTCGCGCAGGTCGCGCTGCTCGACGTCGAGCACGGCCGCGCCGGCGTCGAACCGGCTGATCTCGAGCAGGTCGGTGAGCAGGATCTCGAAGCGGTCGAGCTGCGTGTACAGCAGCTCGGCGGAGCGGCGGGCGGCGGGGTCGAGCTCGTCGCGGGAGGCGTGGATGACCTCGCCCGCCATCCGGATCGTCGTCAGCGGCGTGCGAAGCTCGTGCGAGACGTCGGAGACGAAGCGCCGCTGCGCCGCGGAGAGCTCCTCCATCCGCGCGATCTGGTCCTCGAGGTTCCCGGCCATCTCGTTGAACGTGCGGGTGAGGGTGGCCATCTCGTCCTGGCCCTTGGCGTCCGGGAGCCGCTCGTCCAGGTGGCCGTCGGCGAGCCGCGACGCGACCGTCGCGGCGCGGCGCACGGGCGCGACGGTCTGCCGGGTCACGACCCACGTGAGCGCGCCGAGCAGCGCGAGGATCGCGAGCGCGCCGAGCGAGAGGGTGCGCTGCACGAACGACAGCGTCTCCTGCTCGGCCTGCAGGGAGTAGATCGCGTACAGCTCGTACGTGCCGATGGACGGCACCTCGACCGTCGTCCCGACGATCACGCCCGGCTCCGGCACCTCGGTGTCGGTGAACTCGGCGGGGATCTGCACGGACTGCAGCACCTGGCCGTCCGACGCGCGGGTCGCCTCGCGCAGGTCTTCGCCGATGATGGCCTTGAGCTCCGGCTGGGTGCCCGTGTCGGCGAGCCGCTGCGGCTGGTCGGGGGTGCTGAGGAGCAGGAAGTCCTGCGCGCTGGACGCGCCCGCCGCGAGGGTGCGCACCATCTGCGTCAGGAGGAGCTGCACGTCGGAGGCCGACGTCGCGGGCGAGGTGTCGAAGGCGCTGCGGACCTGCTCGGTCATCGAGGCGTTCTCGCGCTCGATGCGGTCCACGCGCTGCTCGTACAGCCCGTCGCGGATCGAGACGGACAGGTAGAGGCCGAGCAGCGCGACCGCGACGACGCCGAGCGCGAGCGCCGAGGTCACGACCCGCAGCTGCAGGGACGACCGCCACCGCCGGACCAGGTACCGGGTCCGCGAGACGGTCCAGGCGCGCCACCGCCGCCACGTCCGGCGGACGCGGCGCGCGGCGGGCTCAGCGCGGGGCACCGGCCTTGTAGCCCACGCCGCGCACGGTCAGCACGACCGTCGGGTTCTCGGGGTCGCGCTCCACCTTGGAGCGCAGGCGCTGCACGTGCACGTTGACCAGGCGGGTGTCGGCGCTGTGCCGGTAGCCCCAGACCTTCTCGAGCAGCACCTCGCGCGTGAACACCTGCCAGGGCTTGCGGGCCAGCGCCACGAGCAGGTCGAACTCCAGCGGGGTGAGGCTGATGCGCTCGCCGTCGCGCACCACGTTGTGGCCGGTGACGTCGATCTCGACGTCGCCGATGCGCAGCCGCTCGGGGCCGGGGTCGTCGTTGCGGCGCAGCCGGGTGCGGATGCGGGCGACGAGCTCCTTGGGCTTGAACGGCTTCGTCACGTAGTCGTCGGCGCCGGACTCGAGGCCGAGCACGACGTCGACCGTGTCGGTCTTGGCGGTGAGCATGATGATCGGGACGCCGGACTCGGCGCGGATCTCGCGGGCGACCTCGATGCCGTCCTTGCCGGGCAGCATGAGGTCGAGCAGGACGAGGTCGGGCTGCTCGTCGCGGAAGGCGACGAGGGCTCCGTCGCCGTCGGCGCAGAACGTCGGCTCGAACCCCTCGGACTTCAGGACGATACCGATCATCTCGGACAGCGCAGTGTCGTCGTCGACCACCAGGACACGGGACTTCATGCACCCATTCTGCCAGGCACGGCGCAAGGTCCGGTGGAAAGCCGCATGAGCGAGCGGGCGCGCCGTACTAGGGTCGGGGCGACCGGCGTCACACCCGGTCCTCCAGCACTCCACCAGCACAGCCCCGACAGTCCCGTCCGCCGACGCCGCGTCGGCACGACCCGACCGCCCTGCAGCCCGGGAGGCCGCGATGAGCACGCCCGACCAGCCCCAGCCGTCCTCCGGCTGGGGCGACGCCCCCGAGCCGCCCCGCTACGGCCAGCGCGCGCCCGAGGGCGCCCCGCAGCCGCCCGCCTACGGGCAGGGCGGGCAGCAGTACGGGCAGGGCCAGTACGGCCAGCAGTACGGGCAGGGCCAGTACGGCCAGCAGTACGGGCAGGCTCAGTACGGGCAGCAGTACGGCCCGCGGCCGCCGAGCGCCCCGGCGGCGACGAAGCCCGGCATCGTGCCGCTGCGCCCGCTGTCGCTCGGCGAGATCTACGACGGCGCGTTCACCGCGATCCGCCACAACCCGAAGGTGATGCTCGGCGCCGCCACGCTCGTGATCCTCGTGGCGACCGTCCTCGGCGTGCTGATCGCGCAGCTCATCGTGCCGACGTTCTCGTCGTCGTTCTCGTCGCTGACCGAGGCCGACCCGGAGCTCGCCGAGCTCGGGTTCGACAACCTCGTCGCGCAGTCCCTCGCGTCGTCCCTCGGCATGAGCGTGACCCTGCTGCTCGCCCAGCCCGTGGTGGAGGGCATCCTCACCGTCTCGGTGAGCCAGTCGGTCATCGGCCGCAAGCTGAGCCTCGGCGAGGTCTGGGAGCGGCTGCGCGGGCGCGTCGGCCGCCTCATCGGCTGGGCCCTGCTGCGCTCGCTCGCCGGCGCCGTCGGGACGTTCGTCTGGTTCTTCGTCCTGGTCCTGCTCGTCGCCCTCGTGAGCGAGCAGTCCACCGGGGCCGCCATCGGCCTCGGGCTCCTGCTCGGCGCCGGGTTCGTCGTCCTCCTCGTGTGGCTGGGGGTGCGGCTCGGGCTCGTCGCGCCCGCGCTGGCGCTGGAGGGTCAGGGCCTGGGGAGCACGATCGCGCGCGCCTGGCGGCTGACGCGCGGGTCCTTCTGGCGCCTGTTCGGCATCTACCTGCTCGCGATGATCATCGTGAGCGCCGCCGCGTACATCATCACGATCCCCCTCAGCTTCGTCGCCGGCATGATCGGCGGCACCGGCGGGAGCACGGAGGCGTTCACCACGGCCACGGTCGTCGCGACCGTGCTGTCGTCGGTCATCTCGGCCGCGATCACCACGATCTTCGTGGCCTCGGTCGTCGCGCTGCTCTACATCGACGTGCGGATGCGCCGCGAGGGCCTGGACGTGCAGCTCGCCGCCGCGGCGCAGGCGTCCGACGGCGGGCGGCCGGGTGGCGAGCCCGGCGCCCGGCCCGGTCCGCCGCCCGGCATGCTCGCGTGAGCGGCGCGTCGGCGGTGGTGCACGGGGTCGTGACGACCCTGGTGGCCCACGTGCCCGCCGGCGTGCCCGTGGACCCCGACCGGGAGACGGCGCACCGCTGGCTCCTGGAGGAGCTGTCGCGACCCGAGTACTCCACGGAGCCGTCGCTCCTGGAGCGCCTGCTCACCTGGCTCGGCGACCTGTTCGACGGCCTGACCCTCGGCGAGGGGCGGTTCCCGCTCGCGTTCGTGGTCGTCGTGGTCCTGGTGCTCGTCGCCGCGCTCGCCTGGTGGGTGGCCGGGCCCGTGCGCCTCGCGCGCCGCCGGCGCCGCTCCGTCGTCGTGCTCGACGGCGACGAGCGCACCGCGGCCGAGCTGCGGGCGTCCGCCGACGCCGCGGCGGCCCGCGGCGACTGGTCCGCGGCCGTGCTGGACCGCTTCCGCGCGCTCGTGCGCTCCCTGGAGGAGCGCGTGGTGCTGGACGACCGCCCGGGCCGGACGGCGCAGGAGGCCGCGCACGACGCCGCCGCCCGGCTGCCCGCCGTCGCCGCCGAGCTGCACGACGCGGCCCGTCTGTTCGACGACGTCTGCTACGGCACGCTCCCCGCCGGACCGGACGACGACCGGCGTCTGCGCGACCTCGACGAGCGGGTGCGCGGGCTGCGGCCCGAGCCCCTCGCGGCCGCCGCGCCCGGCGGGGTGGGGGCGCCGTGACGGCTCCGACGCAGACCACGCCGGGCCCGACCCAGGGCCGGTCCCAGGGCACGGTCCAGGCCGCGACGCCGGGTGCCGGGTCGCCGGACGCCGTGCTCTCGCCGGTCGTGACGGGTGACGGCACCACCGGCCGCGGCCGCACCGCCGACCGCTGGCGCCGGGCCCGCTGGACGCTGCTGGTGCTCGGGGTGCTCGCGCTCGTGGTGGCCGTGCTCGCCGTGCAGCGCCCGGTCACCTCCGCCACCCCGTACGCCCCCGACAACGCGCAGCCGAACGGCGCCCGCGCCGTCGCGCAGGTGCTGGGGCGGCAAGGGGTCGAGGTCCGCCATGTCACCCGCGTCGCGGACGCCGTCGCGGCGGCCGGCGCGGGCACCACGCTGCTCGTGACGCCCGGGAGCCTGCTGCTGCCCGAGCAGGTCGACGCCCTGGCGGGCGTCGACGCGGACCTGGTGCTGCTCGGCGCCGACGACGAGCTGGTGCGCGCGGCCACCGACGGCGCCGTGAGCCGCACGCCCGGGGCCGCAGCCCCGGCGTTCGCCGTCGAGCCGTCGTGCGACCTGCCGCTCGCCACGCGCGCCGGCGCGCTGGCTCTCGCGCCGGGCCTGCGGGCCGAGCCCGGGGCCACCGACGTGACGCTGTGCTGGCCGGTCGACGGGTCGGCGGCGCTGGCGCGCGTCGAGCTGCCCGGGTCCGCGGGCGGACGGTTCGTGACCGCCGTCGACGACCCGTCCTTCGTCACCAACGGCACGGTGCTGGACGACGGCGACGCGGCACTCGCGCTCGGCCTGCTCGGTGCGCAGGAGACGCTCGTGTGGCTCGTGCCCGACCCGCTCGACACGAGCTCGACCGGCGAGGCCGGCGCCCCGTCCGCCGGCGCCGGGATCCTGCCGCCCTGGGCGGGCGTCGTCGGTCTCTGGGCGCTGCTGGTCGTGCTCGTCGCCGCCGTGTGGCGGGCGCGCCGGCTGGGCCCGCTGGTCGCGGAGGAGCTGCCCGTCGTGGTGCGCGCCGCCGAGACCACCCGCGGCCGCGGCCGCCTCTACCGGCGGGCCAGGTCCCGTGGCCACGCCGCCGCGGGTCTGCGCGCCGCCACCGCCGAGACCGTCGCGCGCCGCCTGGGCGTGCCCCGGTCCGCCGACGCCACGGCGCTCACCGACGCCGTCGCCCGCGCCAGCGGCCGGTCCGCCCACGACGTGGCCGACCTCCTGTACGGCCCACCACCCCACGACGACGACGCGCTCACCGAGCTCGCGCGTCGGCTCGACACCCTGGAGAGCGAGGTCCACCGATCGTGACGACCCCCGACGAGAACCCGCAGGGCACACCGCCCGCGGCCCCTGTCGAGACCACTGCGTCAACCACCACGTCGACCACCGCGTCGGCCCCCACCCCGGGCGACCCCGCGCCCCCGCAGGCGCCCACGGCCCCGGAGGCCGCCGCCGTCGGCTCCCCCTCTCGCGAGCTGCGCGGCGCGCTCGCCGGGGTGCGCAGCGAGGTCGGCAAGGCGGTCGTGGGCCAGGACTCCGCGGTGACGAGCCTGCTCATCGCGCTGCTCTGCTCCGGCCACGTGCTGCTCGAGGGCGTGCCCGGGGTCGCGAAGACGCTGCTGGTGCGGGCGCTCGGCGCGTCGCTCGACCTGTCGACGAAGCGCGTGCAGTTCACGCCCGACCTCATGCCCGGCGACGTCACCGGCTCCCTCGTCTACGACGCGCGCACGGCCGAGTTCTCGTTCCGCGAGGGGCCGGTCTTCACGAACCTGCTGCTCGCGGACGAGATCAACCGCACGCCCCCGAAGACGCAGGCGTCCCTGCTCGAGGCGATGGAGGAGCGGCAGGTGTCCGTCGACGGCACGCCGCGCCCCCTGCCGGACCCGTTCGTCGTCATCGCCACGCAGAATCCGGTGGAGCACGAGGGCACGTACCCGCTGCCGGAGGCGCAGCTCGACCGCTTCCTGCTCAAGGTGGTGCTCCCCGTCCCGGAGCGCGAGCAGGAGATCGAGGTCCTGGCCCGGCACGCCGCCGGGTTCGACCCGCGCGACCTGGGCGCCGCGGGCGTCCGGGCGGTCGCGGGCACCGAGCAGCTCGCCGCCGCGCGCGCCGAGGTGCGGCAGGTCCAGGTGGCGCCCGAGGTGCTCGGCTACGCCGTGGACCTGTGCCGCGCCACCCGCCGCTCCCCCTCGCTCTCGCTCGGCGTGTCGCCGCGTGGCGCGACCGCGCTGCTCGCGACGTCGCGCGCCTGGGCCTGGCTGTCCGGGCGCTCGTACGTGACGCCCGACGACGTGAAGGCGCTCGCGCACCCGACGCTGCGGCACCGCGTCCAGCTGCGGCCCGAGGCGGAGCTCGAGGGCGTCACGGCCGAGAGCGTGCTGACGACCGTGCTCGCGACCGTCCCCGTCCCGCGCTGACCGGCACCCGGACATGGCGCTGACGTGGCGCGCCGTCGTGCTGGCGGCGCTCGGGGTGATCCCGGTGGTCCTGTTCCCCGTGCCGGGGACGGTCGTGGTGTGGGGGCTGGTCGTGGCGGCCGTGTGCGCCGTCGACGTCGCCCTCGCCGCGTCCCCGCGCGCGGTCGCGCTCCAGCGCCGGACGCCCCGCTCGGTGCGGCTGGGCACCACGGCCCGCTCGGAGCTGGTGGTCACCAACACCGCACGGCGCCGGCTGCGCGCCGTCGTGCGCGACGCCTGGCCGCCGTCGCTCGTGCCGGACGCGAGCGTGCGCACGGACGGCGCGGGGGCCGGCGAGCCGCTGGTGGCCCGTTCCGCACGGCACGACGTCGACCTGCCGCCCGGCGAGTCCGCGCGCGTGCGCACCCCGCTGCGGCCGACCCGGCGCGGCGACCGCGTCGCCGGGCCCGTGACGGTCCGTTCGTACGGGCCGCTGCGCGTCGCCGCCCGCCAGGCGTCGATCCCGGTGCCGGCCCGGCTGCGCGTGCTCCCCGAGTTCGCCAGCCGGAGGCACCTGCCGTCGCGGCTCGCGCGGCTGCGCGAGATGGACGGGCGGGCCGCCGTGCAGGTGCGCGGCGAGGGCACCGAGTTCGACTCGCTGCGCGAGTACGTGGTGGGCGACGACGTGCGCTCGATCGACTGGCGCGCCACCGCCCGTCGCGGCGACGTCGTCGTGCGCACGTGGCGGCCCGAGCGCGACCGGCGCGTGGTGATCGTGCTCGACACCGGCCGCACGTCCGCCGCGCGGATCGGCACCGCCGCCGCGAGCGACACCGAGCAGGCGCCCGAGGGCGCCGCCGACGCGCCGTCGTCGCTCGGCGGCACCCGGCTGGAGGCCGGCATCGAGGCTGCCCTGCTGCTCGGTGCGCTCGCCGACCGCGCCGGCGACCGCGTCCAGGTGCTGGCGTACGACCGGGCGCTGCGCGCGCGGGTCGCGGGCGCGTCGGGCCCGCGGCTGCTGCCCGCGCTGGCGGAGTCCCTGTCGACCGTCGAGCCCGCCCTGCTGGAGACCGACTGGCCCGGCCTCGTCGGGCAGGTGCGCCAGCGGGTCTCGCAGCGCTCGCTCGTCGTGCTGCTGACGTCGCTCGACCCGGCGGCCGTCGAGACGGGTCTGTTGCCGGTAATCGACCGGCTCTCCGGCACCCACCAGGTGGTCGTCGCCGCCGTCGCCGACGCGGACGCCGCCCGGCTGCGCTCCGACCGGTCGTCCGTGGCCGCGGTCTACGACGCCGCCGCGGCCGCGCGCGCCGACCTCGAGCGTGCCGCCGTCCAGGCCGTGCTGCGCCAGCACGGCGCCGAGGTCGTCGAGGCGCTCCCGGACGACCTCGCGCCCCGGCTCGCCGACACCTACCTCGCGCTGAAGGCCGCCGGCCGGCTCTGACCCGACCGGTGGCGGGCAGGCGGCCGTCAGCCGACCGTGGGCACGACCTCGCCGGCGCGGTCGGCGTCCAGGTCGCCGGTGAGCCCCGCGGCGGTGGCGCGACGGCCCAGCACGACGACGTAGACCCAGAAACCGGCGAGCGCGATCGCGCCGATGACGATCTTGAGCCACCAGGGCAACGTCGAGCCCGTCACGTACCCCTCGATCAGCCCGGACACCGCGAGCGCGCCCGCGAGCCCGATCGCGACGGTCACGAGCGCACGACCCTCCTGCGCCAGCGCGACGGTGCGCGGCCGCGGGCCGGGCGACACCGCCGTCCAGAAGATCTTGAGGCCCGCGGCGCCGGCGACGAACACCGCGGTGAGCTCGAGCAGCCCGTGCGGCGCGATGAGCTGCAGGAACACGTCCAGCTCGTCGTAGGCCGCCATCATGCCGCCGGTGGCGCCCACCCCCACCGCGTTCTGGACCAGCACGAAGGCCGGCCAGACCCCGGTGATGCCGAGGCCCACGCACTGCGCGGCGATCCACGCGTTGTTCGTCCACACCATGGCGGCGAAGGACGCGCCCGGGTCGTAGTACGACGCGAACGCCTCGTTCACGTACGCCTCGCGCTCGGCGGGCGTGCCCATCTGCGCCAGCACGTCCGGGTCCGTGGCGACGCGGTACCCGGCGACGACGGCGAGCGCGAGGCACACCACGACGACGCCGAGCGTCCACCAGCGCACCCGGTACAGCGCCGCGGGCACCGTCACCGCCACGAACCGGACGACGTCGGCCCAGGCCGGCTCGTGCGTGCCCGTGACGCGCACCCGGGCACGGCTCAGGAGGTCCGAGAGCCGGGTGACGAGCACGGGGTCGGGCGCGGCCGACCGCACCGTGGACAGATGCGTCGCGACCGCCTGGTAGAGCCGCACCAGCTCGTCGGCCTCCGCGCCGTCGAGCCGCCGCTTGCGGGTGAGGACGCGCAGGCGCCCCCACTGCGGGCTGTGCACGGCGGTGAAGGCGTCGAGGTCCACGGCCGCTAGCCTTCCACACGGGAGACGTCGCACGAGCGGGGGATGCACATGTCAGTCGGGATCCACGACGGGATCGTCATCGGCGAGGGCGTGGTGCTCGACGCGCGGCCGGCGTCGTTCGTCAGCCGCGCGCTCGCGGCGCTGCTCGACCTCGCGGCGCTCGCGATCGTCGGGATCGCGCTGCTGATCGTGGTCGCCCTGCAGGACGTGTCGATCGACGAGCAGTGGGCCCGGGTGGCCGGCGTCGTGGTGGCGGTGCTCGTGATGGTCGTGGTGCCGACGACGGTCGAGACGCTGAGCCGTGGCCGCTCGCTGGGCAAGCTGATCACCGGGCTCCGCGTGGTGCGCGACGACGGCGGCCCGGTGCGCTTCCGCCATGCCTTCGTGCGGGCGCTGGTGGGCATCGGCGAGCTGTGGCTGACGGTCGGCAGCGTGGCGCTGGTCGCGTCGCTGTCCAACTCCCGCGGCAAGCGGCTCGGCGACCTGCTGGCCGGCACCTACGTCATCCGCGTGCGGGGCGGCCGCGCCCGCACGGTCCCGCTCGCCATGCCGCCGGAGCTGGCTGCCTGGGCCCGCACGGCCGACATCCGGCGGCTGCCCGACGGGCTCGCCCTCGCGGCCCGGCAGCTCCTCGACCGCGCGCCCCGCCTCGCGCCGGCGTCGCGCGCGGGCCTCGCCGACGACCTCGCCGGGCGCGTCGAGCCGTTCGTCGCCCCCGGTCCGCCGCCCGGTACGCCGCCCGAGGCGTTCCTGCACGCCGTCCTGCACGAGCGCCGCGAGCGGGAGCTGGAGCGCGGGACGGCCGAGCAGGAGCGGGCCGAGGCCCGCGCCGCCACCCTGCACCGCCTGCCCTACGCCGTCCCCGACCCGCCCCGCTGACCCCGCCCGCTCACGGCGTCCCGGCGGCGGTCCTCGAAGCGGCCGAAGACGCGCACCAGGCCGAGCAGCACCAGCAGGTACGCCGCGAACCACACCGGGCGGGACGCCCACCAGTCCGCGCCCCACGCGACCGGCAGCTCCTGCCCGAGCCCGAGGAGCGCGACCCCGACGACGGCGAACATCGCGGTGAGGTGCCACAGGTAGACGGTCATCGACCGGCGGGCCAGCGCGCCGACGGCCCGCGCGCCCGCCCCGGTCGCGGCGCGCCGCACGAGCGCGGCGCGGAACAGCAGCACCAGGCAGACCTGCGCGACGGCGTGCGCGACGACGGGCGCCGTGGGCGGGCCGAGGTTGGAGATCTCGTCCCCCGGCATCCCGACGAGGCTGAGCGGGTACGGCCCCGCCGCCACGAGCACGACCGTCGCGGCGACGGCCGCGAGGGCGCCGGCGGCCAGGGCCAGCCGGGCACCGCGACGGGTCAGCGGTCCGGCGGCCGGGTCGGGCACCGGCCGGCGCGGGGCGCTGCGCTCGGCGGCGTAGGCGATCCCGGCCAGGAACGGCGCGGCCCACGTGAGCAGCACGTTGGCCCAGGCGAGCCCACCGGTGAGCTCGCCGGGGAGCCCGAACCGCAGCGCGTCGAGGGTCAGCGGCAGCGCCACGGCGACGACGAGGGCGCCCCACCGCCAGCGCTGCCAGGCCGAGCGGAGCAGAGGCGTGAGCGCCATGAGCACCACCCACACCCCGAGGAACCACAGCAGCTGCGGCGCCATCCGCGCCATCCGCCACACCGCGTCGTCGGGCACCCCGACGGCGAGGAGCGCGGCGACCGCGAGCGCCCACGCGCCGACGAACGCCCCGACGGGCCGGGCCGTCGCCCGCAGCCGGGCGAGGACGGTCCCGCCCCAGCCGCGACCCCCGACGGTCGTGGCGGAGCGCTGGTACCCGGCGGAGGCGCCCGCCGCGAAGAACAGCAGGGCCAAGGGCTGCAGCCAGGTGACGAGCCAGCCGGCGCCGTGGCCGAGCGCGTTGCCGACGAGGAGCGTCCGCCCGTCCCACGTGGCCTCCGCCATCAGCCAGTGCAGCAGCACCACCCCGAGGGTGCCGAGCGCCCGGACGACGTCGACGAACGGGTCCCGCGCCCGCCGCGGCCGTGCCGCCGGGGCGACAGGACGGGGTCGTGCGAGCGGTGCGGTCGGGACCGGTGGTGCGGGGGCGTCGAGGACGGCCACGATGGCTCCTGAGGCTGGGCGACGAGGACCCTTCCAGCCTCGTGACCTGCGACGTCGTCCGACATGGGCCTGGCCCCCTCGCCGCCCGCCGTCTCCCCCGTGCCGGTCCGGGGGACATCCCCCGTCGACCTGTCAGGAGGCGCGCCGGGTATACCCCGCGCAGGCCCTGACAGGTCGGGGGTCAGGCGTCGACGCCCAGGTAGCGCAGGACGGCGCGCACGCGCCGGTGGTCGGCGGAGTCCTGCGGCAGGTCGAGCTTGGTGAAGATGGCGGCCACGTTCTTCTCCACCGCCCCGTACGACAGGTACAGCTGCTCGGCGATGGCGCCGTTGGAGCGGCCCTGCGCCATGAGCTCCAGGACCTCCTTCTCGCGCGGCGTCAGGCGGCCGACGCCGTCCTCCGGCGAGCGGTGCGCGCCCATGAGCTGCCGCACCACCTCCGGGTCGAGCACCGTCTCCCCCGCCGCGACCCGGCCGAGTGCGGCGACGAAGTCCCCGACGTCGGCGACGCGGTCCTTCAGCAGGTACCCGACGCCGCGCGGGTCGCCCTCGAGCAGCCGGGACGCGTAGCGCGTCTCGACCCACTGGGAGAACACCAGCACCGGCAGGCCGGGGTGCGCGGCGCGCAGCGCCTCGGCCGCGCGCAGCCCCTCGTCGGTGTGCGACGGCGGCATGCGGATGTCGGCGACGAGCACGTCGGGCAGCGCATCGGCGGCGGCAAGGGTCGTGACCTCGCGGACGAGGGCGTCGCCGTCCGGCACCGCCGCGACGACGTCGTGCCCACGGCGCGACAGGAGGGCGACGAGGCCGTCGCGCAGGATGGCGGAGTCCTCCGCGACCACGACGCGCAGCGGGCTCGGGCCGGTCGGCGCGCCGGGCGTCATCGGCGGGACCCGGGGGCGGGCAGCGGGATCGTCACGGTGATCACCGTAGGCCCTCCCGCCGGGCTGACCACCCGGAGCGTCCCGTCGACCCCCGACAACCGGTCCGTGAGCCCCGCGAGGCCGCTGCCCCTGCCGGAGGCGTCGGGCGCGCGCACCGCCGCGCCGCCCACGCCGTCGTCGTGCACGCGCAGCACGAGCGCACGCACGGCCGCCCCGGTCGCGGCGTCCGCGATCGGCTCCACGCCCGCCACGACGTCGACCCCGGTCGCCCGGGCGTGCTTCGTCGCGTTGGCGACCAGCTCCGCGACCGCGAAGTAGGAGATGGCGGTGACGCTGGGTGGGAGGTCCGCGCCGTCCAGCCCGACGGCGTGCACCCGCACCGGCAGCGCGGCCCGCGCGGCGAGCGTCTCGAGGGCGACGGCGAGGCCGGCGTCCAGCGCGGGCGGGCGGATGCCGCGGGCGAGCTCGCGCAGCTCGGCGAGCGTGTCCTTCGTGCTCGAGTGGGCGGTCTCCAGGACGGCGGCGAGCTCCGCCGTGTCGACGCCGTCGGTGCCGTCGCGCAGCAGCTCGCGCGCCTCGCCGATCTGCATGGCGACGGCGACGAGGTGCGCCTGGGTGCCGTCGTGCAGGTCGCGCTCGATGCGGCGCAGGCGCTCGTCGGCGTCCTCGACGGTGACGGCGCGGGCCCGCTCGGCGTACGCCACGCGCAGGCTGGCGCGCGTGGGGCTGAGCAGGCCCTCCGCCAGGAGCCGGAAGAGGCCGACGAACATCGACTGCACCTGCGGCCACAGGTACAGCAGGATCACGCCGACCGCGACGAGCAGGAGCTGACGGGCCGGAGTGTCGACGAACCAGTCCGTGCCGAACGACGCGCCCCGGTGCCAGGTGCCGTCGCCCGCCTGCTGCAGCGGCAGCCAGCGCGACCAGAACCAGTGCGTCATCCCGCCGAGCGCGACGGCGAGGAACACCGTGCTCACGACGAACGACGCGATCGCCAGCGGGAACGTCACCGCCATGTACAGCAGCGCGCGCCACGCGGTCGCGTCACCGAGCATCCCGCCGAGCCGCCGCCAGAACCCCTTGCGCGGGGTGCGGGGCGCCGGCTCGGCGATCTCGACGCCCAGGTAGCGGACCGCCATCCGGCGGTACGTCGAGCCCCAGCCGCGCGCGCCGAGCAGCACGCCGCCGGCGACGAACAGGCCCACGACGGTGACCGCCACCCCCGCCATGAACGAGACGGTGAAGATCGCGTACGTGAACGCGAACGGTGCGAGCAGCAGGGAGAGCCACAGGAAGCCGTAGGCACGCCAGGTCCGGCCGTCGAACGGGGCGAGGAGGAACGGCGGCGCCCCGTCCGTCGTCGCCCGCGGGGACGCCGCCGGACGCTCTGCGGGCTGCGTGGACGACGGCGAGGTCGGCGGGTTCGCGGGCGGCGGCACCGGGCCGTCGGTGGACGTCATGCTGGTCATGCTTCCAGGCTGCCGCCCCGGTCGCCGAGCCGACATCCGGCGTGCCACCCTGCGCACGGGGGCTGTCCCCCGTGCGCAGGGCGACGGGCCGTCAGTAGCGGTAGTGCTCCGGCTTGTACGGGCCCTCCACCGGCACGCCGAGGTACTCGGCCTGCTCCTTGCTCAGCTCGGTGAGCCGCACGCCGAGGGCGTCGAGGTGCAGGCGCGCGACCTTCTCGTCGAGCACCTTGGGCAGGCGGTACACCTGGCGCTCGTACTGCCGCTCCTCGGCCGGGCGGGCCATGTCGGCGAACAGCTCCAGCTGGCCGATCACCTGGTTGGCGAACGAGTTCGACATGACGAACGACGGGTGCCCGGTCGCGTTGCCCAGGTTGAGCAGGCGCCCCTCGGACAGCACGATGATCGACCGCTCGGCGCGGCCGTCGCCGGCCGGCAGCGTCCACTCGTGCACCTGCGGCTTGATCTCCGTCTTGACGACGCCCGGGACGGCCGCGAGCCCGGCCATGTCGATCTCGTTGTCGAAGTGCCCGATGTTGCCGACGACGGCCTTGTCCTTGAGCCCGAGCATGTGCTCGACGCGCACGACGTCCTTGTTGCCCGTGGTGGTGATGACGAAGTCGGCCTCGCCGATCGCGTCCTCCAGGCGCGCCACCTGGAAGCCGTCCATCGCGGCCTGCAGGGCGCAGATCGGGTCCACCTCGGACACGATGACGCGGGCCCCCTGGCCGCGGAACGCCTCCGCCGCGCCCTTGCCGACGTCGCCGTAGCCGCACACGAACGCGACCTTGCCGCCGATGAGGATGTCGGTGGCGCGGTTGATGCCGTCCGGCAGCGAGTGGCGGATGCCGTACTTGTTGTCGAACTTCGACTTGGTGACCGAGTCGTTGACGTTGATCGCCGGGAAGATCAGCTCCCCCGCCTCGGCGAGGTGGTAGAGCCGGTGCACGCCCGTCGTCGTCTCCTCGGTGACGCCGCCGATGCTCTGCGCGACCGTCGTCCAGCGCAGCGGGTCGGAGTCGAGCGCCCGGCGCAGCACGCCGCGCACGACGTTCATCTCGTGCGTGTGGTCCGGCTCGCCCGGCAGCGTGTCGGGCGGCACCACGCCGGCGCGCTCGTACTGCAGGCCCAGGTGCACCAGCATCGTGGCGTCGCCGCCGTCGTCGAGGATGAGGTTGGGGCCGCCCTGGCCGTTCTCCGCGCCGGGCCACACGAGGATCTGCTCGGTGCAGTCCCAGTACTCCTCGAGGCTCTCGCCCTTCCACGCGAAGACCGGGACGCCCTGCGGGTCCTCGGGGGTCCCGTGCGGGCCGACGACGATCGCCGCGGCCGCCTCGTCCTGCGTACTGAAGATGTTGCAGCTGGCCCAGCGCACCTCGGCGCCGAGCGCGACGAGCGTCTCGATGAGGACGGCGGTCTGGACCGTCATGTGCAGGGAGCCGGCGATGCGGGCACCCGCCAGCGGCTGCGACTCGCCGTACTCGGCGCGCAGCGCCATGAGGCCGGGCATCTCGTGCTCGGCGAGCCGGATCTGGTGCCGGCCGGCCTCCGCCAGCGCGAGCGAGCGCACCTTGTAGCGGCCGGGAGCCTCGTCGAAGCCCGTCGTGCCGGGTGCCTCAGCGGTCGTGGACATGGTCGCCCTCCTGGGGTCTGCGGTATGAGCCGTGTGCGCTGGGGGCTCCCGTCTGCGCGTGGCCTGCCGTCGGTCGTCGACGGAACGGGCCAGCACCCAGGGTAGACCGCGGGCCGTCCCGGACGCAGCGAGGCCGGCACCCGCGGGGGTGCCGGCCCCGTCGGAGCGGTCGTGGTGCGACGACGGCCTCGGTCAGCCGTTCTTCGACGCGCGGTAGCCCGCCTTGCGCGCGGCGGACTCGGTGGTGAAGCACTTCTCCGGGGTGGTCTGCTTGTAGTACCGCCCGCCGGGGACGTGGTAGATCCCCGACTGGTTGCCCTTGATCGGCGCCCAGCTCGGGCAGTCGTACTTGCTGACGGGCGACGTCTGCGACGGCTTCTTGCCCTGCTTGACGACGAGCGTCTGCGTCCTGGTCTTGGCCTTCGTCGCCGACCAGACCTTCGTGTGCGCCGAGGTCAGCCGGTAGGTCCTGTAGGTGACCCGCGTCGTCACCTTGTAGGTGCCGGCCTTCAGCCGCACGGACTTCTTGTTCTTGGCGATCGTCTTGCCGGACTTCTTCACCGTGAGCGTCTTGGACTTCACCGAGACCTTGCCCTGGGCGACGACGATCGGCTTGACCGTCGCCTTCTTCGCGTAGGGCGCGGTCTTGGTGCCGATCTTCTTGATCGTCACGGACGTGGCGGTCGCCGCCGATGCCGACGGCGCGGACAGGGCCGCGGGGACGACGGCGAGCGGGGCCGCCAGCAACGTCACGGCGGTGACGAGGGCGACGAGACGGCCGTAGCGGCGCGCGGGCAGGGTTGACTTCACAGAGTTCTCCAGGTCGGGGGCCCCGTTCCCGGGGCGCGGGGTCCGCGATTCGACCCGCGGACGCGCCCCTCCCCAGGCGGTGCGCCGGCGTCGCCGGACAAGTATCCCCGAGGACGCCGGCGAACCGGCCCCACCGTGGCCGACTTCACCCGCCGGGGTGGTCACCGGGTCAGGACCTGCAGCTCCCCCACCGTGATCGTCGCCGCCGGCGACGTGAAGTCGTCGGTGAGCTGCCCCGACTGGTCACCACCCGTCCAGTCCGCGACCCAGTAGGTCGTGGCGGTCACCTGGTACTCGCCCTGCCGCGTGTACGTGTGCCCGCAGTCGGGCGACTCCTTCTTGCCGTAGGAGTCCTGGTAGGGCGTCCCGGGTCCGTCGCACGTCACGGTGGTGCCGTCGCCCATGTCCCACACGACGCGGTCGACCCGGGCGTCCAGACTGACCGTCAGGCCCTGGTCCGTGGCCGACGTCTCGCGCGGCCCGACCTGGTTCGCCGTCGGGCTCCGCGCCCACATCCACGTGGGCATGCCGACCAGGCCGACCCGTCCCGGTCCGTCCTCGGGCACGATGCCGATGTCGATCGCCGTGAGGGGCAACGCGGCGAACGCCCGCCGGGCTATCGCGGCCGGGTCGGCCGGCGGCGCACCCGGCGGGTTCTCCTGCCAGCCGTCGGTCGTCGTGAGGCACGCCGCGGGGCCGGTGCCGCCGGGGATGGCCACCTCGTTGCACCACTCCTCCGACGGCGAGCAGGTCACGATGTAGCCCTCGTCGTTGCCGTCCCACACCGGGTCGCTCGTGGGCGGCTGCGGGCTCACGAGCTTCTCGTAGCACAGGCGGGAGGCGTTCCAGGTGCCGGCGTCGGTCCTGCAGTCGACGACGTACTCGGGCAGCCCGTACCCTCCGGGCACCTTGCACTGCCGCTCGCTGCCGCTGCCCCCGCCGCCGGGGCCGTCGGGCGGGTCCCCGGGATCGGCCGGGACCTCGTCGTCGCACCCCATGCTGATCCCGCCCGGCGACCTGCAGTCCGACGGCGCGGCCTGCGCCGGGAGCCCGGCCCCCGCCACGGCGCCCCAGGCCAGCACGAACGCGAGCGCGAGCGTCACGACCCGCCGGAGGGTCAGCACGACCGCTCCATCTGCCCGGTGGAGTCCGTCACCCGCCACGCCCCGTCCTTGCCCTGGTGCTCGAGCTCGTACACGTTGACGTACCGCTCGGCGGTGTCGTTCGGCAACGGGACCTCGGTGCCGTCCTTCTCGTGCATGCGCAGCCCCGACGTGTCCAGGCAGGTGGTGAACTCGATCTTCTCGTACCCGGCGTCCCGCGCGGTGTAGCCCGTCACCTCCGAGTCGACCATCTCGGCGGCACCCGTGGTGTACCAGCCCTTCTCCGCCATGTCCCGGTACCAGGGGGCGTAGGCCTCCGCCAGCTCACCGCCCCAGTAGTCCATGGTCAGCCGGGTCCACCCGCCGTACCCGTCGTTCGCCACCTCGGCCTCCAGCGCGCGGAAGTCGTCGAGCACGCCCGTGGCGTCGTCGATCGCCTTCTGCTCGGCCTGCTCCTCCGGGTCGAGGCCGGGGCCGGCGCTCGCGGAGGCCTGCAGCTCGGCGAGGGTCGCCGCACCGGCGTCGTCGTCGGTGCAGGCCGACACGCTCCCGGCGACCGTCAGGGCGAGCAGGACGACGCCTGCCGTTCCGGTCCTTCTCATCCGTGCGCTCTCCTCGTCGATGATGCGGCGCGGTGGGCAAATGAAGGGGCAGAGGTCAACCTAGCGCCGGTGCCCGCGCCCCGGGCAAGCGTTCCGAACGCCGAGACGCCCGCCCGGTGCGGACCGGGCGGGCGTCTCGGGTCGATCGGTGATGTCGATCGGTGCTGCGGAGGTCAGCCCTCGAACGCCGGGACGACGTCCGGGTTCTCCTCGAGCCACGCCTCGACGCCGGCCTGCGGGTCGTCGGCGTTGTCCTGGGCCACGGCCTTCTCCAGCGAGGAGTACTGCTCGTCGTCCAGCTTGATCTTGCCGAGCCACTCGGCGACCTCGGACTGCTCGTCGCCGAACCCTGCGGTGGCCTGGAACTGCAGGTTGTTCTCGATGTCGAACGCGCCCTTGGGGTCCTCGAGCTGCTTCAGCGGGTAGACCGCGTTCGGCCAGAACGGGGTCCACATCGTGACGAGGATGTCCTCCTTGCTCTTGATCGCGTCGTCGAGGGCCGCGAGCATCGCCGGCGTGCCGGACGGCTTGAGCGTGTAGCCCGCGTCCTCCAGCCCGTAGGCCTCGATGACCTCCTCGGTGTCGTCCATCACGCCGGCGCTCGCCTCGATGCCCGTGATCGTGCCGCCGAACTTGTCGACGTTGTCGGCCAGGTCCTCGATGGAGTCCACGTCGGTGTACTCGGGCACGCCGAGGTACGTCGTCCCGCCGTCGTAGAAGTCGCCGAGGTTCTCGAGCTTGCCCTCGTACTTCTCCATGTAGCTCTCGTGGAGGCCCGACCAGGCGGACGGGTACATGTCGACGTCGCCGTCGGCGACCGCCGTGTACAGCACGCCGACGTCGTTCAGCTCCTCGAGCTCGACGTCGTAGCCGGCGGCCGTGAGCTGGTGCTCGAGGAGGTTCGCCATGGTGAGCCCGTCGGGCCAGCCGGGGACGTAGCCGAGCGTCACCTCCTTGTCGCCGCCCTCGCTGCCGCCGTCGTCGCTGCTGCAGGCGGCCAGCGTCAGGCCGAGGGTGGCGACCGCCGCGAGGGCGGTGCCGCGCCGGAGGCGAGGGCTCATGCGGTGGGTGCTCATGGTTGTACTTCCTTTCCTGTCGACGCCGCGCGCCGACGTTCGAAGAGTGCGGTCCCGTGCGTCGGGACCGGACACGCTCAGGCGGCGGGCGCGACGCGCCGGCGACGGCGCAGCACGGCGAGGAGCGACCGGCTGTTCTGCTGCCCGATCGCGCCGGTGAGACGGTCCAGGTAGATGGCGATGATGACGACCGACAGGCCGCCCTCGAAGCCCAGGGCGACGTCGAGCTGCGAGATCGCGCCGACGACCTCCTGGCCGAGACCCCCGGCCCCGACGAGGCCGGCGACGACCGCCATCGACAGCGCGAGCATGATGACCTGGTTGACGCCGGCCATGATCGTCGGCAGGCCCAGCGGCAGCTGGATGCCTCGCAGGATCTGGCCGCTCGTGCCGCCGAAGGACTCGCCGGCCTCGACGGTCTCGCGGTCCACCTGGCGGATCGCCAGCTCGGTGAGGCGCACGCCGGGGGGCAGGGCGAAGACGATGGTCGCGCAGACGCCGGGCGCCACGCCGATGCCGAAGAAGATCACGACCGGCACCAGGTAGACGAAGGCCGGCATGGTCTGCATGAAGTCCAGGATCGGCCGGACCACCGTGCTGAACCCGCTGCTGCGGGCCGCGAGGATACCGAGCGGGACGGCGATGATCAGGGCGATCAGCGCGGCGACGAGGACCAGCGCGAGGGTCTCCATCGCGGGCTCCCACATCTCCATGCTCACGATGAGGAGCATGCCGACGACGGTGAACGCCGCGAACGCCCACGAGCGGACGAGCAGCGCGAGCAGCGCGAACACGACGACGACCACGAGCGGCGTCGGCGCGAGGAGCAGGTCGGAGATCCCGTCGACGAGGGTCGACAGGCCCGTGCTGATGCCGTCGAGCAGCGGCTCGAGGTTCTCCTTGATCCAGTCGACGCCGTCCGCGACGTAGTCGCCCAGGTGCAGGTTGGGGATGGTCATCGGTTCGCTCCCGCGGGGTCGAGGACGGTGTCGCCGTCGCCGCCCGGGGCAGCGGCAGGGGCGGCGGGCTCGTCGCCCGTCGCGCCGTTCTCGCCGTCGGGCATCGACAGCGCGCTCAGCAGCGTCACGCGGGGGATCACGCCCAGGAGCCGGCCGTTCTCGTCGACGACGGCCAGCGGCGCACGGCTCGACGCGGCGTCGCCGAGGATCTCGATGAGCGGGGTGTCGGGGGTCACGCGGATGGCGCCCTCGTCGCTCAGCGGGAGCTTGTCGGCGCCCTGCTTGACGGCGTTCGCGACGTCGTCCTCCCAGACGACGCCCTCGAGGCGACGGTTGCGGCCCGTGACGATCAGCGCGGGGACCTGGTGCTCGCGCAGCAGCTTGTGCGCGGCCTTGGGCCCGGACTCGACGCCGATGACCGCGGCGGGGCGCTCCATCACCGCGGACGCGGTGAGCACGCGGCTGCGGTCGACGTCCGCGACGAACTGCGCGACGTAGTCGTTGGCCGGCTCGTTGAGGATCTGCTCGGCGGTGCCGACCTGCACGATGCGGCCGTCGCGCATCATGGCGATGCGGTCGCCGAGGCGCATGGCCTCGTTGAGGTCGTGGGTGATGAACAGGATGGTCTTGCCGAGCTCGGACTGGAGCTCCAGCAGCTGGTCCTGCATCTCCTTGCGGATCAGCGGGTCCAGGGCGCTGAACGCCTCGTCCATGAGCAGGACGTCGGTGCCCGCGGCGAGCGCGCGGGCCAGGCCGACGCGCTGGCGCATGCCGCCGGACAGCTCGGACGGCAGCGAGCCGCCCCAGCCGGCCAGGCCGACCATGCCCAGGGCCTCCTCGGCGCGCTGCTCGCGTTCGGCCTTGTTCACGCCCCGCAGCTGAAGCGGGTAGGCGGCGTTCTCGCCGACGGTGCGGTGCGGCAGCAGCGCGAAGTGCTGGAACACCATGCTCACCTTGGTGCGGCGGACCTCGCGGAGGCCGGCCTTGGACAGGTGCGTGACGTCCTGCCCGTCGATGCTGATGGATCCGGCGGTGGGCTCGAGGAGCCCGTTCACCGTGCGGATCAGGGTGGACTTGCCGGATCCCGACAGTCCCATGACGACGAAGATCTCGCCGGGCTCGACGTCGAACGTGGCGTCGATGACCGCGGCGGTGAGACCTTCCTTGCGCAGCTTGGCGCGATCGGCGCCCTCTTCCAACATGCGGACGCCGCGCTGCGGGCGGCGTCCGAAGATCTTCGTCAAACCATTTGCCTGGATGGCTGACACAACTCTCCCGGGGTCGGGGACATGGCCTGCCCGGCGCGACGGCGACGCTCGTCTGCCGGGCGGTGGCGGCGTCGTCACGGCTTCGTACGCCGGCACGACGCGGCCACACACTGTTCACGACGTTAGGCCATCTCCGGCACGGCTCTGTACGCGGCCCTGGCAAAACCCCCGTGATCTTTATCATGCTGTGACCAACAGGGCAGATTAGGCACGGATCCACCCCGGTGTCATCTGGAACTGTCCAGCGCCCCGGGCATCCACCCGGGGCCGGTCGCTACGGTGACCTGGTGCCCTCGCTCCTCGGACCGCTCCGTCGTGACCGCGACCGCCTCCATCTCGCCCTCATGCTCGCCCTGACGTTCTCCACCGGGATCGCCGACGCCGTCGGCTATCTCGGCCTCGACCGGGTGTTCACCGGCAACATGACGGGCAACGTCGTCATCCTCGGGATGGCGCTGGCCGGCGGCGACGACCTGCCCGTGGTCGGCCCGCTGCTCGCGCTGGGCACGTTCATGGCCGGCGCGGCGGTCGCGGGCGTGGCGCTGCGCCCGGTGCAGGTCGGGTGGACGGCCCGCACCACGGGGATGTTCGCGACCGTCGGGGCGCTGCTCGCCGCGATCACGGTGCTGCTCGCCGTGTCGGGCGACGACCTGCCGCACGCCGTGCAGCTCGTCGTGACCGGGCTGCTGGCCCTCGCGATGGGCACGCAGGCGGCGACGGCGCGTCATCTGTCGGTCAAGGACGTCACCACGGTCGTCGTGACGTCGACCATCACCGGCCTGGCCGCCGACTCCCGGCTCGCCGGCGGCCACGGCACCCACTCCGGGCGGCGCGTCGCCGCGATCGCCCTCATCTGCGCCGGCGCGGCCGCCGGCGCCCTGCTGCTGCAGGCCCACCTGGCGTGGGGCGTGGGCGTGAGCGCGGTGCTCACGCTCCTCGTCGCCGCCGTCGGACACACCACGGAGGATCCTCGATGACGTTCACTCCCCCGCCTCCCCACCCCACGCGCCCGGACCTGCGCGGAACGTTCGGGATGGCCGCCTCCACGCACTGGCTGGCGAGCGCGAGCGCCCAGTCGGTGCTGGAGCGGGGCGGCACCGCCTTCGACGCCGCCGTCGCGGGGGCGTTCGTGCTGCACGTCGTCGAGCCGCACCTCAACGGTCCCGGCGGGGACATGACGGCGATCCTCGCGACCGCGGACGACCCCGGGCGCCCCCGGGTGCTGATGGGGCAGGGCCCGGCGCCGGCCGGGGCGACGATCGCGCACTACCGCGACGTCGAGGGCCTGGACCTCGTGCCCGGCTCGGGCGCGCTGGCGGCCGCCGTGCCAGGCGCCGTCGACGCGTGGCTCCTGCTGCTGCGCGACCACGGCACGTGGACCGTGGCGGACGCCCTCGCCCCCGCCATCGGGTACGCCCGCGACGGCCACCCGGTGCTGGCCGCGGTGTGCCGCACGGTCGAGGGCGTCGCGGAGCTGTTCCGCACGTCCTGGCCCACGTCCGCGGAACGCTGGCTGCCGGGCGGGCGCGCGCCGGAGCCCGGCGAGCTCGTCACCAACCCCGAGCTGGCCGCGGTCCTCGAGCGCCTCGTGGCCGCGGAGACCGACGCCGCCGACCGCGGCGCCGACCGGGCCGGCGCGGTCGACGCTGCACGCGCCACGTGGAAGGCCGTCGTCGGCGAGGCGGTCGAGGAGTTCGTGCGCACGCCGCACCGGCACGCCGACGGCCGCGACCACGCGGGCGTGCTCACCGCGGCGGACGTCGCCGGGTTCGAGGCGTCGTTCGAGGACGCCGTGACGGTCGACTTCCGCGGGTACACGGTGGCCAAGACCGGCGCCTGGGGGCAGGGCCCCGCGCTGCTGGAGGCGCTGCGCATCCTCGACGGCTTCGACGACGCGCGCCTCGACCCGTCGACCGAGCTCGGCGCGCACACCGTGCTCGAGGCGCTGAAGCTCGCGCTCGCCGACCGCGACACCTGGTTCGGCGACCTGGACGCCGCCGAGGGCGACGCCGTGCCGCTCGACGTCCTGCTGTCCGCCGAGTACGCGGCCGCCCGCCGCGCGCTGATCGGCGACCGCGCGTCCCACGAGGTGCGTCCCGGCTCCGTGCCCGGCCGTGGCACCCCGGCGGCGCCGCCCCTGCGCACGTCGTACGCCACGGACGTCCCCGCGGCCGCCCTGCCCGGGGCCCCGGCCGGCGGCCCCGCCGCCGGCGTCGGCGAGCCGACCGTCGTGGTCGGGGCGACCGCGCCCCTGAACGGCGACGGCCTCGAGACCGATGCCACGGGCGCGACCCGCGGCGACACCTGCCACCTCGACGTCGTGGACCGATGGGGCAACATGATCAGCGCGACGCCGTCGGGCGGCTGGCTGCAGTCCTCCCCCGCGGTGCCGGGACTCGGGTTCGCCCTGGGCACCCGGCTCCAGATGACGTGGCTGGACGAGGCGTCGCCGTCCGCCCTGACGCCCGGCCGCCGGCCGCGCACCACCCTCACCCCGACGCTCGTGCTGCGCGACGGGTCGCCCGTGCTCGCGTGCGGGTCGCCGGGCGGCGACCAGCAGGACCAGTGGCAGCTCGCGTTCCTGCTGCGCGTCCTGGTGGGCGGGTACACGCCCCAGGAGGCGATCGACGCCCCCGCCCTGCACACGACGTCCGCGCCCGGCTCGTTCTGGCCGCGCACCTGGACGCCCGGCGGCGCCGTCGTCGAGGACAGGCTCGGCGCCACCGTCCTCGCCGGGCTGGTCGAGCGCGGCCACGAGCTCACGCTCGCCGGCGACTGGGCGCTCGGGCGGCTCAGCGCCGTCACGCGCGACCCCGCCACCGGCGTGCTCGGCGCGGCCGCCAACCCCCGCGGGGCGCAGGGCTACGCGGCAGGCCGCTGACCCGGGACAGGGACGAGGGCGCGGTCCGTGCAGCACGGACCGCGCCCTCGCCTGCGGACGGCGTCAGACGCCGTCGACCCACTGGATGTAGTCCTCATACCCTGACGAGTCGGTCAGGCGCCACGTGCCACCGCTGACCGCTCCGGACGGGACGAGGGCATAGGCCGTGAACGACGTGCAACCGCCGTTGTACAGCTCCGACGTCCCCCAGATGTCGTCGTCGAAGAACTCGTCGCCCTCGTCGTAGACGACGCCGTTGCTGCCCACGTACTCGATGCCGAGGTCGAGCCACGGCAGCGCGCTGCCGTCCCCGTAGTAGCAGACGGCCATCGGCGCCTGCACGAGCTTCGACGAGCCCGCCCATGTCGTCGAAGCGCTCGAACCGATGATCGCGGACCAGTCCAGCGTCGAGAACGCCACGTTCGGCCTGTACGGGTCGCTGCGCGTGGAGTCGACCCAGAGCCACGCCGACTTGCTCGTGGCCGTGCCGGCGACGTTCTTCACGACGGCCCGGACGCGCGACCCGTCGCGGAAGGATCGGGTCGAGAGCTTCAGGGTCGCCGAGGTCTTCCCCGACAGGTCGGTCCACTTCTTGCCGTCCGACGACGTCTGCCACTGGTACCTCAGACGGCCGCCGGTGGCCTTGACCGTGAACGTCGCGGTCTTCCCTGACGTCACCCACTGCTGCGCCGGGTTCCCGGTCACCCGGGGCTTGCTGACGCCCACGGGCCAGGCCACCTTGGCGGTGGCGGCGCTGGTCCGGGACGACGTCGCGTAGCCCCGGCGGACGCCGGAGACGGTCACGGTGATCGTCTTGCCGTGCTGGGCGGACGTGAGCGTGAACGACGACCTGGTGGCGCCCTTGATGGCGGTGCCGTCGGCCTTCCACTGGTATTTCCACGACGTCGGCGCGGGGCTCCAGGTGCCCTTGCTGCTCACCTTGAGCGTGGAGCCGACCCGGACGGTCCCGGAGACCTGGGGCGCGGAGGTCCTGGAGTAGACGCGCAGCACGCTCGCGCCGGAGCTCGTCACCGTGCGCGTGGCGTAGCCGCTGCGGCTGCCCGTGACGCTGACGGTGAGCGTCCTGCCGGCGTACCTCGACGGGATCGTGTACGTGGAGCGCGTGGCGCCCGGGATGGTCCGGCCGCTGATCTTCCACTGGTAGCGGTAGGTCGTCGCCCCGGGCTTCCACGTCCCGCGCGACACGGAGACGGTGCTGCCCACCTTGACGGTGCCCTTGATGGTCGGCCTCGGCGCCGACAGCACCCCCGGCGCGACCTTCATGCCGGCGCTCGTCCTCGTCACGGTGGTGTACCCGGACTTCTTGCCGGTCACCCTGACGGTGAGGGTCCTGCCCTTCAGCGAGGACGACGGCGTGTACGTCGACGCCGTCGCGCCCGAGATCCTCGTGCCGGACGCGTACCACTGGTAGCTCAGCGTGGTCTTCGAGGTCCAGGTGCCCGGCTTGGCCGTGACCTTCGAGCCCACCCGCACGGTGCCGCTGATCGTCGGGGTCCCCGTGGACAGGCCGGCCGCGACGACGGCGGCCGTCCGCTCCGACGTCAGCGTCCGGGACGCGTAGCCGTCCGCGGCGCCCGACACCGTGACCGCGATCGTCCTGCCCAGGTCGGCGGCGGTCAGGGTGTAGGTCGGCGTCGTGGCCCCGCTGACGGGGTCGTGCCCACGCCACCACTGGTACGTGAGGGTGGCCGCCGGCTCCCAGGCCCCGGCGTCCGCCGTGAGGGTCTGCCCGAACGCCGCCGTCCCGCTGATCGTCGGGGCCCGGGCCACGAGCTCGCCCTCGGCCACCGCGCCGTCTGCCGCGACCACGACCGAGGCCGACGCCGCGCCGTCGACGGCGCCCTCGGGGGCGGTGCCGGTCACCTCGACGCTGACCGGGTCGCCGACCGTCGCCGGCGCGAGCGTCAGCGTGGGCTCCACGCCCTGTGCGACCAGGTCGTCACCGGCGAACCAGCGGTAGGTGAACGCGAGCTCGACGCCGGCCGGCGCCCACAGGTCCGGCCGCGGGTCGATCGCGACGTCCTCGCCGACCTGCAGCGTGCCGTCGACGACGAGCTGGTCCGCCGCCGGGGCGACGACGTCCGTCAGGGCCGCCGGTGCGTCGGTGGCCTCCGTCGCGACGACGGCCGCCGAGGCCTGCGGTGCGACCAGGAGCGGCGCGACGATCAGCGACAGGGCCGTGACGAGCGCCGACGCGCGACCGCGACGTCGACGCGGCGCCGGGTGGAGACGTTCCACGGATCCTCCGAGGATCGGCGGCCGAGGCAACGGCCGCGAGACGAAGCACGGCCGTCGTGGCCACGACCGCTCGGGGCCGGTCGCCTCGTCGCGCGGGCGCGGTCCGGCGGTGCTGCACGCCAGTATGGGGACCCGCGGGGGCGCCGATCGCGTATCGGCCCAGGTCAGCGCATTTTTCACCCGGCCCCACCGGGTGAATCCCCCGGGCAACGGCCGAGGGCGGCCCGCAGCAGGCTGCGGGCCGCCCTCGGCTCCCTTCGTGTTCCGTCGTGATCCGTCGTGATCGATCAGCCGAGCGTCACGGCGTCGAGCGCGTCGACCATCCCGTCGCCGAAGAACGAGTTCTCCTGCGGCGTCCCGACGCACGCCGGCCCGACGGCCGTCGTCCCGCAGGGACGGTCGTCCGCCTGGTCGCGCACGGCCTGCTCGAGCTGGGCCGGCGTCCAGCCCGGGTGCGCGGACTTCATGAGCGCGAGCACGCCCGCGACGTGCGGCGACGCCATGGACGTGCCGCTCTTGGTGTCCCACGTGCCGTTCAGCTCGGTCGAGACGATGGCGCTGCCCGGCGCCGCGACGTCGATCTTGCCGAGGCCGCGGTTGGAGAAGGAGCTCAGCGCCCCCGTGCTGGTCACCGACGAGACCGTCACGACGCCGTCCGCCTCGGTGGGGATGTCCTCGCAGCCCGAGTTGATCGTGCGGGCCACGGGGGTGGAGTCGTTGGGGCTCGCGGTGTCGCGGGTGTTGTTCGCCAGGTCGGTGGACGAGTTGCCGGCCGCCGCGGCGTGCACGGCGCCCCGGTCGGTGGAGAAGTCGATCGCGCGGCGCACGGCCTCCTTCGCCGCCGCCTGGTCGGGCTGGTCGTCGCACCAGAACTCGAACGGGTCGATGTAGTAGGAGTTGTTGGTGACGTCCACGCCGTGCAGGCCCGCCCAGACGAAGCCGCAGACGGCGTACTCGGGGTAGATGAAGCCGTCGTCGTTGACGACCTTCACCGACGCCATCTTCACGCCCGGCGCGACGCCCACGATCCCGAGCCCGTTGTCGGCCGCCGCGATCGTCCCGGCCACGTGCGTGCCGTGGTCGGACGTCGTGGGCAGCCAGCCGGTGGCCGACGTGTCCGGGCGTCCCGCCGCCGTGCAGTTCACCGACGCCGCCGTGTCGACCTGCGTCGCGAGGTCGGGGTGCGTGACGTCGATGCCGGAGTCGAGGACACCCACCAGCACGTCCGGCGAGCCCGGGTTGATCTCGATCGCCTGGTCGGCCTTGATCATCGCCATGTCCCACTGGGTGGCCTCGCCCGGGTCCGGGACCGCCGTCGTGCCGGTGCCGTCCTCCGCGCCCGCGCCGGGCTTCTTGGTGACCTTCGACTTCCAGGGCCCGCCCTTGGCCCCCGGCACCTCGTCGGCGACGGCGGGCGTGCCCTCGCTCACCGGGACGGTACGGGTGACCCCGACGGACTCGACGGCGTGCCCGCGCGCGAGACGGACGACGTCGGCGCGGAAGCCCGCTCGCGCCGCGTGCGCGACCACGACGCCGATCTCCGGCCACGACTGGACGACGACGCCGCCCGCCGCCTCGACGGCCCGCTCCGCGAGACGCGTCTGGCCGGGGTTCGCGTGCTTGGCGTTGACGACGTAGGAGAAGGTCTGGCCGTCGGGGGTGGCCACCGGGACCGGGGTGGACGGCGGTTCGGCCGCGGTGCCGGCGGCGACGGCGGCGCTGCCGGCGCCCGCGATCAGGAGGGCCGTGGCGGCGCCGACGGCGACCAGACGCGCGCGATGGGTGGTGCGCAGGCTCATGGTGTCCCCTTCGAGAGGTGCGGTCGCCTCGTTGCGACCGTCACCAGGTGACGTTAGAGCGCCCGGGCCCGTGGAGCCCGCCGAACGTGCCCCGGGTCGGCGTCGCGGGAGTTTCCTGACCTCCGGGTAACGCCCGGATGAACACTTTCCGATCATCAGGAGACAACGTTCAATTCGGGCCTTTGACGGCCTCCGGTGGCCCTAATCTCGAATCTCGTGACCAGCCGGGCACGCGCCTGGTGGTCATGCTCCCGCCGTGGACGTTCACGGCACCGCTGTCGTTCTTCTTGAGGAGGTCGTCGCATGACGGACGTTGTCGTGGTGGGCTCGGGGTTCTTCGGCCTGACCGTCGCCGAGAGGCTCGCCGAGCAGTACGGCGCGAACGTTCTCGTCATCGACAGGCGCCACCACGTCGGGGGCAACGCGTACAGCGCGCCGGAGCCCGAGACCGGTATCGAGGTCCACCAGTACGGCGCGCACCTTTTCCACACCTCGAACGAACGGGTGTGGGAGTACGTGAACCGCTTTACGGCGTTCACCAGCTACGTGCACCGCGTGTACACCACGCACCGGGGCGAGGTGTTCCCGATGCCGATCAACCTGGGCACGATCAACCAGTTCTTCCGGTCGGCGCACGGCCCGGACGCGGCCCGGGAGCTCATCGCCGAGCAGGCGGGCGAGCTCTCCGGCAAGGACCCCGAGAACCTCGACGAGCAGGGCGTGTCGCTCATCGGCCGGCCCCTCTACGAGGCGTTCATCCGCGACTACACGGCCAAGCAGTGGCAGACCGACCCCACGGACCTCCCCGCGTCGATCATCAAGCGGCTCCCCGTGCGCTACACGTACGACAACCGCTACTTCAACGACACGTACGAGGGACTGCCGGTGGACGGCTACACCGCCTGGCTCGAGCGGCTGGCCGACCACCCGCGCATCGAGGTCCGGCTCGAGACCGACTTCTTCGACGAGGGGCAGCCGGTCAACAGGACCGCGACCGTCGGACAGCTGCCCGTCGTCTACACCGGCCCCGTCGACCGCTACTTCGAGTTCTCCGAGGGCGAGCTGTCGTGGCGCACCCTGGACTTCGAGCAGGAGGTGCTGCCCGTCGGCGACTTCCAGGGCGCCCCGGTCATGAACTACGCCGACCTGGACGTGCCGTACACGCGCATCCTCGAGTTCCGCCATTTCCACCCCGAACGTGACTATCAGCGCGAGAAGACCGTGATCGTGCGGGAATACTCCCGCTTCGCCGAACGCGGGGACGAGCCGTACTACCCGGTCAACACCTGGGCCGACCGCGATCGGCTGCAGTTGTACCGCAAGCTCATGGAAGGTGAGAAGGACGTGTTCTTCGGCGGTCGGCTGGGTACTTACCAATATCTCGACATGCACATGGCGATCGGTTCCGCCCTCTCCATGGTCGACAACAAGCTCGGCGCGGTGTTCGGGGGTGCGGCATGACTCTCGTGGAAGAGCTCGAGGCGGCCGCGGAGGCCGCGGTGTCACGCCGCGTCGTGCACCAGGTGGTGCTGCCGCCGGACGCCGATCCGGACACGCTCCCGCTGTACGTGGACTTCACGATGGCGCGTGCGGCCGAGGAGGCGCACCCGGACGTCGCCCCCGCCGAGGCAGGAGCCGAGGTCCAGGGTCGCCGGTCGCTGCGTCTCGACCACGGCCGCGAGGCGTCGTTCGGCACGTACTTCGGCGCGTTCCCCGCCGGGTACTGGCGGCGCTGGACCGACGTCGCCGAGGTGCGGCTCAGCATCCGGCTCTCGGGCGCCGCGAGCGTCGCGGTGTACAAGTCGAACGCGCGGGGGAACCCGCAGCGGGTGCGACTGATCCACAGCGTGGACGGCGTCGTCGACGTCGACCTGACGCTCGCGTCCTTCGGCGACGGCGGCTGGTACTGGTTCGACCTGTACGCCTCCGACGGCGCCGTGACCCTCGAGTCCGCGGAATGGAGCGTCGACGGGGCGCACGCGCGCAAGCACGGCACGGCCTCCATCGCGATCACCACGTTCAACCGCCCCGACTACTGCGTCGCGCAGCTGCACGCGCTCGGCGCGGACGACGTCCTCAAGGACGTGGTCGACCGGATCTACGTGGTCGACCAGGGGACGAGGCTCGTCCAGGACCAGCCCGACTTCGCCGAGGCCGCGGCCCGGCTCGGCGGACGCCTGTCGCTCGTGCGGCAGGGCAATCTGGGGGGCTCGGGCGGGTTCTCGCGCGGCATGGCGGAGACGCTGCAGGCCGGCGAGTCCGACTACGTGCTGCTGCTCGACGACGACGTCGTCTCGGAGCCCGAGGGCATCGCCCGCGCGGTCGCCTTCGGCGACTTCGCCCGGACGCCCACGATCGTCGGCGGTCACATGTTCTCGATGTACGAGAAGTCGTGCCTGCACACCTTCGGCGAGCGGGTCAACCGCTACACGTTCTGGTGGGGCAAGATCGAGAACACCTTCGACCGTCACGACTTCTCGCTGCACCCCCTGCGCACGACGCCGTGGCTGCACCAGCGTGTGGACGTCGACTACAACGGCTGGTGGATGTCGCTGATCCCGGTCGAGGCCCTGCGAACGGTGGGCCTGTCGCTGCCCGTGTTCATCAAGTGGGACGACGCCGAGTACAGCCTGCGCGCCACCGACAAGGGCATCCCGACGGTCTCCCTGCCCGGGGCGGCGGTGTGGCACGTGCCGTGGGTCGACAAGGACGACGCGATCGACTGGCAGGCCTACTACCACCAGCGCAACCGGTGGCTCGCGGCCATGCTGCACTCGCCGTACCGCGGCGGTGGCGAGCTGCCGCGGGCGAGCTTCGTCGGCGACGTCAAGCACCTGCTGCAGCTGCAGTACTCGGCCGTCGAGCTGCGCCTGCGGGCCCTGGAGGACCTGCTCCGCGGTCCCGAGCACCTGCACGCGACGATCGGCTCCACGCTGCCCGAGGTGCGGGCGCTGCGGGCGCAGTTCCCCGATGCCGTGGTGGAGAAGGACCCGGGCGCCTTCCCGCTCACCAGGCGCCACCGCCCCTCCCGCAGGGGCAGGGTGCCGTCGGCTCCCGCGGGGAGGCCGGTCGCGGTCGCCTCGGCACTGACCGGCATGGCCAAGCAGCTGCGCTCGGTGCGCCCGGAGGCGCTCGACGTGCCCGAGGAGAGGGTCTCGACCTCCGCCGCCCGGTGGTGGCGCCTGTCGCACCTCGACTCCGCGGTCGTCACGTCGGCCGACGGCACCGGCGCCTCGATGTACGTCCGTGACCCGAAGAAGTTCCGCGCCTACCTGGTCCGCAGCCTGCGGCTGCACCGGCAGCTGCGCAGCCAGTGGGCGCCGCTGAGCCGGCGGTACCGGCAGGCCATGCCGTCGTTCACCTCGGTCGACGAGTGGCGCGCGACGTTCGACACCCACGGTGTCGACGAGAACGAGTGAAGACACGATGCCGGCACCACGCGGGCGTCACGAGCAGGCAGGGACACAGCGCATGACGGATCCGGCGAAGACGTACGACGTCGCCATCCTCGGATGGTGGTACGGCAAGAACTACGGTTCGATCCTGACCTACTACGGGCTGAACCGTGCCGTCGAGAATCTCGGCCGCTCGGTCCTCATGGTCCACGAGCCGCTCGGCTACAACGGCTACCGGGTGCACTGGCCCACGGACATCGTCTCCATGGAGTTCGCCCGGCGCGTCGGCTACGAGCACACCGACCAGGAGCACTACTCCGCGCTGCCGCGCCTGAACGACGTCGCCCGCACCTTCGTCGTCGGCAGCGACCAGCTGTGGAACCCGCTGATCGGGCGGGTGAACGACGACCTCTTCCTGGACTTCGTCGCGCCGGAGAACCACCGGGTGGCGTACGGCACGTCGTTCGGCAACCGCGGGACCGACAAGTTCAAGGTGCCGTTCGTCGCGAAGCACGCCGCGAACCTGCAGCAGTTCACCGCGATCTCGGTGCGCGAGGAGTACGCGATCGACACCGCGCGGGACGTCTTCGGCGCGAAGGCGGCGCTCGTCGTCGACCCCGTGTTCCTGCTGCCGAAGGAGCACTACGACGGCCTCGCCGACAGGGCGACGGTGGCTCCCGAGGGCGAGTACCTCGCGGTCTTCTACCTCGACCCCAACCCGGAGAAGGTGTCCGTCGCCCGGGCGATCGCCGACAAGCTGGGCTTCGACAAGATCCTGGTGATCCCCAACCCCGACGAGGGGCGCGAGAAGGTGACGTCCCTGTTCGCGGACGAGCCGCGGGTCGAGGTCCTGGCCGAGGACGCCCCGGAGAACTTCCTGCGCGCCTACCGCGACGCCGGCTATGTCGTCACCGACAGCTACCACGGCTCGGCCTTCGCGGCGATCTTCGAGAAGCCCTTCTCGTCGATCTACAACACCAAGCGGGGCGCCGACCGGTTCAAGAACCTCATGGCGGCGATGGGATTCGACGACCAGCGTCGCGTCCTGGAGACCGACACCGCCGCGACGATCGCCGAGAACGAGTACGTCACCCGGGAGATCGACTTCACGAAGGCCCGCGAGTACATCGGGTCCGGCCGGGCCTCGTCGCTGGACTGGCTGAGCACCGCGCTGGACCCCGAGACCGGGGGCTCCGCCGCAATCCGCCCCTTCCAGCGGTTCGCCCTCGACAAGCCCGCGTTCGCGGCCAACAGCAAGGCCTGGCGCGTCTCGCACCGGGCGCGCGGCACTCGGCTGAAGATCGCTCGGGACGGCGCGGCGGTCGGCCATCATGCCTGGACCGCCCTGCCGGAGCCGCTGACGCCGGGATCGGCGTACCAGCTGACGATCGACTGGACCCCTCGGACCGACGCGCCGGCCGTCAACCTCCACCTCCGCAACCCCGAGACCGGGCAGTTCCGCGCCGTCGGCAAGGTGAACGTCGAGCAGGGCTCGGGCACGGCGCGCCGAGACGCGGTCACGTTCACCGTCTCCGACCCGGGCTTCTCCGAGATCATGCTGGGCGGGCTGCACTTCACCGGCCGCAACGCGGGCGCGGAGGTGCGCGGTATCGAGGTGGTCGAGGTGCCCGCAGCGGTCGCCTCCGCGTCACGACGCACGTCCTCGGGCAGGCCGCCGGCCAAGGGGTTCGCGGGGCAGGCCAGGGCGCTGGCGCTGGCGGACTACGAACGCCAGGTGCGTTCGTACGATCGCGCCCGTTCGGCCGACAGGATTTCCGGCGCCCGGGCGCGGATGATCTTCCACGCGCACGCGATCGAGAAGGGTCTGAGCCGGAGCAACTTCCGCGCGGGCTTCGGCAAGATCGCCGTCCCGGGGCTCGCCAAGGAGATGAACTCCTGGCTGGCGTCCGGGTTCAGCATCGACGATCCCTACCTGCAGAGCTCCGCGGCCGTGATGAAGACCTACTTCGGGCGGCACGCGGAGCTGAAGACCGACGTCTCGGCCTTCCGCCAGCTCTTCTCCGGCGCGGCGCAGGACCTCATCGACGCGACGCGGCACCAGGAGGGCGGCGTGCTGCCCGCCGAGCAGACCCGCGAGATCCGCCTCGAGGCGGACGACCGGCGCGGCTTCCTCGACGTCGTCTACGGGCGGCGCAGCGTGCGCGAGTTCACCGACGAGCCCGTCGCCGACGGGGACGTCACCCGGGCCGTGCAGATCGCGATGCAGTCGCCCTCGGTGTGCAACCGCCAGGCCGCCCGCGTGCACCAGTTCCAGGACCCGGACGTCATCAGGTCGGTGCTGGACATCCAAGGGGGGTTCAACGGCTACGAGATGCCGCCCCGCCTGCTGCTGGTCACGGCGGACCTCGACGCCTTCCTCTTCGCCCCGGAGCGCAACCAGCCGTTCGTCGACGGCGGGTTGTTCATGATGTCGCTGCTCCTCGGCCTGACCGAGGTGGGCCTCGGCTCCTGCTCGCTCAACACCGCGATGGGGAGCGCGAAGGACGCCGCGATCCGCAAGATCATCGACGTCCCCGACAACGAGGTGTTCATCTCGTTCGTCGCGGTCGGCCACTACGACCAGCAGGTTCTGGTGCCGCGGTCGAAGCGGACCCACGTCCAGGACGTCCTCGTCCGGCACACCGACAGCTGAGCGGCCGCCCGCGTCGTGGCGCCGACCGGGCGAGGGGTGCCGGGATTGCCTCCCGTCGGCAGCCTGTGGCATAACTCCGCCATGCCCTCCCCTCGTGCTGCTGTGGCCCGCGCGTTCGCCGGCCTGCCCCCGGTCGCGCGCCGCGACGCCGAGATCCGCCGCCTCTCCGGCGTGGTACGGAAGCGTGCGCGAGCGCTCCGCAAGCAGCGCGAGCGCGTCGCCGACCTCCAGGCGGAGGTCGCCGGCCTGCGGGCTCAGGTCCGGCGTGAGCGCGAGAAGGCGGTGGCCCACGACACGACGTCGCGGGAGCGTCTCGCCGCGCTGAGGTCGGCGAAGCGCCGGATCTCGCGCGGCGCCGAGCCGACGTTCAGCGCGCTGCTGGCGCAGCAGCGGTCGCTGTACGGTCGGCTCCGGGACACCGGTGGCCACGCCCACCACCCGATGGCACGCACCGAGTACAAGCTGCACAACGTCGCGTTCGCCCGGAGCCACGGGGTCCCGACCGCCCCGGTCTTCCAGGCGTGGGGCACCATCGACGAGATCGACCTCGGCTCCCTTCCGGACGAGTTCGTCCTGAAGGCGGACGGTGGTGCCAGCGCGCGCGGCGTCTTCCCGATCCGCCGCACGGGAGGCTCCCTCGTCAGGATCGACACCGGCGAACGGGTCTCGTGCGACGACATCAAGGACCGGCTGCGCGCCTTCGGCGACCGCATTCGCGGACCGTACTTCGCCGAGGCGCTCCTGCCGTCCTCCGGCGGGTCGCCCGTCCCCGACGACATCAAGGTCTACACGTTCTACGGGCAGCCCGCGCAGGTCCTGCTCATGCGTCCTGCCGGTCCCCGCCGTCGTGACGCCGGACGCCGCTACCTCGACCCGGTCACCGGCGCCGACCTCGGTGAGGTCCTCCCCGGGGTGACGTACCGACCGGACATCCCCGTCCCCGACCGCCTGCCGGAGATCCTCGCGGCGGCACGGCACCTCTCCCTGGCCACCGGGGCGGACTTCGGCCGGTTCGACTTCTACGACACTCCCGACGGCATCCGCTTCGGCGAGATCACGCCGGCCCCGGGCGACCCGCAGCAGTACCACCTCGACCACGACCTCGCACTGGGGTCCGCGTGGCTCGACGCCCGCGTGCGGGTCCTCCAGGACGAGGCGGCCGGTCGGCCGCGCGGGCTCGTCTGGGGAGCGCATCCCTCCGCGTGGCTCTACCCCGCGGGCTCGGAGCCCGACGGCATGGAGAGCTGGCCGCGCACCGTCCCGGGCTGCGACCGGTGGTGCGTGCCGTCGTCGCCACGGGCGGTCGCGAGCCCGGTCTGAGGGGCTCCCCTCACGAGGAGGGCTTGGCCCGCAGGGCGGCCCGCAGGCCGTCGGTGACCTCGGGGGCGAGCGTGCGCGCGAACGTCGCGGTGAGGTGCCCGTGGTCGAAGTACGCGACGACGCCGCCGACCACGGGGTGGCAGACCTCGTCGTCGCACATGAGGTCGGTGACCTCGCGGACCGTGACCAGCCCGGAGCCGTCGGCGCGCCCTGCCGCGGCGAGGGGGTCCGGCTCGAGCGCCTGCGACGGCGGCGCCCCGCAGTCGTCCCAGGAGACGGGCCCGGTGGCGAGGCAGTCGGGGACGCTGTCCGGCATCGCGGGGGTGTCCCGCAGCACGAGCACCGGGATGCCGGCGTCGGTGAACGTGGCCAGCGTCGCGGCGTAGGCGTCCTGGGCGGCGTCCGCCTGCTCGCCCTCCGGGACGTCCGCCAGGAGCTGGTTGGTCCGCGCCGACATGACCACCAGGTCGTAGCCGCCCGAGACGACGGAGTCGACCGCCCACCGCGTCGTGTCGAGGCAGCCCTGCGCGTCCGCGGCGGCGTCGTACTCCAGGAGCTGCTCGACCGGGTAGCACGACGACTGCAGGTACGTGTCGACCTGCCAGTCCCCCGCGTCCTCCCCCGCCTCCAGGGCGGGGGCCCAGTGGCCCGCGTGCGAGTTGCCGAGCAGCGCGACCCGCACGGGGGCGTCGTCGAAGCCGTACGTGCAGCTGTGGCGGGTCGTGAACGGCGGGTCGTTCCAGCAGCCGTCGGCATAGACGGCCGGCTTGTCCTGCGCGGCCGCCTCCGGCGGCGTGAGCAGGCCCCGGACGTCGCAGGACGGGTCGCGCACGGCGCCCGCCCCCGCGCACGCACCGGCGTCCGCGACCCGCGCCGGGGCGGAGGCGACCGCCTCACGGGTGCGCTCGTCGGCGGCCGACGCCGCCGAGACGCCCCAGACCGCGGAGACGCCGACGCACACCGCGAGCAGCCCGAACGTCGCGGCGCGCCGACGCACCAGCACCGGCTGACGGCGCAGCGGGTCCTCGACCCACCGCTTGGTCAGGGCGGCCAGCACGAGCGACGCCACGACGACGGCCACCAGCTCGACACCGCCCAGCGCGCGGCCGAGCGCGTAGGGCACGACGACGATCAGCGGCCAGTGCCACAGGTACACGCTGTACGAGACGTCGCCCAGCCACTGCACCGGACGCAGCGCGAGCAGGCCGCCGGGCCCGCCGCGGGCGCCGTCGGCCGCCGCCGCGATCACGAGGGCCGTGCCCACCGTCGGCAGGGCGGCCGCGACGCCGGGGAACGGCGTCGTCCCGTCGAAGAGGACCACCGCCGCCACGACGGCGGCCAGCCCTGTCCACGCGGTCGCCGCCCGGACCGGTGCCGACCACCGCCACGGCCGCACGGTCACCGCCGCCGCGACGAGCCCGCCCAGCGCGAGCTCCCACAGCCGAGTCGTCGTGACGAAGTACGCCGCGGCCGGGTCGGTCGCCGTCAGGTGCACCGACCAGGCGAGCGACACGACGACGACCAGCCCGACGACCGCCGTCGGCAGCCACGCCGCGAGCCCCCCGCCGCGCCGGCGCAGGCGTACCGCGAGCCACGCCGTCAGCCCCACCAGGACCGGCCACAGCACGTAGAACTGCTCCTCCACGGACAGCGACCAGTAGTGCTGCACCGGGGACGCCAGCTCCTCGGCGGCCAGGTAGTCCGTCGCCGACCGCGCCAGCGCCCAGTTCTCCACGTACAGCGCCGCGGCCGCGACCTCCCGCGCCACGCGGGCGTGCACCGTCGAGGGCAGCCACAGCAGCGTCGCCGCCAGCGTGGCCACCAGCACCACGGTCGCCGCGGGGATGAGGCGGCGCACCCGCCGCGCCCAGAACTCCAGCAGGTCACCCACCCCGCGCACCGGGCGGCGCAGCAGGTGCGACGTGATGAGGAAGCCCGAGATGACGAAGAAGACGTCCACCCCCACGTAGCCGCCCGTCACCGTGCCCGGCAACAGGTGGTAGACCAGCACCGCGCTCACCGCCAGCGCGCGCAGCCCCTGCACGTCGGTGCGGACCTCGGTGCGCGTCGACGTGCCCGCCGTCGAGCCGGCGGGAACGGGCGGGGACAGGGTGGTCACGCAGCGCTCCAGGGTCGGGTCGGTCCCGACGTGGCAGCTCGAGACGTGGCGGCTCGACGGGCCGGCGCACGGTCTCGCGGGGACCGCCTCGGAGGATAGCCCGACGACCGGTGACAGGCGCGGTCGGGCCCGTCCGCGGGCGCGGCGGGGCCGGGCCTTCACGACACGTCCCGGACGTCTCCACGCCACGTCCCGTCCATGGTCTCGCCGACCACGAGCAGTTCGTCCGCTTGGCGATGTTTCCGGGCGGACCGGGCCGGACGGGTGGTACACGGCGCCCCCTCGAAGGCGGGTATCCTCTCCTTCGACCTTCAGCCGTTCAGACGGCGTTCACCGGAGCTCCGCTCTGCGGTCCCCCGGCTGACCCACACATCGCCGTGGCCTGGTCCCGTTCGAGGATGCTTCCTCCCGGGCTCGACCACAGATCGAAAGGACCTGGGCCCCATGCCTCTCGACCTTGCCGTGATCGGCCTTGGTTATGTCGGACTGCCGTTGGCGCGCGAGGCCGTGCGCGCCGGCCTGCAGGTGCGTGGTTTCGATGTGACGACGCCGGTCGTGGATGCCCTCAACGAGGGTCGTTCCCACGTGGACGACATCTCGGACGCGGACGTGGCCTCGATGGTCGAGGCGGGTTTCCGTGCGACTGCCGACGTGGAGGACATCCGTGGTGCGGCCGCCGTGGTGATCTGCGTGCCGACGCCGCTGGGCCAGGACGGTGGGCCCGACCTGGGTGCGGTGATCGCGGCGACCCGCACGGTGGCGGGTGTGCTCGAGCCGGGCATGGTCGTGGTGCTGGAGTCGACGACGTACCCGGGCACCACCGAGGAGGTCCTCAAGCCGATCCTCGAGGAGGGTGGCCTGCGGTGCGGTGAGGACTTCCACCTGGCGTTCTCGCCCGAGCGGATCGACCCGGGCAACCCGACGTACGGGATGAAGAACACGCCGAAGGTCGTGGGCGGGCTCACCCCGGAGGCGACCGAGCGTGCTGCGGCGTTGTACTCGCGGTTCGTGGACACGGTCGTGGTCGCCAAGGGCGCGCGCGAGGCCGAGACGGCGAAGCTGCTGGAGAACACCTACCGGCACATCAACATCGCGCTGGTGAACGAGATGGCGCGGTTCTGCCACGAGCTGGGCATCGACCTGTGGGACGTGATCCGGCTGGCCAAGACCAAGCCGTTCGGGTTCCAGGCGTTCTACCCGGGTCCCGGGGTGGGCGGGCACTGCATCCCGATCGACCCGAACTACCTGAGCCACAACGTGCGCTCGCGTCTGGGCTACCCGTTCCGGTTCGTCGAGCTGGCGCAGGAGATCAACGCGACCATGCCGTCCTACGTGGTGCGGCGTGCGCAGGACATCCTCAACGAGGACGCGAAGGCGATGCGTGGCTCGCGGGTGCTGGTGCTGGGCGTGACGTACAAGCCGGACATCGCCGACCAGCGTGAGTCGCCCGCGGTCGCGGTCGCCCGGGCGCTGGTGGCCCAGGGCGCGGAGCTGGTGTTCCACGACCCGCACGTGGCCCGGTGGCACGTCAACGGTGAGGTCCTGGACCGGGTCGAGGACCTCGACACGGCGATCCTCGAGGCCGACCTGGTCATCCTGGTGCAGAACCACAGCGCCTACGATGTCGATGTACTGGCAGAGAAGTCGGTGCGCTTCTTCGACACGAAGGGCGCGACGACGCACCCCGACGCCATCCGGCTCTGACCGGCGAGGGCCGGTCCGGACCGGCGCCGCACACCTGACGTCGAAGGAGCTCCATGCGCCCCCGAAGCCTCGCGGCCCTCTCGGCGATCGCCGTGGCAGCCGTGGTGGGCGTCGTCGCCGCCCTCCTGGGCAGCCTCGACGTCGCCCTGGCGGTCCTCGTCGTGCTGGCCGGCGGGGTCGCGGTGCTCGGTGTGCTGACCTACCGACGGGCCGGCGCGGCGGCCGCTCGCGCGCACGCCGCCGACCGCGTGCTTCGGGAGCTCCTCGACGACCTGGCGCGCCAGCACCAGGCCACGTCGACGGCGACCGAGCAGATCCGTCGGCAGGTCGCCCGCACCGACAGGTCGGTCGCGCGGTGGCAGTCCGACCTCGAGGCGACGGTGCACGCCGGTGTCGCGCCACCGCTGGACAAGGTCTCGGCCAGGCTCGACGGCCTGGACTCCGACCTCCGGCACCTGCGGAGACGCGTCGAGACCGTCCGGAACCTCGTCAACGCCGCGCGGCCCGGGCCCCTGCTCACCCAGATGCAGGCGCTCGGGCAGCTCCGGGCCAAGTTCGACGTCTCCGGTCCCCTGCCGGACGTCGGGGGGTGGGCCCTCGATCCCACCGCGCTCCTCTGGCTCGTCGACGAGATCGAGCGTCGGCGTCCGGAGCACGTCGTCGAGTGCGGGAGCGGCACCTCCACCTTCTGGATCGCCATGGCCCTGCGCCAGAACGGCCGAGGGCGGGTCACCGCGCTCGACCACCTGGACGAGTTCGCCGGGCGGACCCGATCCACCCTGGAGCGGCACGGCCTGTCCGAGGTGGCCGAGGTCCGTCATGCACCGCTGGTCACGACGCCGACCCCTCGCGGCGAGTTCCCGTGGTACGACGTCGACCCCGCGACCCTCGGGCCGATCGACCTGCTCGTCGTCGACGGGCCGCCCGAGGCGACCGGTCCGCTCGCCCGGTACCCCGCGCTCCCCGTCCTGCACGGGGCGCTGCTCCCCGACTCTCACGTCCTGGTCGACGACGTGCACCGCGAGGACGAGAGGCAGGCGATCGAGCACTGGCTCGACGAGCTGCCGCGCCTCCGCCGCGCCGGCTACAAGAACGATGTCTCCGAGGTGCTGACCTATGAGTAACCTCGACTGCCCGCCCGTCCCCTGCACGAAAGCCTCCGTATGACCGTCGACTCGCGCGCCGTCCCGGACGTCGCGGCCTCCGCCGCGACCTCCGCTGCTCCGCGCGCCACGCGCTTCCGCCCCGACGTGGAAGGACTCCGCGCGATCGCGATCGGCAGCGTGCTGCTCTATCACGCCGGGATCGTCTTCATCCCCGGCGGCTTCATCGGCGTGGACGTCTTCTTCGTCATCTCCGGGTTCCTCATCACCGGCCAGCTCGTGCGCGAGCTGGAGCGGAGCGGGCGCGTGTCCATGATCCGCTTCTACGCCCGTCGAGCACGACGCCTCCTGCCGGCCGCCGCGCTCGTCCTGGCCGTCACCGCCGCCCTGGTGTTCTTCGTGGGCAGCATCGTCGACCGTCGGGTCTTCGGCGGCGACATCGTCGCCGCGGCCGCCTACGTGGAGAACTGGCGCCTCGCCGGTCGCGCCGTCGACTACCTGGCGGAGGGTGTCAGCGTCTCGCCGGTGCAGCACTTCTGGTCGCTGTCCGTCGAAGAGCAGTTCTACATCGTCTGGCCGCTGCTGCTCGTCGTCGTCGCCTTCCTGGCGCGACGGTTCCACTGGCCCGCGCGGATCGTGATGGCCGCCGGCCTGTGCCTGATCGTGGTCCCGTCGTTCGTCTGGTCGATCGTGATGTCCACCGCGAGCCCGGCGAACGCGTTCTTCGTGACCACGACCCGACTGTGGGAGCTCGGGATCGGCGGCCTCGTGGCCGTCGGCGTCGCGATCTGGCCCCGCGTGCCGCGCGTGGTCGCGCTGATCCTCGGCTGGGGCGGCATCGCCGCCATCCTCGCCGGTGCGCTGCTCCTCGACGAGACCGCCGTCTGGCCGGGCTCCCTGGCCCTCGTCCCGGTCCTCGGCACCGCGGCCGTGATCATCGCGGGGGCGAGCAGCTCGGCCCCCGGGTTCCTCGGCAACAAGCTCATGGTGTGGCTCGGCGGGCTCTCGTACTCGCTGTACCTGTGGCACTGGCCGCTGCTCATCGCCGCGACCTGGGTGTGGGGCGAGCTCGGCCAGAAGCGCGGGCTGCTCATCGTGGTGCTCGCCGTCATCCCCGCGTGGCTGTCGTACAAGCTCGTCGAGAACCCCATGCGGCGGATCGCCCAGGAGCGCTGGTCCCCCCGGATGACGCTCTCCGTGGGTCTCAACCTCACCGCCCTCACCGTGATCGCCGGGCTCCTCCTCACGAGCAGCACCCCCTCGAGCGCCCCCGCGAACGCCAGCGTCGAGGGCAAGGGCGCGCAGAGCCTCGAGATGAAGGACGGCGAGGCCACGGGGATCCCCAACCCCGACTCGGTCGAGAGCTTCACCCCGCTCCCCCAGGACGCCGCGGCCGACAAGCCGGACGCGTACGACCGCGGCTGCCAGGTGGACCAGAAGGTGGCGGTGCCGAAGCCCTGCGCCTACGGCGACCGGGAGGGCGACACGCACCTCATGCTCCTCGGCGACTCCAAGGCCCTCCAGTGGATCGACGCGCTCGACCCGATCGCCAAGGACCACGGGTGGAAGCTCGACGTCGCCACCAAGAGCGCCTGCGGCTTCTCGAGCGCGCAGATCAACGACGGGCAGGGCGACCCCTACGTGAGCTGCACGCAGTACAACGAGGCGCTGCTCCAGATGGTGCTCGACGAGAAGCCCGACGCCATCATGGTCTCGCAGACCACGAGCTACTCCTACGACAGCTCGGGCGAGCGGACGCAGGAGGCGATGGTCGACTCGCTCGAGTCCACCTGGAAGACGATCGAGGACGCCGGGATCGACGTGATCGCCATCGCGGACAACCCCGATCCGGTCGACCTCCCCGCGGGCGACGGCGAGGTCTACAAGTGCGTCGCCGAGTACATGGACTCCCTGTCCAGCTGTGCCTTCTCCAAGGAGGCCGGGCTCGACAAGAGCGGCACCCCGGCGATGCTCGCGGCGGCCGACCTCCTGCCGTCGGTCGACGTCGTCAGCATGAACGACCTGGTCTGCACCGACGTCTGCCCTCCGGTGATCGGTGACGTCCTCGCCTACCGCCAGGGTTCGCACCTCTCCCGCACGTACGTGAAGTCCGCGACCCCGATCCTGGACAGCCGCCTGACCCCCGTGATCGAGGAGGCCCGCGCGTCGTGAGCGCCACGGCGTTCGTCACCCACCCCGACGTCGCGCTCGCCGCCGCGCGGCACGCCGAGGGCCTCGGCGGCACAGGTGGTCGGGTCACGTCCTTGGCGCTCGACATGCAGGCCGTCACCGCACGCGAGATCGTCGCGCGGATGATCGCCCCGGACGCCGACTACGCCACGGTCGTCGCGGCGGCCCTCGAGCCCTCGTCGTCCGACCTCCTCGACGCGAGGACCACGCGGACCGCAGAGCTGCTCTGCTCGCTCGCCCGGATGGTCGGGCACCAGCAGGGGGCCGAGGACGACGTGCCGCACGCGCTCGCGCTCTTCGCCGCCGCGCGGCGGTGCGCCCCCGTCGGCCGCTGGTCCGTCCCCGACCGCCGTGCGTTCGCCCAGCTCCTGTGGGCCCACGGCGACCGCGACCGCCTCCGGCGCGACGCCGCCCTGCTGAGGTCGCTCGAGCCCGGGACGCGAGCGTTCCTCAAGCTCGACCTCGAGGGGATGGACCACGGCGTCGGGTCGGACTCGTGGCTCGACACCCTCAACGCGTGCCTGCGGACCTACGGGGTCGCCCCCGTGGGACTGGCGCCACGGGGCGCCACCCCCTTCGACCGCCTGCAGCCCGGAACGACCCGGACCGCGGGCCCTGGCCCGCTGATCACCGTGGTGATGCCGGCCTACCGGCCCGGACCGGAGTCCGTCACGGCGGTGCGGTCCGTCGTGCAGCAGACGTGGCAGGACTGGGAGCTGCTCGTCGTCGACGACGCCTCCGGAGACGAGTTCGAGGACGTCTTCGCGCAGCTCGAGGGTCTCGACCCGCGGGTGCGGGTGCTGCGTCAACCCGTCAACAGGGGCACCTACGCGGCACGCAACCGCGCGCTGGAGGAGGCGCGCGGGGACTTCGTCACCTTCCAGGACACCGACGACTGGTCGCATCCCGAACGGCTCGAGCGGCAGGTCCGCCCCCTTCTCGAGGACCCGACCCTCGTGCGGACGCTCAGCCTCTCGCTGCGGTGCGGCGACGACCTCGTCTTCCAGCACCTGGGCAACAGCCCGGTCCACGCCAACGCGTCGTCCCACCTGTTCCGCCGGTCGGTCCTCGACACGGTCGGCCGTTTCGACTGGGTCCGCAAGAGTGCCGACACCGAGTTCGACCGGCGGCTGGAGGCCGTGTTCCCCGGCCGCCGGCTGGAGCTGCGCGAGCCGCTGGCCGTCGTGCGCCTCCAGGCGGACTCGCTCTCCCGCAACGACGTCCGGCCCGGCTGGATGCATCCGTCCCGCATGGAGTACCGCGCCGCGATGATCCACTGGCACCGGCAGATCGAGGCCGGTGCCAGCCCTCGGATCCCCGCTGACGTGACGCAGCGCCCGTTGACCGCCCCTCGACCGTTCCTGCGCGACATCGGGCTCCCCGAGCAGCCGATCGACGTCGCCTTCGTCGCCGACTGGACGATGGACGGCGCCACCCAGCGGTCCGCGGTCGCCGAGATGGAGGCGCTCGCGCGCACCGGGCTGCGTGTCGGTCTCCTCCACGTGCGCAGCGCGTTCAGCGACGCGCCGCGCCGAGCCCCGCTGTCCCTGACCGTGCGCGGTGCGCTCGCCGACCGCACGCTCACGTTCGCGTCGCTCGAGGAGTCCGACCACATCCCCACGATCGTCGTGCGTCAGCCCGACGTGCTCGAGTTCCCCACGTCTCGCCCCGTGTCGCTGACCACGGACCGTGTCGTGATCGTCTCGGACGCGGGAGGCGGCGCCCGCGAGGGCTCCGGCGTGCGCTGGGTCGCCGAGGACTGCGACCGGAACGCCGAGGCGCTGTTCCAGGTCGCCCCGGAGTGGATCACCCCGGACGACCTCCCGCGCGTCCTCGACGTGCCGTCGGGACCCGGTAGGCAGCCACGGCGCTTCCGGAGCGACCGGCCCGTCGTCGGCTGGGTCTTCGGCGGCGAGGAGCCGACGACGACCGACGGGGCCGAGCGTCTGCGGCGTGTCTTCCCGGTCGACGGCTCGGTCGACGTCCGGCTCGTCGGCTGTCGCCGCGTCCTGGACGGCGCCCTCGGCGGGATCCCCACCGACTGGCTCGTCTACGAGACGGGCGAGGTCGCCGCCCGCCAGTTCCTGCACCAGCTCGACGTCGTCGTCGCCTTCCCCCGGTCGGCGACGACCGGAGCGGTGCGCACGGTGGAGGAGGCGCTGGCCGAAGGGTGCGTGGCCGTCGTCGCGCCGGAGCTCGCGCCGTTCTTCGGCGACGCCGTGCTGACCTGCGCACCGGACGAGGTGGCCGGCCTCGTCGGTCGGCTGCGGGCGGACGAGGCCGCCTTCCGCGACCGGTCACGGCGCGGATGGCAGTGGGCGCACGACCGGTTCGACGGTTCCGGGCAGCGGTTCGTCGAGGCCCTGGGCGCCGCGGCCCCCTCCTCCGGCCTGACCGCCCCCTCGTAGGTCAGCGGACGCCGTCGTGCCCTCGCTCGGCGGCCTCCAGGCGGGCGGCGCCGACGTCGGCGACGATGCGCCGCGCCATCGCGTCGGCGTGCTCGGCGTGCGCGGCAGCGGCCCGGTCGCTCTTCTTCTGCCCCGCCAGGACGAGGTCGGCCTTGGCCGTCAGCCCGTCGGTGCCCTCGTCGATCCGGGTGGCCAGGGTGCGGCCGACACTGTGCACCAGCCCCGCCAGGAGGACGACGGCCACGCCGAGCGCGGCACCGCCCACCTCCGTGCTGGAGATCGCGAAACCGACGGCGGCGACCACCCCGGCGAGCGCGGTGAGGGACGTGAGGACGTTCGTCCTCGAGAGCTGGGGCACGATTGCTCCTCGAACTCGGTCGACAGGGACTTCTGATGGTGGTGCTGAGCGGACACGGGGGCCACGCACCCGACGGGGGCGCGGCCCCTCGTGGTCATCGCGGCCGCGCGGGGATGCGTTCCTCGATCGCCGCCACGGTCCGCGCGCAGTTCCGCTGGTCCCGTACCGGGAACGCCGCGTCGATGCGCTTCTGGTAGAAGGGGTCGGGCCGGCAGTCGCGCTCGAGCAGGTCCTGCACGGCGTCGAGCGTCTCGTCGAGGGTGTGCACGACCGGGCCGAACCCGTCCCGCTCGTAGTCGAACCACGTCGGCGACGAATGCTTGCTCTCGAACTCGTCCTCGTCGAAGCGCGCGTACACGATCGGAGTCCCCAGGTACGCCACGTCGAACTGCACCGAGGAATAGTCCGTGACGAACGCGTCGCACCCTCGGATCAGGTCCTGGAACGAGACGGCGTTCGTGTCGGCGATCTCGATGCGGTCTCCCGCCACGGTCGCCCCCTCGAACCGGGACGCCATGTTGTAGTGGGGCAGGAAGGTCAGCCTGTAGTCGTACCTCTCGAGCATCTCGTGCAGGCGCCGGCTCTCCAGGAGACCCGACATGAACCGCTGGTAGGTCGACCCCTCGTAGGGGACCTCGCCGTCCTGCGACCCCTTGAGCGCGGTCGTCGCGAGATAGTTCCGCCAGGTCGGCATGAAGAGAATGGTCCGGCTGGGCGGGGTCGGCGTCAGGGCGTCGTACCGAGGCATCCCGGCCTCGACGAGCTGCCGGTCGTACCCCGACGCGACACGCAACGCCTCGGTCTCCCGTGGCGTCACCGTCAGGCAGATGTCGTAACCCGTCGTGCCACGCTTCACGGCGTAGGGGCTGAGGTGGACGCCGTGCTTGAGATACACGCGCAGCGCCCCGACCCGCCAGACGATGTGCCGCGTGTAGTCCCGTACGTCCCACCCGTCCGGCACCAGGTAGCCGATCATGTAGGCGTTGGCCAGGACGGTGGCGTGCAGCAGGAGCAGCTGATGCCGCCACGACGAGTGGGCGACGACGTGTCCGTACGGGGCCACCCGGTCGTACTGGGGACTCGAACGATCGATGACGTAGTAGGCCCGGCGCCGAGGATCCGACTCACGGATGTGCCGGAACAGGTGGATGCCGTTGTCCTGCGCGGTGTCCTTCCGCTCGCCGATCAACCAGATCTCGCGACCGGCGAAGAACGGTCGGGTCACGAGCCTGAGCAGGCGGAGCAGCCGCATCCGACGGGCTCCGGGCCCCCTGGCGATGAATCCCGCGTCCTTCTTGAGCAGCGTGCCGGCCCACCGCAGGCGCGCCCCGAGCCCCGCGCCCTCCTGGGTGGTGAGGAAGGCCGCGGTTCCGTCGCCGACCGTGTGCAGGAGGTACCTGACGGTGGTCTGCCGCGACCTTCCGGCGGTCTCGTCCGCCTCGACATGCATCCCGACCGTCCGCGCGCTGATCAGCGCGCCCACCCGCGGCCGCAGGTTGCGGCGCAGCCGCAGCTCCGGCACCTCGGTGTCGAGCTCGAGGACGAAGCGCCGGTGCCCGCTCCCCGTGCCGACGAGCGGGAGGCGGGTCCCCAGGCCCGCCCACTGGGCCTCGCCGCGGTTGCCGACCCGCGGGGTCAGCGGCACCGGGCCCGAACGGGCGACGTCGCCCGACGGGCCGGTCAGCGCGAGGCGATACCGCCACGGCGGCTCGGACATCTCCGGGACGAACGCGACGGAGAGGAATGCCAGGATCTCGATGTCCCCGCCTGCCGGGTCCACCGCCTCGAGCCACGGTGTCGCTGCGGACAGCGCGAGGCGCCCCAGGAAGTCGGCGAGCAGCGACCCTCGCTCCACGTCGTGCTCGGCGAGCATCCGGTGGACGTAGCGGGCCACGCTCAGCTTCGTCCCGTGATCCGTCCAGAGCAGGAGGGGCATCGGGCTGGTGAGCGGGAGCTTGTCCAGCCGTTTGACCTCGTGCCACAGGTGTCGGGTCCACTCGTCGAGCCTGGCGGGCCGCAGAAGGGTCGCGATGGTGCCGTAGCGGGCGCCGGAGGCCAGCAACCAGTCGCACGCGGCGTCGTTCCGGTCCTTGCTCAGGTTCGACGCCGCCTCCACCCCGGAGACCTTGTGGCGAGCGAGCACCGCCCCGACGTCCATGCCGGGGTCGTGCACGACCGCGATCGGGGCGCGGCGGAAGCGGGGCAGCTTCCGGAGCTGGGCCAGTGCAGGCCCGAGGCTCCCTGCCCGGCCCTCGCCGACGACGAAGACGATGGCGAGGTCCGGCCGCGGCGCATCCACGTCGCTCACATGCACGTCGTTCACCAGCCGCTCACTAGGATTCGTGGTCCGGAGAAGGGGAGGTCCGGCCCTTTTCTACCAGAGCCGGAGGGCGTCGGGGCGTCCTCCGGTCCGGATCGTCTCACGACGCTCCCCCGTTCCCCGGGGCCTTCCGGTCGGACCGTCGCCGGTCCGTCCACCGCCACCACAGGACCCTGGGGCCGCCCGCCGTGCGCACGGACTCGGCCGCCCGCTCGCAGTTGTGGCGGTCGTGGTATCGAACCGACCGCTGCGCGCGGGCCCAGTGCTCCTCCGGCATCGTGAAACCGTCGGCAGCCCTCGTCTCGACCTCCTCGACCAGCCGGTCGACGTCGGTGACGATCGTCCCCGGGAGGTCCGCGTCCAGGTCGAGGAACGACCCCTGGTCCCCGAAGAACCGCGCCTGGTCGAACTGGAAGTAGAGGACCGGTCGCCGCTGCAGCGCGAAGTCGAAGGCCACGGACGAGTAGTCGGTGACGAGGCCGGCGTGCTCCCGCAGGAGCGTCTGCACGTCGACCTCCCCCTGCTGGAGCACGCGGACCCCCTCCACGTCGAACAGGTCGACGTAGTGCCGCATGTTCGGGTGGAGGATGAACGTCACGCGGAGGCCGTCGCGCATCGCCCGCGCGAGGCGCGGGTGGCCGAGGAACTCCTGCCACCGCGCGCGGTACTCGCTGTCCAGGAACCGGTCGCGGTTGCCCAGCCACTCTCGCCAGGTCGGGATGACGAGCAGGCCCTCCGGGACCCGGTCGAGCGGTGCGAGCAGGTGGTCGAACCGCGGCAGCCCCGTCACCCGCACCTGCGCGGGCCGGTACCCGAACGCGTCGACGGCGACGCGTCGCTCCCGGTCCGAGCTGACGTGGAACCGGTCGGTGGCGAAGCCCGGGGCGAAGCGCCCGTAGTTGGCCGTCATGTTCTTCGTGCCGGAGATCCCGTGGCGCAGGAAGACGCGCACGGCCCGCACCCGGGCGACGACGGCCGGGTGCCGCGACGGCAGGAGGTACTCGGCGTGGTGCGTCCCGGCGATCCGCGAGGCCAGGAACGCCACGCGGACGTGCTCGCGCGAGCCGTGGAGCACGACGTTGCCGAGGCCGTCGAGCCTGGCACGGTCGGGCGCGTCCTCGGCGACGACGTAGTAGGCGCGTCGCCGCGGCTCGTGCTCCCGGAGCCACCGGAAGAGGTGGTAGCCGTTGTCCTGCGCCTTGTACGGCAGCTCCCCGATGAGCCAGATCCCGAGGAACGGGCGGACCAGCGGAAGGATCCAGGCGAGGCGGGTCCATCGCCGCAGGTACGCGTCGGCCTCCGGCGACGTGCGCTCGACCCGCACGGACACGTTGGACCCGCGGAAGGTCTCGTAGGGAAGCAGCTGCGTGACGACGCCCCCGACGAGGGCTCGGCCTGGCCGGAGCACGACCGGGTGCCCCCTGGTCCCGATGCGGCGGGCCTGGACACGGCCCTCCGGGTCCTCGACCTCGACGCTGAGGTCCAGCGTCTCGTCCCGCGCGTCGAGACGGGTCACGAGCGCGGACACCGGCAGCGCGAGGGCCCCACGGTGGACGAACCGCCCTCGGTCACGACGGGACTCGTCGGGCATCTCCTCGAGGGGCACGTCGAAGTCGTACCGTCGTCCCGTCTCGCGGGACGCCGCCACCAGCCGGGCGGCACGGGCACCACGATCGGCGCCGCGGACCCGCAGCCGCAGGGCCACGCCGTCGGCGCCCAGGCGCAGCCCGTCCACGTCGATGAGGAACTTGCGCGCCGGGGCGCCTCCCAGGAGCACGCTGAGGTTGCCGTTCTGTGTCACCGCCAGGCGGTCGTCGGCCGCGCCGGCTCCGGACGACCGCGCGACGTCGACCCGCGTCGTCGACCGGAAGTTGCCGAGCCGGACGGGGGCGGTCGCCTCGGCGGCGCCCCGGCGCGAGGCCGCGCCACCCGCGGTCGGCACCGGGTGCAACCACAGGTCGGCGACGTCGTCCCCGGGCACGGAGCGGCGCCGCAGCTCGTCCAGCGACAGCCGCGCCGAGAACGTCTCGAGACCGCTCGCCGGGACCCGGACCTCGACCCCGCTGCCGCGGAAGACCGCCGACAGCTCGCCGACCTTCCAGCCGGGACGCACCGCGGTCCCCTCGACGACGACGTCACCGTCGCGGAGGCCCACCTCGAGGCGCTGCATGCCCGACCCCGCGACCGATGCCGGGCGCAGAGCACGTGCCGTTCGACGGGCCCATCGACGGAGCCCTCCTCGCCTCACCGCGGCCGCGCCGCGCGGACGACGAGCGCAGGCCTGCACGCGTCGGGGCGCGACGGCGTGTCGCACCCGCGCTCCAGTCGAGCCATCGATACTCCCCACGACTACCCGCGGACACACCGCGGCGGCCACGACAGTCTAGGTCGTCCCCGGCCCGCGTCGGGCGCCCCGGCACCGCTAGTCGCCCGAGCGCGTCACCATGCGCTTCGCCCTGGAGGCGACGCGCCTCAGCGGCGTCCGCGTCGCCTGCGCGAGGCTGTGCTCCAGGTCCCTGTTGGCGCGGACCAGCCCGGCCCGCTCCTGCTTCAGGTCCTTGATCTCGTCGCGCTCGTCCTTCGCGATCCCGTACAGGGTGGCGATCCGCTCCCCGAGGCTGCGGCGCGCGGCGATGTCGCGGAAGTCCGACGCCGACCACCGCGCCGGCTCCTGCATCACGGGGTCGAAGTCCCACCGGTCGCCGAAGCGGTCGACGTCGGCGGCGTAGATCTCCTCGAGCGCCTCGCGCACGCCGCCCTCGAACACCTCGGACGCCGCCTTGAGCGGGGTGTCGTTCTCCCGGCCGAGGGACACCTCGTGCGGGCGCCCGACCTCGTCGAGATGGGCGCTCAGGTCACCGAGCAGCGTGGGGATCTCGCTGATGTCGTAGAGACGCGAGTACGGGATCGTGTCCTCGTGCAGCCGCGTCGACTGGGGCGCGAAGTGCGTGTCGCGGACCGGGCCGCGGGGGTCGCGCAGCACCTCGACGAACCGCGCGAAGTCGCGGACCACGTCCTCGACGGAGCCCGGCGCGTCCGGCAGCCACTCGGCCCCGGCGAACTTCCGCCCCGTGTACACGGGGTCGCCCACGAGGAACTTGGACTGCCACGCCGAGAACGCCCGCAGGCGCGGGTCGCGCACGACCGCGAAGACGAACCAGCCGTTCGCGGGGGAGATCTCCGCCCGCTCGGCCGGCTCGAGCTGCTTGAGCGACCGCACGCCGCGCCAGAGCCGACGGTGGTGGATCATCATGCGCGGCGTCGCCTCGCAGCTCAGCACGCTGGTGAACTGCTCCGGGTCCTGTCCGCTGAGCTCCGCGACGAGCCACTTCAGGCTCGTGCACGCGTTCTTCGCCAGGTGCGTGAACAGGACCTTGTGCTCCGGCAGCACCCAGGTGTTGGGCGCGGTCGCGTGCTCCGCCGTCAGCGGAGCGGTCGCGGTCACGGCCATGTCGATCACCTCGTCCTCAGGCGGTGTGCGGAAGGGTCCCGACCATCCCCGCCGCCACGGTCTTGTTCGTGGCCTCGTCGACCAGGATGAACGCGCCCGTGCGCCGGTTCTGGCGATAGGGGTCGACGAACAGGGGCTGCGTGACGCGCAGCTGGATGCGGCCGATCTCGTTGAGGCGGATCTCGGTCGCGTCCTCGTCGCGGTGCAGCGTGTTGACGTCGACGCGGTACTTGACGTCCTTCACCACGGCGCGCGCCCACCGGGTGGTGTGCTTGATCGCGTACTTCTTGCCCTGCACCAGCGGCGCCGACTCGTCCATCCAGCAGATCTGGGCGTCGATGTCCTGGAGCGCCGCGGGCGAGTTGTTCGGGCGGCAGATCATGTCGCCCCGCGAGATGTCGATCTCGTCCGCCAGCCGCACCGTCACGGACATCGGCGGGAACGCCTCGTCGACCGGGCCGTCGGCGGTGTCGATCCCCTCGATCGTGGTCTCGAGCCCGGACGGCAGCACCCGGACCTTGTCGCCCTTCTTCAGCACCCCGCCGGCCACGGTGCCCGCGTACCCGCGGTAGTCGCGTGCGTCGTGCGACTGCGGCCGGATGACGTACTGCACCGGGAACCGCACGTCCTGCAGGTTGCGGTCGCTCGCCACGTGCAGGGACTCCAGGTGGCTGAGCAGCGGGCGCCCGTCGAACCAGGGCATGTTCTCGCTGCGGTTCACCACGTTGTCGCCGACGAGCGCCGAGATCGGGATGAACGTGAGGTCCGGCACGCGCAGACGCGAGGCGAAGTCCGTGAAGTCGCGGCGGATGTTCTCGAAGGCCTCCTCGGCGTAGTCCACGAGGTCCATCTTGTTCACGCAGACCACGATGTGCGGCACGCCCAGGAGCGTCGCGAGGAACGTGTGCCTCCGGCTCTGCTCGATGACGCCCTTGCGCGCGTCCACGAGGATGAGCGCGACGTCCGCCGTCGACGCCCCGGTGACCATGTTCCGCGTGTACTGGATGTGGCCGGGGGTGTCCGCGATGATGAACTTGCGCCGGGGCGTGGCGAAGTAGCGGTACGCGACGTCGATCGTGATGCCCTGCTCCCGCTCGGCCCGCAGGCCGTCGGTGAGCAGCGCCAGGTCGGTGTAGTCGTTGCCGCGGTCCTTGCTGACCTGCTCCACCGACTCGAGCTGGTCCTCGAAGATCGTCTTGGAGTCGAACAGCAGGCGGCCGATGAGGGTGCTCTTGCCGTCGTCGACGGAGCCCGCGGTCGCGAAGCGCAGCAGGTCGGCCGAGGTGTCGATCGCCGGGGAGGCGGTCTCGGTAAAGGTCTCGGTGCTCATGGCTTAGAAATAGCCCTCTCGCTTGCGGTCCTCCATCGCGGCCTCGCTCACCTTGTCGTCGCCACGGGTGGCGCCACGCTCGGTGAGGCGCACGGCGGCGACCTCCTCGACGATCTCGGCACGGGTCGCCGCCGTCGACGCGACGGCGGCGGTGAGGTTCGCGTCCCCCACCGTGCGGTAGCGGACGGACCGCACCTCGGCGGTCTCGCCGTCCTTGAGCGGCGTGAACTCGTTGACCGCGAACAGCATGCCGCCCCGGTCCACGACCTCGCGCTCGGCCGCGAAGTACAGGTCGGGGAGATCGATGCCCTCGGCCTCGATGTAGGCCCAGATGTCCAGCTCGGTCCAGTTGGACAGCGGGAACACGCGGATCGACTCGCCCTGGTGGACGCGCCCGTTGTAGAGGTCCCAGACCTCGGGGCGCTGGTTCTTGGGGTCCCACTGGCCGAAGTCGTCGCGGAAGGAGAACACGCGCTCCTTGGCGCGCGCCTTCTCCTCGTCCCGGCGTCCGCCGCCGAAGAGCGCGTCGAAGCCGTTCTTCTCGGCGGCCTCCAGCAGCACGGGGGTCTGGATGCGGTTGCGGGAGCCGTTCGGCTCCTCCTGCACCAGCCCGCGCTCGATGGCCTCCGGCACGGAGGCGACGACGAGCTGGACGCCGAGCCGCTCGACCCAGCGGTCGCGCGTGTCCAGCACCGACGGGAAGTTCAGGCCCGTGTCCACGTGCATGATCGGGAACGGGATCCGCGCCGGCGCGAAGGCCTTGGCGGCCAGGTGGAGCATGACGATCGAGTCCTTGCCGCCCGAGAACAGCAGACAGGGGCGCTGCATCTCCGCGACCACCTCGCGGAAAATGTGGATGCTCTCCGCTTCGAGGCTGCGGAGCTGGCTCAGGACGTGAGACGTCACGGCTGGGCACCTTCCTTGATGTCGACCCCGACCTCCGTCAGCGCCGCACGCAGGTGCGCCGCCACGGCCGGGTGGCTGACGAAGAGATCGGGGAGCCAGGGGTCCTGGCGGTTGTACTCGAGCGGGGTGCCGTCCAGGCGGGTGCACTCGAGGCCCGCGGCGAGGGCGACCGCGACCGGTGCCGCCGAGTCCCACTCGTACTGGCCGCCGGCGTGCACGTACGCGTCCGCGGTGCCGTCCACGACGGACACGACCTTCACGCCTGCCGACCCCATGGGCACGAGCTCGACGTCGGCACGGGCGGCGAGGTCCTGCACGAACTGCGGCGGGCGGCTGCGGCTCGCGGCGAGGCGCAGCGGGCGGCGGCCGGCCAGGACAGCGTCCGTGTCCGTGTCCGTGTCCGTGTCCGTGTCCGTGTCGCCGGCCCGCCGCGGCCCGGCGTCGGTCGTGACGGTGCTGTGGACGGCGTCGCGGGCGGGCAGCCCGACCGCCCCGGCGGCCAGCCGGTCGGAGCGGGCGACGCCGCGGTCCCAGAGGGCGACGTGCACCGCGAAGTCGTCCCGCCAGCGGGCGCCGTCGCCGGCGCGCTCGGCGAACTCGCGGGTGCCGTCGAGCGGATCGATGATCCACACGCGGTCCGCCGTCAGGCGAGCGGCGGAGTCGGCGGCCTCCTCGGAGAGGACGGCGTCGGCCGGGCGTGCGTGCGCGAGCGCGGCGGCGAGCCACGACTGGCTGGCCGCGTCGCCCGCGTCCCTGAGCTCGCCCGCCACGAACGCTCCGCCGGCGGCGTCGACCTCTGCCCGCAGGCCGCGGAGCACCTCACCGGCCCCCTGCGCGAGCGCGACGGCGAGCTCGCCGTCGGGCAGGCCCGGGTCCGGGAAGGACGGGGCGGACGCGGACATGGGACTCCTCGGCTTGAGGCTCTGGACGGGGGCCCGGGCGGGCCGCGGCCGACGCTACCATTCCGAATTGGACGATTCCCCGAGAGTTCACATTGTTGAATTCTGTTTTTCCGATAGGAATGGTGCACTTTTGAGCCTCGACCTCCCGCTGATCGTCGGCGGACTCGTCGTGGGCTTCGTCGTGGGCCTCACGGGCATGGGGGGCGGCGCCCTGATGACGCCGATGCTCATCTTCGTCTTTCGCGTCGACCCGCTCACCGCCGTCTCCTCCGACGTCGTGGCCAGCCTGTTCATGAAGCCCGCCGGCGCCGTCGTGCACCTGCGCCGGCGCACCGTGAACCTGCAGCTCGTGCTGTGGCTGTGCATCGGTTCGGTGCCCGCCGCGTTCTCCGGTGCCCTGCTCATCCGCTACCTGCCGTTCGGCGACGGGTTCGACGAGGTGCTCAAGCAGATCCTCGGGGTCGCGCTGCTCATCGCCTCGGCGGGGCTGGTCGTGCGGGCGGTGCTCGGCATGCTCCAGCGCCGCACCGCGCTCGGCGAAGGACCCGCCGCGCCCAGCAGCCCGGACGTCGTCGTGCGCAAGGTGCCCACGCTGATCCTCGGCGCCGTCGCCGGGCTCATGGTCGGCCTCACGTCCGTGGGCGCCGGCTCGATCATCATCGTGGTGCTGCTCCTGCTCTACCCGGCCCTCAAGGCCTCCCAGCTGGTGGGTACCGACCTGGTGCAGGCCGTCCCGCTGGTCGCGGCCGCGTCGCTGGGCCACATCCTCTACGGGGACTTCGAGCTCGGACTGACGACGTCGCTGCTGGTCGGCGCCGTCCCGGGCGCCTGGTTCGGCGCCCACGTGTCCAGCCGCGCCCCGGGCGGCATCATCCGCCGTGCCCTCGCGATCCTCCTGCTGGCCTCCGGCCTGAAGCTGCTGGGCGCCTCGCTCGGCGTCGTCGTCGCGGCCGCGGTCGGCGCCCTCGTGGTCGGCAACGTGCTGTGGATCGTGGTCCGGGAGCGCATCAAGCGGCTCCCGCCCAGGCCGACGGCGCCCGGCACCGTCCCGGCTCCCGCACCGAACCCCGAGAAGAAGGACACGACGACGCGATCATGACCGAGCCCACGCCCGTGCCCTCCGACCTGCCCGCCGACCTGCCTTCCGTGACCCGCGTCCTGTCCCCCGACGAGCTGGACCTCCTCGAGCTCGCCCTCGCCGGCGGCCCCTGGGTCCCGCCCGCCGGGCTGCCCGCCGGCCCGGCGACGCTCACGGACGCCGAGAACACGCCGCTCGCCGTCGTCGGCGTCCCCGGCGACGAGGCCCCGCGCGCCGTGCGCCCGTTCGCCCGGGCCGCCGGGCCGCACTGGGACCCCGCCCTGCGTCGCACGGCCCGCGCGGTGCGTGACGACGTGCCCGACGGCGTCGCACCCGTCGCCCTGGTCGTGTCCGAGCCGCCCACGCGCTCGGAGGTGGACGCCCTGCCCGCGCTCGTCGGCGACGCCGGGGCCGTGCTGCTGCTCGTCCCCGCCGCGCGCCGGTCCCCCGCCGCCGGGCAGGTGGGAGCCCCCGGGCTGGTGCGCGTCGCCCGGGACCTCGCCGACCGGCTCGCCGACGGCTCGCGCCACGCGAGCGTCGTCGTCGTGCCCTGGCCCGCCGACGCCCCGGACGCGCTGCGCTGGACGGACGTCGGCACGCGCTACGGCGCCGTGCGGACGGAGGTGCTCGTCGCGCACCGCTCCCCCGCCGCGCGCGACGCCGTCGCGGGGCTCGGCACACTCTGGTCCGACGCGGTCGCCGGGCTCTACCCGGAGGTACCGGCGGCCGAGGTGGTGCGCGCCGCCGGCACGGCCCGGCCGCGGGGTGCGGTGGTCTTCTTCACGGGCCTGTCCGGGTCCGGGAAGTCGACCGTGGCCCGCGCGCTGGCCGCCGAGCTGGACGACGAGGGCCTGCACACCACCCTGCTCGACGGCGACGAGGTGCGCCACCACCTGTCCAAGGGCCTCGGCTTCGACAAGGCCTCCCGCGAGCTCAACGTGGAGCGCATCGGCTACGTCGCGTCGCTCGTCTCCTCGCACGGGGGTGTCGCCGTGGCGGCGCCCATCGCGCCGTTCGCGTCGGGCCGCACCCGGGTGCGCGAGCTCGCCGAGGCCGCCGGCACCTTCCTGCTGGTGCACGTCAGCACGCCGCTGGAGGTGTGCGAGGCCCGCGACCGCAAGGGCCTCTACGCCAGGGCCCGGCGCGGCGAGATCCCCGACTTCACCGGGATCTCCTCGCCGTACGAGGCGCCGACCGACGCCGACCTGGTCATCGACACCGCACGGGTGAGCGTCGAGGACGCCGTGGCGCGGGTCCGCGCGGCGCTGGACGCGGCCGGCGGCGACCGGTCCGGCCCGCCCCGCTGACCGCGGAGGCCCGTCGCCTGGGCCTCAGCCGCGCAGCGCCGCGAGGATCCGGTCGCGCGCCTTGCCGTCCCGGTAGGCGAACGCGCGGTCGATGCGCTCCGCGTACAGGTCGGGCAGGGCCCCGAGGACGTCGGCGACGGCCCGCTGGGCCTCCTCGGGGCTCGTGACGACCGGGCCGAACCCGGACGTCTCGAACCCCGCCGCCCGGGAGCGGGCGCTGTCGGGGGCGCCGAGCACGGCCTCCCGGTCGACCTGGAGATAGACCGTCGGCCGCCCGAGGTAGGCGAGGTCGAGCGCACGGGCGGAGGAGTAGTCGGTGACGAGGACCGCCGCCGAAGCCAGGGCCGCCAGCAGGTCGTCCTGAGGGACGACCTCCACCCCGGGCGGGGGTGAGAAGACCTCGGGGCCGACCCCCGACGGGAGGACCAACCGGACGCGGCGCCCCTCCCGGGTGGCGAGAGCGGCGAGCTCGGCGGACTCGAGGAGCTGGCGCCAGGCGGCGACGAACGGCAGGGCGCGGAACTCGTCGACCGCCCGCCCGGCCGAGGCCGGGTCCGACGGCCGCAACGTGTCCGCCCGCCAGCCGGGCAGGACGACGATGTGCTCGGCCGGCGCCCGCAGCTCCTCGAGCCGGTCGTGCGAGGGCAGCCCCGTCAGCGCGACCTCGCTCGGGAGGTAGGCCTGGTTCCCGTAGGGGCCGCCTGCTCGGACGAGCTCGATCGCCGACGAGACGGTGATGAGGTCGGCCTGCGACGCCCAGGAGTCCCGGTGGAGCAGCCTGCCGACCCCGCCGGCGGGCAGCAGCGCCACGCGCCACTCGCGCGGGATCCCCTGCCCCGGCAGCGGGGTGTGGGCGCGCCGTGACATGCGGGACGTGACCAGGAGGTCCGCCCGGCGCAGGAGAGCCGCGTGCTCGGGCGAGCCGGCGGTCACGCACCCGACGTCCGCCCGGCGCAGCCGCGACTCGGCCTCCGACCCCGCCTCGGTCACGAACCGCACCTCGACGTCGGACACCTGCTCCCGCACGTACTCGTAGAGCAGCTCGCTCTGCGACGGCGAGGCGTCGGCGTCGTCGCCCGTGACGAACACCCAGGTCTCGCCGCGCGTGGCCGCCGGCCCGGCAGGCACGCCGGCCTGCGGCGGCACCGCGGTCCGCACGGATCCCGTCACGGCCCGTGCGAGGCGCCGCCACCGCGCGGCGGCGGGCCTGGGGGCCGAGCCCGGCGCGGGGGTCGGGGCCGGCGACGCGGCCGTGGTCGTGGTCGTGGTCGGACCGGCCTTCGGCGCCGCGGGCTTGACGTCGATGGGCGGCCGCCTCCCGGCACGCTCGTCGACGGCGCCGGCCTTCAGGATCGTGCCGTCGAGATCGAGCGTGAAGCGCGGGTCGGTCGAGGCCAGGCCGACCTCGTCCCCCCGCTCCATCCGCACGAGCAGCACCAGCTGGTACAGCCAGGTCTTCCCGAGGAACTCGATCCCGCGGCTCCTGGTCTCGAGGACCTCGGCGTCGCCGACGACGACCTGCAGCTCCGGAAAGTCGCTGGCGCTGCCGTAGACGGCCGCGCGCCACGCGCCCCTCTCGGGGTGCCAGCGCAGCCGCTCCACGGGCGAGGACGTGACCTCCTCGACGGCGGCGAGCCACGCGAGCCGCATCTCCAGCGGCACGGCGAAGATGTCGAAGCCCTGGATGTTGGCCGCGCCGATCTGCCGCAGGTTCTCGGTCAGACGCTCACGGATGAGGGCCAGCTGCTCCTCGGAGGCGAGGTCGACGGGGGTGTTCACGCGTCGGTTCCGCCGGAACAGCATGAACACGAAGTACAGCAGCAGGTTCGCCAGCCACGGCGGGCACTCGTCGCCGGCACGGTCGAGCATGCCGCGGTGCGAGATCCCGAACAGCGACGCGTAGCGGGACATGTTGCCGCTGTGCTTGGACACGATCGAGGACGCGTCGGCACGGCGGAGGTAGAAGTACTCCGCCCCCGGGACCAGCACGTACCGCGCGCCGTTGCACAGCAGGAAGTGCCCGATCATGTCGGTGTCGGAGGACTGCAGGATCTGCTCGTCGAAACGGAGGCCGTGGCGAACGATCACGTCGTGGCGGAAGAACGCGACCCCACCGAGCGTGTGGATCTTGCGCGGCTCCCGGTGCAGGTCGACGACCGAGCTGGGGGCGCCGACGTACCGGGCGTCCAGCGTGTGCCCGATCGTGGAACCGTCGGGCGAGGTGAGGATCGCCCGGCCCACGTACATCGTCTCGTCCGGGAACCGCTCCCGTGCCTGCTCGATCTCGAGCAGGTACCGGGGGTCCAGCCGGTCGTCGGGGTCCGGGTGCGAGACCCAGGTGCCGCGGGCCCAGGCGAGGCCCGTGTTCCGCGCCGAGGCCACGCCCCCGTTCTCCTTCGTGACGACCCGGACCGCGTAGTCGGTGGTGGGCATCCACGCCCGCACCACCTCCTCCGAGTCCTCGGGGCAGCCGTCGATGACGAAGATCAGCTCGTAGCCCGCGTGCGCCGCGACCTGCTCCTCGAGCGACCGGAGGAACGCGGGAAGGTACGGGCCGACGCGGTAGCAGGCGATGACGAGGCTCGTGTGGGGTGCCAGGCCGTCCCACTCGCCGTCGGGGCGATTGATGTCCGTCCTGTCGATGTCTGTCCTGTCGATGTCAGTCATCGCGGCCCTTCCGCTCCTTCAGGCCTTCGATCTCCAGCCCGACCTCGTAGATCCGCCTCGAGTTCTCGTGGTCGAAGTAGGAGAAGAACGTCTCGACCCGCTGCTCGAACTCCGGCTCCGGCGCGCAGCCCCGCTCCAGGTAGCGCTCCAGCAGGTCGAGCAGGTCCGACTCCTCCTTCGCGACCTCGCCGAACGCGTCGGTCGCGTAGTCGAACGACGCGGCGGGGTAGTGGGGCGGGATCGAGTCGGGCTGGTAGTACAGCACCGGCTTGTGCATCTGCGCGAAGTCGAACTGGACCCCGGAGTAGTCGGTGATCATGAGGTCCGACCCGGTGAGGAGCTGCTCGTAGCTGACGTCCTCCGTGGCGGCACGCACCTCGACGAGCTCGCTCTGCGAGACGAAGTCCGTCAGCTGCGTCCCGGTGTTGGGGTGGAGGAGGAAGAGGAAGCGGTAGCCGTGCTTCTCCAGGGCCGCGTGCAGCCTCGGGCTGTTGATGAGCGAGTGGAAGACCTGGAAGTAGTCGGTCTTCCGGAAGGCGCGGTGGCTGAGGGTCTGCTCGACGCCCCGTTGCGGGCTGTGCAGGTACGTCCGCCAGGTCGGCGCGAGGAGGATCGTCCGCTCCGCCCGGGAACGGAGCCCGTCGTAGCGCGCGAACCCCGTGACCTCGACCTGGTCGGCCTCGTAGCCGTAGTTCGGCTGGAGCAGGTTCCGGCGCTCGAGCTCGGAGACCACCAGGACCCGCTCGAAGTTCGAGTACCCGATGTTCAGCAGGTTGTCGAGCTTGTCCACGACGAGCCCGTGATTGATGTAGACGACGCGCGCGTCGAACAGGTCGCGGAAGTACGTCTGGTCGAGCTGGAACCCGAAGGTGTTGCTCGTCCCGATGCGCGTGGCGAAGACGATCGACGCGTGGAGGTAGTGCAGCCGCTGCCGGTCCGTCCCGAAGGCGAGGTACTCCACGCCGTCGGCGTCGAGCTGCGCCGCGAGGGCCGTGCCCGGCTGGGCCACGTAGTGCGTCTCGGCCCCGTCGCGCTGTGCCTGCGCGTAGCGGTACGCGTACTCGCCGTTGTCGCCGCCCTTGACGATGCGGTCCGCGTACATCCAGATCCTGCGGCCGCGGTAGGCGGGCAGGGTCGTGAAGTACTCGCCGCGGAGCCGTGCGGCCTCGATCCGCACCGGGTCGCCGGACTCCCGCAGCGACCGCTGCAGGTTCTGCTCGGCCGCGTCCCGGGCCGACTCCGAGTAGGGCGCGATGTCGATCCCGCGGCGACCCACCGTCAGGATCCCGAGTCCGGGCACGGCCCAGTACGCCGCGGGCTCGCCGCTGAGCTTGGCGGTCGCCCGCGTGAAGCGCAGGCGCAGCGGGGTGTACCACGCGTCCGACGACGCGTACCGGAACTCCAGCCGCTCCGTGGCCTCGGCGAACGGGACCGACGCCGTGAAGGTGAAGGCGCGGTGGAGCGCGACCCCGTGCAGCGAGGTGTCGGCGTAGCGCTGCCGGTCGACGAGCGGGATCGAGCGCCCGCCCACGTGCACCTCCAGCCGGTGCCCCGGGTGGTTGAAGGCCAGCGGGATCCGGCCCCTGACCGTCAGGACGCCGTCGCGGGCGGCCATCGAGTCGATCGAGACGGTCACGTCGTCCGGACGCTCCAGCTCCAGCCCTCGGAACTCCGCGAACGGGCCCTGCACGTCGTGGCCCAGGGCCGGCTCGAAGGCCGCCCCGTGCTTGAGCCGCAGCAGGTGCATGCGCACGATCGGGGACGGGATCCGGGTGGGGCGTCGGGGGGACCAGATCAGCTCGTCGGCCGTGTGCCGCAGCGCACGCGAGAGGACGCGCTCGTAGGCGGCGAGGTCCTCCTCGGCGAAGATGCGCTTCGGCGTGCCGCCGGTGTTGTGCCGGACCCGCCCGGCGAGCAGGTGCACGAACAGGCGCTGGAGGTAGGTGTGGCTCGCGCCGAGAGCGTCCGTCGCCTCGAGGAGGTCCGCCCAGTCCCGCGCGAAGTCGAGGTACCAGTCCCGGGTCAGCACCTCGGCGGACTGCTCGGCGCCGTCGTCGAGCACGCCGTGGGAGCGCACCTCGCCGAGCACGCCGAACCCGCCGCTGATCGACAGCGCGGCGGCGAAGGCGAGGCCGCGCGTGCGCGCGGCCGGGTGCTTCCGGACGGCGGCCCAGAGGATGTCCGCGCGGACGAGCACCGGGCTGGAGCCCACCCACAGCGGGGCGTGCTCGGTGAGGGGCACCCGTCCGCCGAGGTCGACCTTCGCGTGGAGCGTGTGGCCCGCGGTCGCGTCGGTGAAGACGTGCAGGTCCTCGGCCGCCTCGGCGTCCAGGCGGTCGAACGAGTCCGCCTCGAACTCCACCCCGGCGTCGACGAGGCACAGCCTGTCGCCCGGAGCCAGGCCGGCGAAGACCCCTGCCTCCACGAGCGCGTCGAAGGAGCGGTCCTGCACCGTGCGGAGATCCGCGTCCCGCTCGACCTGCGCGACGGAGAGCCGGGTCCGCAGGTGCGCCAGCGTCCCGTCCTCGCCGACGACGACGTAGCGGATCTTGGTCGTATGGCGCGGTCCCTGGTTCGTCGTGGGGCCGGCCGTCCCCGTCGTGGGGCCCTCGACGCGCGCGTCGGTCGCCCCCGCGCCCGGGAGACGCCGGGCGAGGTCGGGATCGGCGGCCAGGGCCGTGACCACCTCCCCCGCACCGAACTCGGAGTACCGCAGCACCGGGACCTGCTGCACCGTCTCGAGCCCGTCCGGCAGCAGCGGCACCACGTCGTGCTCGCGCGCGAGCCACAACCAGGACTCGGCGGCATAGAGCCGCTGGCCGAACATGTCGGGCACGAGGACGTCGACGCTGTCCAGGAACTCCGCACGGTCGAGCTGGTCGCTCGGCACCACCGTGATCCCCGCGGCGTCGGCCCGCTCCGCGGTCAGCCGCCGTCCCTCGTCGTAGAACACGACCTGGGAGGCGCCGGAGCCGACGAACACGGACCGCAGGACGTCGAGGTTCCAGTCCGCGAGGTCGACGTGCCTGGGCAGGACCACACCGATCCTCGGGTGGTCCCCAAGGGCGCTCCGCGCGGCCGCTCGTCCCTGGACGAGCGCGACGTCGACCCCCTTGCCCTGGAGGTACCGGAACAGCTCGGGCGACGAGACCATCCAGCTGACGCGCGCGCCGAAGACGGTCCGGACCTGCTCCTCGCACCAGGCGACCGGCGGGAGCAGGGACTCGTCCGCGCGCCGCACGGTCTCGTCGAGCACGACGTGCACCCGGTCGACGACGATCCCGACCTCGGGCTCGGCGGGGAGCGCGAGGAGGTACTCCGGGTTGTCGACGATCAGGGTGTCGACGTGGGTCGTGTCGCGCCAGCTCATCCACCGGAGCTCGCCCTGCTCGACCGCGTCGGTGATCCGGCGTCGCGACTGGACGGTGCGGAGGCTGCGGCTGGACCGGGGACGGAACCCGCTCAGCAGGCCGACGGGGCCGTCCGTCCCGGGCAGGAGGGCCCGGATCCGGCGCAGGCCGTCCCGCGAGCCTTCGAGGGCGGAGCTCCAGTCGGCCAGCACCGCGTGCGACAGGCGCTGCGGCGGCTGCTCTCCCCGGACCCCCGGCGGCGCCCAGCAGATCGACGGACGCGAGTCGTCGAGCTTCCAGTGCTCGGAGCCCGCGGCCTTGATGCGGCTGTGGGCGGCGCCGAACTGCTTGCTGTAGGCGAACCGCGCCCCCGCCATCCAGTTCGGCCGGAAGTCGGAGCGCGAGAGCGAGCCGGCCTTGAGCTGGACCAGACAGAGCGGCTCGCGCACGTTCACCACGGAGGACTTCCCGAAGGCCCGCTTCAGGCGCTCGGAGAACTCGCTGTCCCCGGCCTTCCGCACGTCGTCGAACCGGCCGAGCCGGTCGAGCACGGCCTCCCGGCGGAACAGGAGCGACGACTCGTTGGCCCGCTCCGGCAGATAGCCGAGATAGGTGACGCCGCCCGTGCCCAGCACCCGCTGGCTCTTCGACGCGGACGCCATCTTGCGCGGGTCCGCGAGCAGCGGGAGGAGCTGCCGCTCGATGCGCTGCGTGTGCGAGACGTCGTCCGCGTCCTGGAAGGTCACGTACTCGCCCCGCGCCTCCCGGAGCCCCGAGTTCCGCGCCTGGTAGGTACCGCCGTTGTGCTCGCGCGCGACGACCCGCACCCGGGGGTCCGTCGCGGCGGCGGCGTCCAGGTGCTCCCGACCGTCCGTGGAGCAGTCGTCGACCACCAGGATCTCGAGGTTCGACCACGACTGGCGGACCAGCGAGTCGATCGTGTGGCGGAAGCCGCGGTCCGGGTTGTAGGTCGGCACGACGACCGACACCAGGGGCTGCTCGTCGCGCGGCACGCTGCACGGCGCGGCCTCGGGGGCCTCGATGCTCGCGAAGACCTCGCCGGCTCCGCCCAGGTCGTCGACGGCGAGCACGAACGGGGCGAGACCGCGGTCCGTGAACGGCTTGTTGAACTGGGCCCACCAGCGCTCGAGCCGGTCGCCGTCGACCGGGGCCGGACCAGCGCCCGTGCGGTCCGCCAGACCGGGCGGCCGCAGCAGGTCGGTACGGCCCGCCCACGCGATCCTCTCCTCGGCGGTGGGGAGCGAGGCCAGCTCCTCGAACAGCGCCTCGGCACGAGTGATCACCGCGACCTGGGTGGCGAGCCGCAGCGCCGCCGACGCGTCGGGCTCCCACAGCTGCGAACGGTCGAGCGCCGTGAGCAGGACCTTCGTGGCGGCCTGGAGGTGAGCCTCCTCGGGCTCGAGCACGCAGGCGAGCAGCGCCGCGCAGAGCACCCGGGGGACGTCCCAGCGCAGCATCTGCTCCCGGGAGACCCCGGACTCGATGGCCTGGCGCAGCGCCTCCCAGCGATGGGTGGCGCCGGTGGCGTCCAGCGCGAGGAGGTCCAGGTAGGCGGCGGAGCGCATCCGGCTGCCGACGGCGAGCGCACGCCACGGCGACTGCCGGTTCCGCACGAGGAACTCCTCGGGCGTGAGCTCCTGGAACGCCGGTGCGGGAACGTCGGGGTGCGCGTGCGCGAACGACTGAGGCGCTGCGGGGAGGGACATGTCGGTGCCGCGTCCTAGAGGTCGGCCGAGCCGGACGCCCGGAGGCCGGACGAGTCCCGCTCAGACTGCGTGAGCTCGAACGCGATCCGTGCCGCCAGCCGCTCGGGGAGGTGCTGCTCGATCCGCTCGAGACGCTCGTTCACCAGGGCGAGCTCGCGCTCCGTCGCCCGGGCCGTCGAGCGCGACGCCTCGGACTCCTTCCGTGCGCCGTTCTGCCCGAGCCGGTAGACGGCCGAGAGCACCTTGCGCAGGAACAGCAGGACGATCGCCGTGCAGACCCCGATCGTGACCAGCACGGCGACGAGGCCCACCCGTACCGGGGCGAGCAGGCACACGAGCACGGCGACGACCATGCACACCGCCATCAGAGCGACAGCGGCGATCTGGCGAGGCGAAAAAGACATAGTGGAAGACACCTAGCATGCGGTGGACGGTTGACGGACGCTGGCGCGCCATCCCTGTCGAACGGCTCTGACCCTGATCGGCCGACACCGACCGCGGCAGGGGCCGCTCGCGGGCCCATGGTAACCGGTGGGTCCGCCGGCCTCAGCGACCGGGCGACCTCCCCGAGATCACGGCCCGGCCTGCTTCTTGGCACGCTGCTTGGTGCGGGCGCGCGGACCGACCCCGCCGGCGCGTGCGGACGAACGGGCCAGGCGGTGCGCGCGGACGAACTTGCGGTACTCGGCGAGCACGTCCTCCGTGCCGCCGTCCATGACGAGCTCCCCCTGGTGCACCCAGAGGACGCGGGTACACATCGCCTCGATCGTGCTGATCGAGTGGCTGACGAGGAAGATCGTGCCCGCGTTCTTGCGCACCTCGTCGATGCGGGCCTTGGAGCGGGCCTTGAACGCCGCGTCACCGGTGGCCAGCGCCTCGTCGATCATGAGGATGTCCGGCGTCGCGGCCGAGGAGATCGCGAACCGCAGCCGGGCGCCCATGCCGGAGGAGTACGTCTTCATGGGCATGTAGACGAAGTCGCCGATGTCCGCGAACTCCACGACCTCGTCGAAGCGCTCCTCGACCTGCTTGGGGGTGAGGCCGAGAGCCAGGCCGCCGATCCAGATGTTCCGCTCGCCCGTGAGCTGCGGCATCAGCGCGGCGTTGACGCCGAGCAGTGCCGGCTCCCCCGCCACGTACACGCCGCCGGACCGCGGCGGGATGAGGCCGGTGATGGCGCGCAGCAACGTGCTCTTGCCGGAGCCGTTGATGCCGACGATGCCGATGGACTCCCCGTGCCGGGCGACGAAGGAGATGCCGCGCACGGCGTGCACCTCGCTCACCGCGCCCACGTGCTGCGACGTCGAGCTCACCAGGCGGCGCAGGAGGGAACGCTTCGGCGCCTTGGCCTCGCGCACGTTGTCGGCGCCCTTGGCGGCGACCTGCTTCGCCTTGCCGCCGAAGACGCGGTAGACGATGTGCAGGTCGTCGACGACGAGCACCGGGTCGCCGACGGTCGCGACGGGCTTCGGGCCCTCGAGATCCTCGGGCTCGAAGTCCTCGTCGAGGTCGACGTCGAGATGAAGGTCGGACTCAGTCACGGCCGTACCGCTCCTCTCCGCGCCAGAAAACGATGAACCCGACCACGAAGGTCACGATCGCCCAGCCGGCCGCCCACAACCACATCCACGGGTCCTGCGGCATGGACGGCTCCTGCGTGAGGATCGAGCGGGCCACGTAGAGGAACACGCCGATCGGCTGGTACTCGAGGATCGGTCCGACGATGGCCGCCGCCTGGGCGGGCAGGTCCTTGACGTAGTGCATCACCGGGAAGATCACGCCGGAGGCGTACATCACGAGGCGCAGCACGAAGCCGATGATGTTGTCCAGGTCGGGAGTGATCGCCACGGCGCGGGCCACGATGAAGGCGATGCCCGTGTTGAAGATCCACATCAGCGCCACGATGGCCGGCAGCAGGAGCCAGCTCCACGTGACGTGCACCGTCGGGTACGCCGGGAGCAGCCCGCTGAGCAGCACGATCGCGCACATGACCACCAGGGCCGGCACGAGGGTGGTGAGCAGCGAGACCACCTGGGCGATGGGCAGCACGGCGCGCGGGAAGTGCAGCGACCGGATGAGGTTGGTCTTCTGCGCGATCGACCGCGACCCGGCGTGCACCGACTGCTCGAAGAACCGGTACAGGAACGTCCCGATGGTGATGAACGCGATGGTGTTCTCCACACCGCGGTTCGCCCCGAGCAGGATGCCGAAGATCAGCACATAGACGGTCGCGTTGAGGATCGGGTTGAGGACGGCCCACAGCTGGCCCAGATAGTTGTTCTGGTTCTTGGAGTAGGCCGTCGCGGTGCCGAGGACGCGGATGAACGCCCAGCGGGAGGCGACGTCGCGGATGTACTTGCCGAGCGGCGGGCGCACGCCCATCTGCTGCAGCCCGAACTGCTCCGCGATCGCCCGTCGCTCCTGCGACGTCGTGGCCGGCACGAGCGGCTCCGGCGGGCGGAGCGGGTCACGACCGGGCTCCGGCTTCCCGCGGTCACCCGAGGTGGCGTCCGTGGTGGTGTCGGTGGTCACGTAACTTGCATACCCGTCTTTCGAGGTACGGCCAGCGGCTGCCGGGCCCTGTCGATAGTACAGCGGCGAGGTGTGCGCTCCTCTCGCCGACGCCCCCTGGGGAAGGCCCCAGGACGCCGTGGAATACTCGTCGCGCCACGGGACCCCGCCACCAGGAAGGCACGGATGTCGCACGTCACCCCACCGCAGCAGCCCACGATCACGGACCGCGTGCGCAAGCTTGCCGCACAGATCTTGCTGAGCGCGGGTTCGCGCGTCAAGCGGGTCGTGACCAGCACGATCGCCGGTGAGGAGCCCGAGCACTCCCCCGAGCTGGACGGCCTGCCCCGGTTCCCCGTGGTGGCGTACTTCGCGGACACCCCGAACCAGGCGTACCAGCTGCAGCAGTGGCTGCCCGTGCTCGAACGCGTCGCCGCGGAGCACCCGGTGGCGATCGTCACCCGCCACTGGGAGCTCACCGAGCAGCTCCGCGAGACCACCGACCTGCCCGTCCTCTTCGTCCGGCGCCTGGACGGTCTGCGCCGGCTCTACGAGCAGATCGACGTGAAGACGGTCGTCTACGTCAACAACGGCTGGCGCAACTTCCAGTCGCTCATCTACCAGCGGGCCCTGCACGTGCACGTCAACCACGGCGAGTCCGACAAGGTCTCGATGGTCTCCAACCAGGCCAAGGCCTACGACCACGTGGTCGTCGCCGGCCAGGCCGCGGTCGAGCGCCACCGGCGCGCCCTCATCAACTTCGACCTCGACAAGCTGGTCGTGTGCGGTCGCCCGCAGCTCGACCTCGACGTGGCCTCGGCGCTCGCGCCGGCCGAGGGCCGCCGGACCGTGCTCTACGCCCCCACCTGGTCCGGCGAGGACGAGGCCAACAACTACACGTCCCTCGACCTGTACGGCACCGCCGTCGTGCGCGCGCTCCTGGACCGCCCGGACGTCCGGCTCGTCTACAAGCCGCACCCCCGCGTGCTCACCGCGGAGGACCCGGCGGTCGCCGCGGCCCACGCCGAGATCGTGCGGCTCGTCACCGCCGCGCGGGAGGCGGGCGCGCCGCACGAGCTGCCGCTGGAGGCCGACATCCTCGGCCTGTTCGAGGACACCGACCTGCTCGTCACCGACATCTCGTCGGTCGGCCTCGACTTCCTCTACCTGCGTCCGGGCGTCCCGATCGTCCTCACCGACCGCCGCACCGACCGGGCCCGGATCGTCGCCGAGGCCCCCGTCGCGAGCGCCGTCGACATCGTGGACGGCGACACGGTGGGCGACGTCGGCACGCTCCTGGCCGCCAACCTCGCCCAGGATCCCCACCACGACGCCCGCGAGCGCGTGCGCGACCACTACTTCGGGTTCGCGCGCGGCGACAGCAGCCGCCGGTTCCTGGAGTTCGTCGCGGACTGCGTCGCACGCCGCGACGCCATGGTCGACCAGGCCGGCTGAGCCCGTCGGACCCCCGACGGGGGGACGACGGAGGGGCGACGACCTGCCGGTCGTCGCCCCTGCACAGAACCGGGCCCGTCGAGCCAGGCCCGTCGAGCCAGGCCCGTCGAGCCAGGCCCGTCGAGCCAGGTGCTCAGAGCTCCTGGTTCGCCCGCTCCAGGTCCTCGGCGAAGTCCACCTCGACCGCGTACAGGTCGGAGATGTCCACCGGCAGCACCTTCACGCCGTCGTGCGCGATGGCGAGCTCGAGGCCGCCCTCGAAGTACTCCTGGTCGTCCACCTCGTCGAGGCGCTGCAGCAGCTTCGCCTTGTCCTGGGCGGCGACGTAGTTGATCCCCACGGCCTCGCCGAGCGCACCGTCGCCGACCTTCTTCGACAGCTCGTTGATGTAGCCGTCGTCGTCGACCGTGTACTTGACCTCCTCGTCACCGACGGAGGACGTGTTGACGCACACGAACGACCGGCCCTCGTCGATGAGGGGCTGCACGCGGCGCAGCACGTCCGGGTGGAAGACGACGTCGCCGTTCAGCCAGAGCACGCCGCGGTCCCCGGTGACCCGCAGGGCGCGCAGGAGGCTCTTCGACGTGTTCGTCTGGTCGTACACCTCGTTGTACGTGAAGGCGACGTTCGGCGCGGCCTCGAGGATCATCTCGAGCTTGAAGCCGACGACGATCAGCACCTCGGCCTCGCGGCCGTAGACGGAGCGGAGGTTGCCGAGCTGCTGGGCGAGGATCGTGCGACCGTCCCGCAGCTCCGTCAGCGGCTTGGGGTGCGGCCGGCCCAGGCGGGTCCCCATGCCCGCCGCCAGGATCACTGTCTGGATGCTCATCGCGTTCCTCTCTCGTTACCTGTCGGTGCGGCGCTCGGCGCGCCGTGGGCCTCGACCCGGGCGACCTCGCGGTCGCGGATCTGCATGAGGCGCTCGCACGCGGCGACGAACCGCCGCGTGGAGGCGCCGGGAGTCGTGTCGCCGAGGTAGTGCTCGCGCAGCGCGTGGCGCCGGTCGCGCGTCGGGTCCTCGGTGAGCTCGCGGTCCACGGTGGCCAGCACGTCGCCGAGGGCGGCGACAGGCAGCGACGGCGCGAGCTCCAGCAGCGGGCTCGCCGCGATGATCACGTCGCCGACCGGCCGGGTCACGACGATCGGCTCGCCGGTGGCGAGCCAGTCCATCGCCACGCCGGACACGTCGCAGACCAGGAGGTCGGCCGCCGCGAACGCCGGGGCGACGTCCCCGTGGGTGTCGGTGCCGTGGGCGGGGCCCTCGGCGGGGGCGGGCGCGCCGGCCAGGTACGCCCTGATCGCCTTGTCGGCCTCGCCGTACGCCGCGACCCGGACCCCGGTGAGCGGGTGCGGGCGGTAGAGCACCCGGTACCGGCCCGACTCCACGAGGGCGCGCACGATCGCGAGCCCGTGCGTGGCCACCGTGCCGTACTCCGCGGACGGCTGGCCGCCCTCCCACGTGGGGGCGTACAGGACCGTGGGCAGGGGCCCGCGCGGAGTCCTCGCGCGCAGGCGCAGCTGGTCGTCGAGCTGCGGGCGGCCCACCGGCACGCACCGCTCGTGCGCGTCGTACAGGGTGCTGAACCGCGCCATGCGCTCGACCGCGGCCTGCCCGGCGACGAACGAGAAGTCGTACGCCTTGGTCTGGTTCGACACCGTGACGAGCTTGTCGCTGTCGCCGTGCATCAGCGACGCGTGCACGAGCTGCCCGAAGCGCAGGCAGGTGAAGTTCTGCGGGTTGTGGTTGACGTAGAGCGCGAGCTTCGTCGGCGAGCGGCCGAGGACGTCGTCGAGCGTCGTGTAGTGCGCCACGGTGCGTACGTCGAGCCCGCTGTCGCGGCGGATCGCGCGCGCCGTGCGGGAGTCCTGGGTCACGACGACCACGGGGTGCTCGGCGTGCAGCGCGCGGAACGTCTCGTACCACTGCTCGATCTGGTAGAGCGCGTCGGGCGTGTCGGCGAAGTACACGAGCACCTCGTACGGCCACGACGTGCCGAGGAGCTCCTGGTCCTCGCCCAGCCCGTCCGGCATGCCGCCGGGCAGCAGCCCCAGCCGCCGGATGGCCTTGCCCCCCAGGGACCGGATCCGTCGGCGCCACGTGGCGCCGCGGGGTGTGGCGGTCAAGGCCCCTCCTCAGGGTGTAGGTGTGCGGTCCGGTGTGGTCGGCGACCGGCGCGTCGCAGCATACCGGCCACCTTCCGCGCGGCCCGGGACAGCGCGGAGCGCCGGTACCGCGGCGGGCCGGCAGGCCGGCCTGCGGTCCGCGGAGACACCGGCCGACGACGGGCGACGTCCTCGAAGACCTCCGCCCAGCGTCCGACGACCGCGACGTCGGAGTACCGCTGCGCGGTCGCGACCGCGGCCTCGCGCATGCGGCGCACGACGTCGTCGTCGAGCGACACGAACCGCACGATCGCCGCGGCGAGCGCGTCGACGTCGCCGTCCGGGACGAGGAAGCCGTCGACGCCGTCGGTGATGATGTCGGCGGGGCCGTAGCGGACGTCGAACGCGATCGGCACGCAGCCGCGCGCCATCGCCTCGGCGAACACCAGCGGCAGCCCTTCCGCCCTGCTGGTGAGGAGCAGGAACGAGGCGTCGGCGAGGCGGTCCGCCGCGCCCGTGACGTACCCGTGCAGCGTCACGCCGGGAACCTTCGCCGCGCGGGGCTCGAGACGCTCCCGCTCCGGTCCCTCGCCGTAGACGTCGAGGGTGAGCGGCAGGCCGCTGCCGGCCTTCGCGCGGCGCAGCCCCGCGATGGCGTGGCCGACGCGCTTGCGGCGGCTGAGGCTGGCGAGCATCACCCCGCGGTAGCGGTCGGCGTGCGCGGGCAGCGCGCCGTCGGGCAGGTCGGTGCTGTTCGGCACCACGTACGTGTTGTCCCGTGCGCCCACCCGGTCGTGGACGTCGCGCCGCTGCCCCTCGGTGAGGAACACCACCGCGTCGTAGTCCCCCACGTGCTCGATCATCGGGGCACGCGTCCCGGCGAGCGGCCCGTGCGCGTCAGTGGCCGCAGCGGTCAGGTGCGCCCCGTGCACCAGGTGCAGCGTGTAGATCCCCTTGATCTCGAGGTTGGCGAAGAACTTGGTCAGCGCCTTCGAGTCGACGACGACGTACGTCGGACGCTCGGGCAGGACGGTGCCGACCCAGTGCCGGTACAGGGCCCACACGGTGGACCACCGGTGCCCCGGGCGCCCGTCGCCGGTGTAGAACCTGACCTCGCGACCGGTCGGGGTGCTCTCGTCCACCGCCGCGACGGAGCCGTCCGGCCGGAAGTGCAGGTGCCGCGTGGTCTCCCCGCTCCTCTCCAGCCGCGCCCGCTCCCCCGGCGCTCCGCGCGGGAGGTCGGGGCGCGCGGCGGCGCCGGCGCGCGCCCCGACCTCCTCGTCCGACATCGCGCGGACGTCGGCCCACAGGTTGTGGAGCGTCACGCCCGGCACGAGCTGGCCATGCTCCTCGAGGCGGGCACGAGCCGCGTCGAGGTCGAGCGCCGGGTCGAAGGTGAGCACCCGCACCGGCGCCCCGCCCTGCTCCACGAACGCCCGGGAGCGCCGGAGCAGGGCCGACGTCATCCCTCCGAAGTCCGCGGGGATCGACCAGGTCGCGGCGGCATGCCCGCCGTCGGGCAGGCGGGTCGTCGTCGGTCCGTGGCTGTGGGGCACCGGCCCATCGTAGGGTCTGAGGTTCGCTCGGTCCTTCTTCCGCGGCGCCCCTCCGGACACGGGGCCGCCCGCGGTGGACGGACGAGACGAGGCCGCTGTAATCCGAGTCGTCCGATGTAGTATCGGCCGGCCCGTCGTCCCGGAACCGGAAGATCTGATGCCCTCTCGCCCGCTGCACCCTGCCACCCTGCTGCGCGGCGCCCGCCGCGCTCTGCGCGCCGCGCTCGGACGGCCGGAACCCTCCGCCCGGGAAGTCTTCGCCCGGACGCACCCGGTGGTGCACGAGGTCCGCGGCCTCCTGCACGCCAAGGACCTCAAGGGCGCGCAGTCGCGCGTCGACGAGGCCCTGGCCGCGCCGTCCCCCGGCCCCGACGCGCTCGTCGCGGGCGGCCTGGTGGCGCACCGCCGCCACCTGCACGAGCGGGCGCTCGACCTCTTCGACCGCGCGGGCGACGCACTGGCCGTGGCGCCCGTGCCCTACGTCGAGTCGCTCTTCCGCGTCGACCCGCAGCGCGGGCTCGCCCTCGTGCGCACCTGGCTCGACGGCGCCGGCGCGGCCCCGGGCGCGCGGACCTGGCACGCGGCGCTGCGCTACGTCTTCGCGCACGGCGACGACGCCCTGCGGCACGCGGTGCACGACCGGTTCGTCGCGGCGTACCGCGGGAACGAGGAGCAGTGGCCCGGCGGCGCCGCCGAGGTCGCGTGGCTCGAGCGCTGGCGCGGGGCCGACCGGCACACCACCGCACCGGCTCCCGGCACCCGCGTGCCCTTCGCGGTGATGGACTACGTGCAGCCGGGCAAGGGGAAGTCGTCGCAGAACATCGGCGACCACGTGCAGACGCTGTCGTCCCTCGGGCACGTCGTGCGCCGCCAGAACCTGCGCTTCCACGGCCGGGACGACCTCGTCGGCCTCGCCCAGGACATGCAGGAGCGGGTGCGCCCGGAGCTGCGGCTCGACGGCGAGGCGACCGACGTCGAGCTCTACCGGGTGGACCGCGACGGGTCGTCGTTCCAGTCGTTCCCGGAGGGCACCTGGCTGCTCGAGTTCGGCTGGCACTCCCACGACCTGGCGGGCACCGGCGTCTGGGACTTCCCGATGCACGAGAACCTGCGGCCGATCTTCGTCTCCTTCCACTGCAACAAGCGCGGGCTGCTGACCCCCGAGGTGCTCGACTACCTGCGCGCCCACGGCCCGGTCGGCTGCCGCGACTGGACCACGGTCGACCTGCTGCTGTCGCTCGACGTGCCGGCCTTCTTCTCCGGCTGCCTCACGACCACCGTCAGCACGGTCTTCCCCGAGCTCGACCAGCGCCCGGCGCCCGCCACCGTGTACGTCGACGCCGTGCGCGAGCCCGTGCCGGACGGGCACGACAACATCAAGCAGAGCTACCGCGAGGTGAAGGACCGCACGTTCGTGGAGAACATGCGCGAGGCGGTGCGGCTGCTCGAGTGGTACCGCACGTCGTTCACGCACGTGGTGACGAAGCGGCTGCACTGCTACCTGCCCACGACGTCGTTGGGCCTGGACGTCGACTTCCAGCCCGCGAACTTCGCCGACGTGCGCTTCAACGGTCTGCACCCGCTGGACCACGACGGCTTCGAGGCCATCCGCACCGGCATGATCGCGCGGCTCGAGCCCGTCCTCACGGCGGTCTTCGAGGGCCGCGACGCCGAGCACGTCTACGCCCTGTGGCGGGAGACCGTCGCACCCGAGGTCGAGGCGGCCCGGGCCCGGCACGCCGCGGCGACACCGCTGCCGGCGCTCCCCGCCGCTCCGGCGACGGCGGCCGCCCCCGCCGCGGTCACGGCCCCTGCCGTGGACGGCGCCGTCGACGTCGTCCTCCTGCCCCGGCGCCCCCAGATCCCCCACGTCGCGGAGGCCGTGCGGGCGCTCGACTCGTCCGCGTCCGTGCCGCTGCGCGTCTGGCTCGTGGGGCCGGGCGTCGCCACGCTCAGCCTGCCGGAGCTCTCCGAGCGCACCTCCGTGCACCGGGTGCCCACCACGGCCCTGGACGTCGGCTCGCTCGGCCTGGACTCGTCGCAGCGGGCGCACCACGTGCTGCTGCCGCACCTGCTCCCCGGCGTGGACCGCGCGGTGGTGCTGCCCGTCGACGCCGTCGTGCTGGACGACGTCGCGGAGCTCGCGGCGGTCGACCTGGGCTCCACGGCCGTCGCGGCCCGGCACACGTCGCACGCCGACCCGAGCGGCTTCGGCCTGCTGTACCGGGCGGCCCGCCGCCTGGACGACGCACCGGCGACGGCGTACGACTTCTACCGCCGCATCCACGCCCGGCACGTCTTCGACTTCAACGCGTTCGACGCCGACGTGCTGGTGCTCGACCTCGCGCGGCTGCGGGCCGACGGGTACGCGGCGGAGTCGCTCGTCGCGATGCGGGAGTTCCGGATCGACGCGCGCGAGGCCCTGCACCTGTACGTCGGGCCGCACCGCACCGAGCTCGACGCGGCCTGGGACCACGTGCCGACGCGGGACCTGCCGGACGCCCCGGCACGGCTCGTGCACTGGGCCGACCCGACCAAGCCGTGGGACGACGCCTACGTCGCGCGTCAGGAGCTGTGGCACGAGCGGGTGACAGGGTCCGTGCACCCTGCCGCTCGGTAACCGCGCCGCACCACCTCTCGTCCGAGCTCTCCTCCCGGGATGGTCGCCCAGGTCACCGGACCAGGTATCGTCGCCGCCCATGTTCTCCCTGCCGACCACGTCCGTACCGTCCGCCGGGAGCTCCGCCCCAGCACGGGTGGGGTCCCGTCCGCGCCTCCGCGGACTGGACGGGCTGCGATTCCTGGCCGCGCTCCTCGTGCTCGGCTACCACTACACGGGGATCGGCATGCCGCACTGGGGCGCGGCACCGTCCGACGTCTTCCCCGGGCTCAACCAGGTCACCCGCTACGGGTTCCTCGGCGTCCAGCTGTTCTTCATGATCAGCGGGTTCGTCATCCTCATGACGGCGTACGGCCGCCCGGTCAGCGCCTTCGCCGCGTCGCGCGTCGCCCGGCTGTTCCCGGCCTACTGGGCCGCCGTCGTCCTGACGGTGATGCTGCATCTCGTGTGGCACGACGGGCGGGACGCCTCGGCGGTGGACTCGCTGCTCAACCTCACGATGATCCAGAACGCCTGGGACGCCACCGACGTGCAGGGCCCGTTCTGGACCCTCTGGTTCGAGATGCTCTTCTACCTGATCGTGGGGGCGTTCATCCTCGTGGGGATCACCCGCCGCCGGGTCATCGCCCTCGCGGTCCTGTGGCCGCTCGTCGCGCAGCTCGCCAGGGCGAACGACGCCGACCTGCTGAGCGCGGTGCTGATCCCCTCCTACGCGCCCTACTTCGCCGTCGGCATGCTGCTCTTCCTCGTCTACCGCGACGGCGGCGACCTCGCGGTGTGGCTGGCCGTCGCCCTGACGAGCGTGCTGTGCGTGCGCCAGGCGTACCTCTATGCCGGCCGGGCCTCCGAGCTGGTGGGCGCGCCCGTCTCCGCGGTCGTCTGCGCTGCCGCGGTGGTCGCGATGGTGGCGCTCCTCTGGGCGCTCAGCGCAGGGCCGCTGCGGCACCTCGACTGGCGGGTGCTGTCGACGCTCGGCGCCCTCACCTACCCGCTGTACCTGGTGCACGGCCAGTTCGGGTTCGCGGTGATCGACGTGCTGCACGACGACGCGCCCCGCTGGGTGGTGCTGGGGCTCGCCACCGCGCTCTCCCTGGCCCTCGCGGTCGTGCTGCACCACCTCGTGGAGAACCGCGTGCACGACCGCCTGCGCCAGGGCGTCCGGTCCGGGCTCGAGAGAGGCCTCGACACCGCCGGGCGCTGACTCAGCCGGCGCGCACCAGGTGGAGGCGCGCGTGCATCTCGCGCACCAGGCCGTACCTCGCGCCGTCGCGCGCGAGGAACTCGTCGACCGCCCTGCGGCAGCCCGACCAGGCGAAGTAGTCGTCGACGACGACCCGGCCCGAGGGGACGAGGCGCGGCACCACGCGCTCCAGGCAGGTGCGGGTCGACGCGTACCAGTCGCCGTCCAGGTGCGCGACGGCGACCGGGTCGTCGCCCGTCAGGGTGTCCTCGAACAACCCCCGGACGAGCGTCACGCCGGAGCTGTCGACCGGCAGACCGTGCCGGGCGAACGAGTCCCGCACCTCGCCGTACAGGTCGTCGCGGTAGCCGTAGTAGGTCTCCCCGCCACGACCCTTCGCACGCCCCTCGACGATCGTGGCGTACCGGGCGTGGACGTCCGCACCGTCCTCCTGCGTGGGCGGCGGGATGAGGCCGAAGACGTCGTGGACGAAGAGCCGGCGCCCGGGCGCCTTGGCCGCCGCCATCACGACGGCCGAGCCACCGCGGGCCGTGCCGCACTCCATCAGCACGCCGGGCAGGGCCCGCGCCTCGGCGTCGAGCACGGCGTGCGCGAGGTCGTGCAGCGGGCGGGCGCCGAGCAGCGTCAGGTGCTCGGCGCGCACCGCGCGCGCGACGGCGCCGACCTGCTCGGGCAGGTCGTCGAGCAGGCCCGCCTCCAGCTCGCGGACCCGGCGGCGCAGCCGGCGCACCTCGGCGCTGCGCGCGTCCAGCTCCGCGCGGAGCGCGGCGGCGTCCTCGTCACGGCCCGCCCGGTCCGACGCGGACCGCCCGCGCAGCGCGGCCACGAACCGGTCTCGCACGCTCCGTCCGGACATGTACCCATCGAACCTCAGGAACTGCCGGGCAGCCACGGGTGCGCCCCCGGACGAGCACCGAGCGTTCATCCCCCGGCCACGCCGACGTCCCCTGCTCGTCGCCCGACGCGGTGACAGTGGAGAGGTGACCGCGTTCGTCGAGTCCCCGCTCCAGCTGCTGTGCGCCGTCGAGGCGCACGCCGCCGGGCACGCCGGTCCCCGCACCCGGGTGCTGGCGCGCGCCGACGTCCCCGCTCTCACCGCCGGGGTGGACGCCGTGCGCGCCCTCGGCCTGCCCGGCGACCTCGACGTGGACCTGGCACCCGTGCCGCGGCACCTGCCGCACGACGTCGTGGTGGTCGGGGACCCCTTCTCCGGAGCCTTCCAGTCCGCGCTGGTCCGGACGCTGCGGCCGCCGACGCGGATCGTCGTGGTGGACGACGGGCTCGCCACCCTCGACCTCGCCCACCGCCTGACGTCCGGCAGCTCGCTGGTGCGGATCGGCGCCCCGCCCGGGTCGCTGCGCTTCGGGCTCGGCGCGCTGGCGGCGCTCCGGATGCGACGCGTGGCCGAGGCGGGCGGGCTGAGCCTGTGCACCGCCCTCCCGCTCGACCCGGACCTGCGCGCCTGGCTCCGCCTGCTGGGCATCGACGTGCTCGAGCACGGGTTCGAGTGGCTGCAGGGCAGGCCCCCGGCCGAGGCGCCTGCGGAGCAGACGGTGCTAGTCGGGTCGGCGCTGGCGGCCGACGGCCTGCTGCACCCCGACCGGTACCTGGCGTGGGTGCGCGGCGTCGCCGCCGACGGACCGGTGCGCTACGTGCCGCACCGCCGCCACGACCCCCGTGTCACGGCGCTCCTCGAGCAGGTTCCGGGGATCGAGGTGGACGCACCCGGCGCGCCGGTGGAGATCCGGCTGCGCGGGCTGCGGCCCGGCCAGCGCGTGGTCACGCTGCCGTCGGCCGCCGCCCTCACGCTCTCGCGGCTGCTCGTGCCGCGCGGCGTCACCGTCACCCCGCACGCCGTCCCCGAGGCCTGGTGGACCGACCGCGCGACGCCGGGGCAGCGTCACCGCCTCCGTGCCGCGCACGAGCTCGCGGTGCACGCCGCGGCCGCCCCCGTCGCCGGCCCGCCCCCGCGCGTCGTCCTGCCCGCCGCCTCGTGACCCGCGGGGCCCACGTCGGTCCGCGCCCGGCGTCTCCCGAGGCCCCCGTGCGCGAGCCGGCTTGCCCTCGGCATCGGGTTCGTGGTTAGCCTTTCCGGCCCTCCGCCCCCGATCTCCACGGTGACCCCTGCGCATGACGACGCTCGTCCGCGACCATCCGTCCGGCCCGCCCGCCGCGGCGGACGGCGACACCCGCCGCCCGCCGCGACGCTTCCGCCCGGAGATCCAGGCGCTGCGGGCGCTGGCCGTGGGGCTGGTCGTCCTCTACCACTTCTGGCCCGGCCGCCTGCCGGGCGGCTACGTGGGCGTCGACGTCTTCTTCGTCATCTCCGGCTTCCTCATCACGGGCCACCTGCTGCGGGAGGCGGAGTCGACGGGCCGGATCCGGCTGGCGCGGTTCTGGGCGCGCCGGGCACGCCGCCTGCTGCCCGCCGCGTACCTCGTCCTCGCGGCGACCCTCGTCGCGACGGTGCTGTTCGCCCCGCAGTCGCTGTGGCAGCAGTGGTTCCGCGAGACCCTCGGCGCCACCCTGTACGTCGAGAACTGGGTGCTCGCCGGCGACGCCGTCGACTACCTCGCCTCGGACGGCGACCCGTCGCCGGTCCAGCACTACTGGTCGCTGTCGACCGAGGAGCAGTTCTACCTCGTTTGGCCCCTGCTCGTGGTGCTCGGCACCGTCGTCGCCGCCCGGCGGGGGGCGACCGTGCGCCGCACGACATCGCTGCTGCTCGTCGCCGCGACCGTCGCGTCGTTCGCGTACTCGCTGTGGCTGACGTCGGCGAACCCGGCGCCCGCCTACTTCGCCACGACCACCCGCGCCTGGCAGTTCGGCGCCGGCGCGCTGCTCGCCCTCTGGCTCTCGCGGCCGGCACGGCGCCCGACGGGCGACGGTGCCCGCACCGTGCTCAGCTGGGCCGGCCTGGCCGTCCTCGTCTCGTGCGCCCTCGCCTTCGACGACTCCACGCCGTTCCCCGGCACGGCGGCGCTCGTGCCGGTGCTGGGCACCGTCGCCGTCATCGCCGCCGGCGCACCGTCCGGGCGGCTCGCCCCGACATCCCTGTTCGCCTGGCGGCCCGTGCAGCAGACCGGCGAGATCTCCTACGCGCTGTACCTGTGGCACTGGCCCGCGATCGTCCTGGCCCCCTTCGTGCTGGGGCACGAGGCCGGCCTGCTCGAACGGGTCGTCCTGCTCGCCGGCGTCGTGCTGCTGGCGGCGGCGACCAAGCGCTGGGTGGAGGACCCGGCGCGCTTCACGGAACGCTGGAGCCTGCACGTCCCCCGACGTGCCCTCGGCGTCACCGCCGCCGGGACCGCCGCGCTCGCCCTCGTCGCCGGGGGCGGGCTCGCCCTGGCACAGCACCACGCGCAGGAGCAGGAGGCGATCGCCGACCGGATCGTCGCGGACCCGCCGTCCTGCTTCGGCGCCGAGGAGATGGACACCGAGCAGCCCTGCGACAACCCCGCCCTCGACGACGTCGTCGTCCCCGCGCCCGTCGCGGTCGCGGACGACGTCGCCGGGCCCCGGGACTGCTTCGTCGACGTCGACGGGACCGCGCTGGCGGACTGCTCCTTCGGCCCGGTCGACGACCCCGACGTGCCGCACGTCGTGCTCGTGGGCGACTCGCACGCCCGCGCCCTGCTCCCCGCGTTCCGGCAGCTCGCCGCCGAGGGGCGGCTCAGCGTCACCGCTCACCTGAAGAACTCGTGCGCCTGGACGACCGGGCCGGTCGACGCCGACGGGAAGCGCGCCCGCACCTGCGAGGAGTGGCGGGACAGGCTCGAGCCGTGGCTGGAGCGGAACGCCGGGTCCACGGACGCCGTCGTCACCACGGGGTACCTCGACTTCCTCTCGGGCAGCCCGGACCGGCAGGCGTCCGACCTCGCCGCCGCGTGGCGGCCCGTCGCCGAGCGGGGGGTCCCCGTCGTCGCGCTCTCGGACAACCCGCAGCACGACGAGGAGCCGTCGCAGTGCCTCGACGGCGGCCTGGCCGCCGACCCCACCCGGTGCGACCTGCCCGAGGACCGGGCGTTCCCCGACCCGCAGGTGTACGAGGAGGCCGCCGACGAGGTGCCCGGCGCCTCGTTCGTCGACCTCACGTCGCTCTACTGCGACGACGGCACCTGCCCCGCCGTCATCGGCGGCGTCAACGTGTACCGGGACACGCACCACCTCACCGCCACGTACGCGCGCACCATGACGCCCTACCTCGAGCGCGAGCTGCGCGACGTCGGCCTCCCGGTCTGACCGGCCTCCTCCCCCAGCGCCGAACAGGCGGTTGACACCGTGATGGACGCTCCTCGGCGCCCATCACGGTGTCAAC
>NZ_JBHTVT010000016.1:0-113703 GCF_042792795.1 Isoptericola sp. NPDC056605 | reverse complement strand
GCCCGCACCAGGTGCGGGCCGCCCTTCGAACTACCTCGGCGAGTCTCGAGCTACCTCGGCGTCGGGGTCTCGAGGTCGAAGCCGGGGTCGACGTCGACGATCTCCAGCAGCTCGCCGATGCGGGTGACCTCGAGGAGGAACCGGACGGTGGGCGGCGCGCGCAGCACCCGGACGCGGTGCGGGCTGCGCGACGCGAGGCGTGCGAGGAACGCCACACCCGAGGAATCCATGAAGGTGACGTGGTGGGCGTCGATCTCGACGGGGAGGCCGGAGCCCTCGGCGTCGGAGATGGCCTCGCCCAGCTCGGCTCCGATGTCGGCGTCGATCTCGCCGGACAGCACGACACGGGCGCGGGACGCACCCACGATGACGTGCACGCTCGCGGGGTCTCCCAGCTCAGGCACCGCGTCTGCCTCCTTCACGTCTGCACGCCGCAGGTCACGTGGGGTCGTGTTCGATCCGTCGTGCACGGTGCTCCTTCCACGCGCCGGGGCGTTCACCTCGAGTCTCGGCGGACACCAATCTACGGTTGAATGACCAGCAAGAACACCAACCAGGGCGGGGAATCTCGGCAGTGGAGGCATTATGACCGAATCATCCGGTCCTGTGCCGCCCCTCCCGGAGGGATTCCTCGACGCTGCCATCGCGGCTGCCGTCATCCCGGCGTTCGTCACCGGTGCCTGGGAGGCCGGGATGCCGGTCCTGTGGATCAACGACGCCTTCGCGCGGGAGTCCGGGATCGGCGTCAACGACCTCGCCGTGCTCGGCAAGCACCCCCTGCTGGAGCTCGTGGACGACGACGCCGAGCGCGAGCGCAGCCAGGGCGACCTGCGCGCCGGGCGTCCCACGACGCGGATGGTCAGCGGCCGGCTGCTCGACAGCCGCGCCACGTGGTGGCAGGTGACGATGTCCCCCGTGCCGGACGCCGACGGGGTGGTGCGGCGCTGGCTCGGCACCGCCACCGACGTGTCGACGCACGTGGAGCGTCAGGCCGCCCAGCTCGCCTCGCTCGAGGTGGAGCGCCGCGAGCGCGCCGACCTCGACCTCATCGCGCAGACCACGGAGCTGCTGGGCGACCTGGAGTACCCCTACGCGCTGCGCGACATCGCCGACCTGCTGCGCGCGCTCGTGCCCTGGGCCGGCTTCTACGTGAACGACGACGGGCTCGTCTTCGCCGACGGCGTCGACGTCGCGTCGCCGCCGAGCGGCCGCGGCCGACGGCACGCGCGGTACGTGCCCGAGCTGCCCGACGACGTCTCCGGGGAGCGGCCGGACCCGCCCGCCGACGGCGGTGCCGCCCGCGAGCCGGTCCGGGACGAGGTGCAGGACCTGCTCGAGGGCGTCGTCGAGGGGCCCGTGATGCTCCGCCTGGGCGCGGGCTTCCCGGCGCACTCCGCGTCGGGGTGGCTGCGCCGCGACCTGCTGCGGCGCGTCGTGGAGGAGACCGGGGCGCTGCCGCGCGCCGTCGTCGTGCACGCGGTGGCGGGGCGCCGCCGCGTGCTGGGGCTGCTGGCCACGTGGCACGGCGTGGGCGTGGCGCCCGACGGCACCGTCACCGAGGAGGTCCGGCCCGGTCCGGGCGAGCCGCAGCACGTGCACACCGTGATCGAGGTGGTGGCGCGCCGGGCCGGCACCGCCATCGACAACGCGCGCCTGTACGCGCGCGAGCACCGGCTCGCCGAGGCGCTGCAGCGCGCGATGCTGCCCGAGCAGGCCGACGTGTCCGGGCTCGACGTGTGGACCTACTACGCGCCCAACGCCGAGCACGCCCAGGTGGGTGGCGACTGGTACGACGTGCTGCAGATCAACGAGGGCACCGTCGGGCTCGTGGTCGGCGACGTCGTCGGGCACGACGTCGAGGCCGCGGCGGCGATGGGGCAGCTGCGGTCCGTGGTGCGCTCGTACGCGTTCGAGCTCGCCACGCCGGGGATCGTCGTCGACCGGGTGGACCAGCTCGTCACGGGGATGCGCATCCCGCGGTCGGCGTCGATGGTCTACGCCACCCTCAAGCACCAGCAGGACGGCGACGTCTGGACCGTGCAGTACACGCGCGCCGGCCACCTGCCGCCGCTGCTGCTGCGCGACGGCACGGTCACCCAGCTCGCGGGCGGGGCCGGCTCCCTGGTCGGCTTCGGGTCGAAGCCGCGCACCACCGGGCAGGCCGAGCTGCGGCGCGGCGACGTGCTCCTCTTCTACACGGACGGCCTCATCGAGCGCCGGGACCGGTCGCTCAAGGTCGGTCTCGACGCGCTCGTCGAGACGTCGGGGCGCATCACCGCCCGCGACGCCGCGGGGGTGGGGGAGGAGCTGCTCTCGCGCCTCGCCGACGCTCCCGAGGACGACGTCGCGCTCGTCGTCGTGCGCGTTCCCGACCCGGTGGCCGACGCGCAGGTCCAGCCGCTTAGCCCGCGCTCGCGGCGGTGGCTGCTGCCCAGCGAGCCCGCGTCCATCGGCCGGGCCCGGCACGCCGTGCTGCGCACCTGCCAGGCGTGGGGGCTGCCGGAGTCGGCGTCGGCCGAGCTCGTCGTCTCAGAGCTGGTCGCCAACGGCGTGCTGCACGGCTGGGGCAACATCGCGCTGCGGCTCTTCGACACCGGCGACGGGCTGCGCATCGAGGTCGAGGACTCCAACCCCGCGCCGCCCGTCACGACCGACGGCCACCCCAACCGCGTCGGCGGCTTCGGGATGCAGATCGTCGAGCGGCTCGCCGACTGGGGCTGGCGGCCCGCCGGCTCCGGCAAGCTCGTGTGGGCCAAGCTGCACGCGACCGCCGTCGGCTGACCACGTCCGGGGGCCCCGGCGAGCTCACCCGACGGGCTCACCCGACGAGCTCACCCGACGAGGGCGCGGACCTCCTCGGGCGAGGTACCGGAGTCGCGCAGGAACTGCGCGCAGCGCTCCGCCTCGTCGGACTCGCCGATCTGCGCGGCCGCCTCGGACAGCGCGGCGAGCGCGCGCAGGAACCCCTGGTTGGGCTCGTGGTCGGCGGGGATCGGGCCCTGGCCGCGCCAGCCGGCGCGACGCAGCGCGTCGAGGCCGCGGTGGTAGCCGGTGCGCGCGTACGCGTACGCCGTCACGGACCGGGCGGCGGTGGGCGCGTCGCCCGCGGCGTCGAGCGTGGCCTCGGCCAGCACCGCCCAGGCGAGCGACGACGCGGGGTGGTCGGCGGCGAGCCGGGCCGGGTCCTCCCCGGCGTCGAGGCCGTCGCGCACCTGGGGGTGCTCGTCGGGCAGGAGGGTCGGGGGCGGGCCGGCGAGCAGGTCACGCGCGGAGGAGGTCATGAGCCCCATTCTGGCCCGGCCGCGGCCCGGTTCACAGATCGGCGCCTCGGGCGTCGCGCGCGGCCGGTCGCGGGTACGCTCGCTCCATGATCGAGATCGCGACGTCTTCGACGACGACGACGCTCGTGATCGCCGGTGACCTCGACCTCGCGGAGCGCGACCAGTTCCCGGAGATCGCCACCCGCGTGGTCGGGCTGCGGCGGCAGCTGCTGGTGATCGACATGTGCCGCGTCACGTTCATGGACTCGACCGGGGCCGCGTTCCTCATCTCCCTCGCCGACGCCGGGCGCAAGCGTGGCGGCGCCACGGTGCTGCGCGGCGCGGACGAGCGCGACCTGTTCGTGCTGGAGGTGTGCGGGGCCCTCGACCTGTTCCGCATCGACCGCGACCACCGCTGCGAGTCGGCTCCCGCGCCGTCGACCCCCGCGACGCATCACCCCGCGGGCTGAGCGCGCCGGACCGACGGGCAGGTCACGGGCGGGTAAACTCGGGCGCGGCCCGGACCAGGAGGCCCGCCTCCTCAGGTGACGTGGGTGAACACGCCGGGCCTCGTCGACGCGAGGAGATTTCATGCCAGCCGTGGTGCTCGTCGGTGCCCAGTGGGGCGATGAGGGCAAGGGGAAGGCCACGGACCTGCTCGGGTCCCGGGTCGACTACGTCGTGAAGTTCAACGGCGGCAACAACGCGGGTCACACCGTCGTCATCGGCGACGAGAAGTACGCGCTGCACCTGCTGCCCTCCGGCATCCTGTCGCCCGGCGTCGTCCCCGTCATCGGCAACGGCGTGGTCGTCGACATCGACGTGCTGTTCGAGGAGCTCGACGACCTGATCGCGCGGGGGGTGGACGTCTCCCGTCTGCTGGTCTCGAGCCAGGCGCACGTCATCGCCGGCTACCACCGCACGCTCGACAAGGTCACCGAGCGCTTCCTCGGCAAGCGCCGCATCGGGACCACGGGCCGCGGCATCGGGCCGGCGTACGCCGACAAGATCAACCGCGTCGGCATCCGCATCGCCGACCTGTTCGACCCCAAGATCCTGCGGGAGAAGGTCGAGGGCTCCCTCGACCAGAAGAACCACCTGCTGGTGAAGGTCTACAACCGCCGTGCCGTCGACATCGACGAGACGGTCGACGAGCTGCTCGCGCACGCCGAGCGCCTGCGCCCGATGGTCGCGAACACGCCGCTCGTGCTCAACGAGGCGCTCGACCAGGGCAAGAACGTGCTGTTCGAGGCCGGCCAGGCCACCATGCTCGACATCGACCACGGCACGTACCCGTTCGTCACGTCGTCGAGCGCCACGGCCGGCGGCGCGGTGACCGGCTCCGGCATCGGGCCCACCCGGGTGGACTCCGTCATCGGCGTCATCAAGGCGTACACGACGCGGGTCGGCGAGGGCCCGTTCCCCACCGAGCTGTTCGACGACATGGGCGAGTACCTGCTCAAGACGGGCGGCGAGTACGGCGTCACGACCGGCCGTGCGCGCCGCTGCGGCTGGTACGACTCCGTCATCGCGCGCTACGCGTCGCGCATCAACGGCCTCACGGACCTCGTGGTGACCAAGCTGGACGTGCTCACGGGCCTGGAGAAGGTGCCGGTCTGCGTGGCCTACGACGTGGACGGCACCCGGTACGACGAGATGCCCGACGACCAGTCGGCGTTCCACCACGCGAAGCCGATCTACGAGGAGATGCCGGGCTGGTGGGAGGACATCTCCGGTGCCCGCACCATCGAGGACCTGCCCGCCAACGCGCAGGCGTACCTCGCGCGCCTGGAGGAGCTGTCCGGCTGCCGCATCTCCGCGGTGGGCGTCGGCCCGCGGCGCGACGAGATCATCCCGGTGCACGACCTGATCCACGCGCGGGCATGACGGCGACGGGCCAGGTCGTCGACGCGCTCGCCCCCACGGGGGTGCTGCGTGCGGTGGTCAACCTCGGCAACCCGGTGCTCGCGCAGGGCACCCGGCACGACCCCTCCGGGGTGACCGTCGACCTCGCCCGCGAGCTGGCCCGGCGCCTCGGTGTCGAGGGCGTGCTGGAGTGCGTCGACGCCGCGCGGCACTCGTTCGCGGCCGTGGCCGACGGCCGGGCCGACGTCGGCTTCCTCGCCGTGGAGCCGGAGCGGGCCGCGCAGGTCGCGTTCACCGCGCCGTACGTGCTGATCGAGGGCGTCTTCGCCGTTCCCGAGGGCTCGCCCGTCCGCACGGCCGACGACGTCGACCGGCCGGGCGTGCGCGTCGGGGTGAAGGAGGGCTCCGCGTACGACCTGTTCCTCAGCCGCACCCTGACCCGGGCCGAGGTGGTGCGCGGGGCCGACGGCACGGTCGCGTTCGAGGAGCACGGCCTGGAGGTCGCCGCCGGCATCCGGCAGCCGCTGACCCGGTACGTCGCCGAGCACCCCGGGCTGCGCGTCGTCGAGCCGCGGTTCACCGAGATCCGGCAGGCGGTCGCCACCGGTCGCGACCGCGACCCCGTCGCCGTGGCCTGGCTGCGCGACGCCGTCGCCGAGCTCACGGCCGACGGCTTCGTGGCGGAGGCGCTCGCCCGGTCGGGGCAGGACGCCACCGTGCCCGGGGGAACAACGGCCTGACCTGGCGGGTTGTCCCGGCATGACGACGACGGGGACGACCGAGACGGACGACCAGCGGGCCCTGCTCGCCCTGGTGGCGGACGGCAACAAGGGGGTCCTCACGACCCTGCGGAGGGCCGGCCGGCCCCAGCTGTCCAACGTGCTCTACGCGTGGGACGAGGAGACGCGGACGGCGCGCGTGTCCGTGACCGCGGACCGCGCCAAGACCCGCAACGCGGCGCGCGACCCCCGCGTGTCGCTGCACGTGAGCGCCCCGGACTTCTGGAGCTACGCCGTCCTCGACGGCACGGCGGAGCTGAGCGACGTGGCGACCGACGTCCACGACGCCGCCGCCGACGAGCTCGTCGAGACCTTCCGCGTCGCGGCCCGGCAGGAGCACCCCGACTGGGAGGAGTTCCGGCGGGCGATGGTGGCCGACCGGCGCCAGGTGCTGCGCCTGCGCGTCGACCGCGTCTACGGGATGGCCCGCCTGCCGCAGCCGTGACCGGCCCGCCGCGCCCCCGGGTGCGGCACGCGCGAGCACGGTGCCCGCGGACGCCGCGGCCCGCACTCCGCGGGGTCGTTAGCATGGTCGCCCGTGAAGATCCTCGTCGTCGGGACCGGTGCCCGCGAGCACGCCATCGTCCACGCCCTCGCGTCCGAGGCCGCCGAGGGCGCGCAGCCGGCGCACGAGCTGCACGCCGCCCCCGGCAACCCGGGCATGGCCGCGCAGGCCGACCTCCACCCGGTGGACGCGAACGACGGCCGTGCCGTCGCCGCCCTCGCCCGCACGCTCGGCGTCGACCTGGTCGTCGTCGGGCCCGAGGCGCCCCTGGTGGCAGGGGTCGCCGACGCCGTCCGGGAGGCCGGGATCCCCGTCTTCGGGCCGTCGGCCGAGGCCGCCCGGCTCGAGGGGTCGAAGGCGTTCGCGAAGGACGTCATGGCCGCCGCGGCCGTCCCGACGGCGATGGCCCACGTGTGCACCACGGTGGAGCAGGTCGCCGATGCGCTCGACGCCTTCGGCGCCCCCTACGTCGTCAAGGACGACGGTCTCGCCGCCGGCAAGGGCGTCGTCGTGACCTCCGACCGCGACGCCGCCCTCGCGCACGCCCGCGAGGCGCTCGACGCGCGCGGCGACGAGGGCCGCGTGGTGATCGAGGAGTACCTCGACGGGCCCGAGGTGTCGCTGTTCTGCCTGTGCGACGGCGCAACCGTGGTGCCGATGATGCCCGCGCAGGACTTCAAGCGCGTCGGCGACGACGACGCCGGCCCGAACACCGGTGGCATGGGCGCGTACACGCCGCTCGACTGGGCGCCGTCCGGCCTGGTCGCCGAGGTGGTGGACCGCATCGCGCAGCCCACCGTGGACGAGATGGCCCGCCGCGGCACCCCGTTCTCCGGCGTCCTCTACGTGGGGCTGGCGCTGACCAGCCGCGGCACGCGCGTCGTGGAGTTCAACGCCCGCTTCGGCGACCCGGAGATCCAGGCCGTCCTCGCGCGCCTGCGCACCCCGCTGTCCGGCGTGCTGCTCGCCGCCGCCACCGGCCGCCTCGACGGCATCGAGCCGCTGCGCTGGTCGGACGACGCCGTGGTCAACGTCGTCGTCGCCTCCCAGGGCTACCCCGAGTCGCCGCGCAAGGGCGACCCGATCACCGGCATCGCCGACGCCGAGGCGCTGGACGACGTGCACGTGCTGCACGCCGGCACCGCCGTCGTCGACGGCGCGCTGGTGTCCGCCGGCGGGCGCGTGCTGTCCGTCGTCGGCCGTGGCGCGGACCTCGCCGCCGCACGGGCGGCGTCCTACGCCGGGGTCGAGAAGATCGCGCTGGACGGCTCCCACCACCGCAGCGACATCGCGCTGAAGGCCGAGCGGGGCGAGGTCGCCGTCCCCTGACGCTGGTCTGTTCGGCAGGAGGTCGATCTCTTCGGCACCGACCCATGCCGAAGAGATCGACCTCATGCCGAACAGATCGGACGGGTGTGGTGGGTCAGCCGGTCAGCCGACGAGCAGCTCGTCCCGCACGTCGCGCACCTCGCGAGCGCTGAGGCCGAGGCCCTGGCGGAGGTACCGGTCGAACGAGCGGTACTCGTCGTGCACCTCGTCGAACCCGGCGGCCAGGTACTCCGGCCGCACGTCGAGCAGCGGCCGGTAGATCGCGGCCTGCTCGGCTGGCATCGATGCGAGCGCGGCGGCGTTCGCCTCGGCGCGGTAGTGGTTGCTCAGCAGGTAGTCGTCCTCGACGACGTCGCGCGGCACGCCCGCCGTGGTGAGCAGGGCGGCCGCTGCCCAGCCCGTGCGGTCCTTGCCCGCGGTGCAGTGGAACAGCACCGCGCCGTCGTCCGCGACCGCGTCGAACAACGTCGCGTACGCGGCCCGGCCCGTGTCGCTCGAGACCATGGAGCGCTCCCCGTCGACCATCAGCTGCGCGGCCGCGGCCGGTGACGACAGGTCCGGGATCGTCGCGGTGCCGCCGCCGAGCACGTCAGCCACCTCGTACCGGGCGCCGTCGGGCACGCGGTCGGGTGCGGTGGCGCGCTCCGACCTCGTGCGCAGGTCGACGACGGTGCGCACGTCGAGCCCCTCGAGGGTGTCGAGGTCCGCCTCGCTCAGCCGGTCGAGGGCGTCGGACCGGTAGGCCTCGCCCATGGCGACCCAGTCGCCGTCGGTGGTGCGGTAGCCGCCCAGGTCGCGGAGGTTCACCGTGCCGTCGAGCCGCACCAGGCGGTCGGCGATCGTCAGGCCCGCGCCGCGGTCGGGGACGAGCCGGAACCAGCGGCGGTCGGCGTCGGACAGGTCGGTGACCGTCACCGTCCCGGAGGACCCGCCGCGCGCCACGACGTGGCGCGTGTCGATGCGGTCCCGGTCGGTGCCCGCGTAGAGGCGCACGTCGCCGGCTCCGCGCGGCGCCGACCAGGTGACGGTGAACGAACCGTCGTCGTGGGTCGTCACCGTCGCCGCGGTGAAGGGGATGTGCCCCGTGGCGGCGCCGTGCTGGGGGGCGGACGGGTGTCCGGCCGCCGCGTGGGGCGGGCGCGGGGCCGCGACGGACGTGGCGGCGGGAGCGGCGACGAGGGCCGCGACGAGCAGGGCGGCGGTGTGCCGGGTGCGGAGTCTCATGGGCTGCACGGTGGACGCCGCCGGCGAACGGGCGGTGAACGGACGGGGCTGTCCGGTAGGGGACCCGATGAACTCCGCGCAGCGGGACCGCGGACGCGTGCGGCCCGGCCCGACGCCGGATGCGAGACTGAGCATCGTGACCGAGACGCACGATGTCGACCAGCCCGGTGCCGACCAGAACGACGCCTTCGCCGGGGGACCGCTCGACCTGCCGGGGTGGCGCCACGTCTACTCCGGCAAGGTGCGCGACCTGTACGCGCCGGACCTGCCCGCCCTGGGCGGCGTGCACCCGCTGGGCGACGTCGTCCTCGTGGTCGCCTCGGACCGCCTCTCGGCGCACGACCACGTGCTCACCCCCGGCATCCCCGACAAGGGCGTGGTGCTCACCCAGCTGAGCCTGTGGTGGTTCGAGCAGCTCGCCGACGTGGTGGACAACCACGTCGTGTCCACCGAGGCGAGTGCCGAGCCGGGCGACGGCCTGGTGCCCGACGTCGTCGCGGGCCGCGCGATGATCTGCCGTCGGCTGGAGATGTTCCCCGTCGAGTGCGTGGCCCGCGGCTACCTCACCGGCTCCGGCCTGGCCGAGTACCGCGCGTCCGGCGAGGTCACAGGCATCCCGCTGCCGGCCGGCCTGGTCGACGGGTCGCGCCTGCCGGAGCCGATCTTCACCCCCGCGACGAAGGCCGAGGTGGGGGAGCACGACGAGAACGTGCCGTTCGAGGAGGTGGCGCGCCGGATCGGCGACGACGCCGCCACGCGCCTGCGGGACCTCACCCTCGCCGTCTACGCCCGCGCCGAGGAGATCGCGCGCGAGCGCGGCGTGATCCTCGCGGACACCAAGCTGGAGTTCGGCGTCGACCCGGCGACCGGGGCCACGGTGCTCGGCGACGAGGTGCTCACGCCCGACTCGTCGCGGTTCTGGCCCGCGGACGAGTGGGAGCCGGGCCGTGCCCAGCCGAGCTTCGACAAGCAGATCGTGCGCGACTGGCTGACGTCGCCGGCCTCCGGCTGGGACCGGGCGTCCGACGTGCCGCCGCCCGTGCTGCCGCCCGAGGTGGTCGAGCGCACCCGTGACCGGTACCTCGAGGCGTACGAGCGGCTGACGGGGGCGCCCCTGCGCTGAGGGCGCCCCCGCGTGCCGGCGGGCCGGCAGGTCAGAGGCCGGAGCCCTGGACGCTGGCCTCGAGCGGCGAGCCGTCCGGGTTCTGCGCCCAGCACATGAGGCGCCGGTCGCCGAACGCCCACGACGCCCGGGTGGGGTAGAGGTACATCATGTCGAGGCTGGACGCGTCGTAGTCCGTGCCGACGTACGCGGCGAACTCCTCGAAGCAGAAGTCCTCCGTGGTGGCGACCACGGAGGACTCGCCCGGGTACTCGGCGTCCGTGAGCTCGTCGACGCCCACCATCTCCGCCCCGTGCGCCGACGCGCAGTCGGTCGCGACGATGCCGGTGAGGTCGGTGGCGTCGTCCGGCAGCTCGAAGCAGGCGCCCAGGTCGAGGTTCGCGCCCGTGCGGTCGGCGTAGGACTCCTCGAAGCCCTGGCTGAACCCCTCCTGGACCTCGTCGTTCGTCGCGAGCAGGGCGAGCAGCCCGACCACCAGGAGCCAGCCGAGGATCCCCAGGGCACCGAGCACGACGCCGGCGATCGCCATGCCGCGGCCGCTCTGTCCCGTGCGCCGGGTGCGCCGCATCCCCGCGATGCCGAGCCCGAGCGCCACGGGGCTGATCCCGAGGATGCCCGTGATCAGCGCGGCGATCGAGAACCCGTCCGTCCCGGGCGCCGGCTGCCCGTACGGGGACGGCGCGCCGTACGGCGCGGGCTGGTCGTACGGCGTCGGCCGGCCCCCGTACGGGGCCTGCTGGTCGTACGGCGTCGCGGGGGACGGGGTGCCGGGCGCGGTGTACGGCGCGGGCGGTCCGTTCGGTGCGGTCCCGTTCGGTGCGGTCCCGTTCGGTGCGGTCCCGGTCGGGGGCGTCGCGCCCGCCTCGGGCGTGGCGTACGGGTCGGGCGTGCCGCCGGAGGGCGGAGAGGTGGGTGCGGACATGCTTCCTCGGGGTCGGTGCGATGGTGGACGACGCGGCGTCGGCGGCGCCGTCGACCGGCTGCGCTCCGCGGCGTCAGAAGGCTAGCGCGCGGGCGGTAGACTCGTCGCGGAATCCCGCCGTCGTGCTCCCGCCCCCACGCGCGCGCCTCCGTTGCGCCGCCCGTGCCGGGACCTCGGAGCCGCGGCCGCTGGACCACCCGGCCAGCTACCGGTCACGATCCAAGGAGCACCCGTGGGACGCGTCGTCGTCGAGGTCATGCCCAAGCCCGAGATCCTGGACCCCCAGGGCAAGGCCGTCGTCGGGGCGCTGCCCCGCCTCGGCTTCACCCAGTTCAGCGGGGTGCGCCAGGGCAAGCGGTTCGAGCTCGAGGTGGACGGCGACGTCACGCCCGAGGTGCTCGCCGCCGCGCAGCAGGCCGCGGAGACGCTGCTGTCCAACCCCGTCATCGAGGACGTCGTGCGCGTCGCGGACGCCGCGACCGACGCCGCAGGGACGATCACCTCCGAGGGCGTGGCCTGATGACCGCCGGCACCCTCGCGTCGGCGCGGATCGGCGTCGTCACGTTCCCCGGCACCCTCGACGACCGGGACGCGGCTCGCGCGGTCCGGCTCGCGGGCGGGGAGCCCGTGTCGCTGTGGCACGCCGACGGCGACCTCCAGGGCGTCGACGCCGTCGTCCTGCCGGGCGGGTTCTCGTACGGCGACTACCTGCGCGCCGGCGCCATCTCGCGCTTCGCGCCCGCCATGGACGCCCTGGTGGACGCGGCGAAGGGCGGCATGCCCGTGCTCGGCATCTGCAACGGCTTCCAGGTGCTGACCGAGGCGCACCTGCTGCCCGGCTCGATGGTGAAGAACGACCACCTGCACTTCGTGTGCCGCGAGCAGGTGCTGTCGGTCGAGAACACGTCGACGGCGTGGACCAACCGGTACCGGCCCGGCCAGCACATCACCATCCCGCTGAAGAACCAGGACGGCCAGTTCGTGGCGGACGACCGCACCCTCGACGAGCTCGAGGGCGAGGGCCGCGTCGTGTTCCGCTACCAGGGCTGGAACCCGAACGGCTCCCGTCGCGACATCGCGGGCATCAGCAACGCGCGCGGCAACGTGGTCGGCCTCATGCCGCACCCGGAGCACGCCGTCGAGGCGGGCTTCGGCCCGGACGGCGAGGACGGCCCGCGCACCGGCACGGACGGCCTCGGATTCTTCACGTCGGTGCTGGCGTCGCTCGTCTCGGCATGACCGCCACCACCGTCCTCCCGTCGACCGTCGGGCCCGAGGGCCTGGCGGTCGACGTCGTGGCGTGGGACGACCCCGTCGCGGCGACCCTGCGTGCCGCCCAGGAGGCCGAGATGGCCGTGCGGTACGGCGGGGACGACGAGGCGCCCACCATCGACCCGCGGACGATCGTCGTCACGCTCGTCGCGCGCCTGGACGGCCGCCCCGTCGGCACCGCCGCCGTGCGCGACGTCTCCGGCACCGACGACCGGCGCGGCCGCGGCACCACCCACCCGGCCGCGACCGGCGAGGTCAAGCGTCTGTACGTGGACGGCGACGTGCGCGGGCGCGGCGTCGCACGGCGGCTGATGGCCGAGCTCGAGCGTGCCGCCCGCCAGGTCGGCTTCCGCCGGTTCGTGCTCGAGACCGGCACCGCGCAGCCCGAGGCGATCGCGCTGTACGAGGCCATCGGCTACGAGCCGATCGAGTCGTTCGGCGACCACGCCGGGTTGGAGCAGCAGCGCTGCTACGGCAAGCGGCTCTGACGTCGAGGGCGTCGTCCTCGCGGGCTCAGCCCCCGGCGCCCGCGGACCACGCGGGCAGCTGCTGCAGGGTCCAGGCGTTGCCGTCGGGGTCGGCGAACGTGACGAACCGGCCCCACGCCTGGTCGTCCACCCCGTCGGCCTCGACGCCCACGCCGCGCAGGTGCGCCAGCGCCTCGTCCGCGTCGGGCACCACCACCTGGATCGCGTCCAGCTGCCCCGGCTGCAGCGTGCCGCCCAGGCCCGTCCCGAACGCGATCGAGCAGGCCGAGCCCGGCGGTGTCATCTGGACGAACCGCAGGTCGTCGTTCACCTGCTGGTCGTGGTCGGGGTGGAAGCCGACGCGCTCGTAGAACTCCTTCGCCCGGTCCACGTCGCTCACGGGCACGTGGATCAGCTCGATCTTCCAGTCCATCGTGTGCTCCTCGGTGCTGTGCGGCGGGACCCGGGTGGTCACGCCTGGTCGAGCAGGGGCCGTACCTCGCGGCCGAGCAGCTCGACGAACCCGGCGAGGTCGGGCTCGTCGGCGGTGGGCTGCACCGCGACGGCGGAAGCACCGGCGGCGGCCAGGCGGAGCACGGCGTCGGCGATGGCGCGGGCGTCGCCGGCCGCACCGATGCCGCTCCCGGCCTCCGCACCCCACAGCGGGAGCTCGGCGTCGAGCCGCTGCTGCGCGCCGTCGCCGGTCGCTGCGATGAGGGTGGCGTACACGCCCGGTGCGGGCCGGCCCGCGGCCTGCGCGGCCGTCTCGGCCGTCTCCGCGGCGGCACGCACGTCGTCGGGGGTGAGCGCGTTGGCGAGGATGACGCCGTCGCCCAGCTCGCCCGCCAGCGCGAGAGAGCGGGGGCCGACGCCGCCGAGCAGCAGCGGCACCTGCGGCGCGGGCCAGTCGAGGCGGACGTGGTCGAGGGTGACGTAGCGGCCCGAGACGGTCACCTCGTCGCCGGCGAGCAGGGCGCGCAGCGCCTCGGTGTGCTCGCGCAGCAGGGTGAGGGGCGACTTCGCGCGGACCCCGGCCTGGTCCATCCAGGCCTGCACGCCGTGGCCGACCGCCGGCACGAACCGGCCCGGGAACATGCGGCCGAGCGTGGCGACCTCCATCGCCGTCACCGCCGTGCTGCGCAGCGGCGCGGGCATGAGGCCGATCCCGACGCGCACTCGCTCGGTCCAGGCCAGCGCGGCGGCGGCTGACGCGACACCGCTCTGCTTGAAGCAGTCCTCCCACACCCACAGGTCGTCGAGGCCGGCGGCCTCGACGGCGGTGGCGAGCGACCGCAGGGACTCCGGCGGCATCGTCGGGACGAAGGCGACGCCGAGGTGCACGGCAGGGCGGACTTCCGGAGCGGGGGTGACCGTCATCACGCCATCGTGCCGCGGGACACCGACACCTGCCCGGGAGGCGGTCGTGGGCCGCGGCGGCCGGTCAGGCGGTCTCGTCGCGCAGGTAGGCGAGCTGCGCGACGACGGACTGCCGCGCCGCGCGCCGCACCGACGGGTCCACGTCGGCGTAGGCGTGCGCGACGACGGCGTCGGCGTCCGCCGCCGGGCCGAGCGTCGCGAGCACCGACCGCACCTGGTCGAGACGCTCCAGACGGTGGGCCCGGTAGGCGCGGACCGCCGTGCCGAGGTCGTCCAGCGCGGGGCCGTGACCCGGCAGCCCGACCCGCCCGGCGCCCACGCGTTCCAGCAGGTCGAGGCTGGCGAGGTAGTCGCGCAGCGAACCGTCCGGCTCGGCGATGACGGTGGTGCCCTGCCCGAGCACCGTGTCGCCCGTGAGCACGACCGGCTCGCCGGACCCGGCGCCGACGGGCACGGTCACGACGAACGACACCGAGTCGGCGGTGTGCCCCGGCGTCGCGAGGACGTCGACCCGGAGGCCGCCGGCGTCGATCGTCTCGCCGCCGCGCAGCGGCTCGCCGCCGTGGCAGTGCTCCGGGTCGGCGGCGCGGACCGGGGCGCCCGTGAGCGCGTGCAGGCGCGCCGAGCCGGCGGTGTGGTCCGCGTGCCGGTGCGTGACCAGCACGAGCTCCACGGGACCCGCCTCGGCCAGGGTCGCCAGGTGCCGTTCGTCGTCGGGGCCCGGGTCCACGACCACGCACGACGACGAGCCCGGCGCGCGCAGCACGTACGAGCGCGTGCCGTCCAGCGTCATCGGGCCGGGGTTGTCCGCACGGACGACGGTGACGTGGGGCATCGTGCAGGTCCTCTCTCGGTCGTGCATCAGCCGCGGCGACCGACGTGGCGGATGGGGCCCTGATACGCGGCGACGGTGGCGTCGCTGGTGAGCAGGGTCGAGCCCGTCATGATCGCCTGCGCCACCAGCATCCTGTCGAACGGGTCTCGGTGGACGGGGGGCAGGCGTGTCGCCGTCACGGCGTGGGCGCCGTCGACGGCCAGCTCCACGAAGCCGAGGGCCAGGGTGGTCGCGCGGGCGACGTGGGGGTCGAGGTCGAAGTCGGCGCGGCCCAGAGCGGACTTGATGCCGATCTCCCAGATGTTGACGGCGCTGAACCAGATCTCGGGTTCGGGGTCGGCAAGGATCTCTGCGACGTCGTCGGGCAGTCGCTCGGGGAACCCGAGCGTCCACACGAGGACGTTCGTGTCGAGGAGATACCTCACCGGGCGTCCGCCGGCTCGTCGTTCTCGAACAGGGAGGCCACCTCGTCCTGCGCCCAGTGGTCGAAGTCGTCGGGCATCGTGAACCGGCCGCGCAGCGGGCCGAGCTCTCGCCGCGGCCGGGCGGCGGGGTCGATCCCGACCAGGCGAGCGACCGGGCGGCCCGCACGCGCGATCACGACGTCCTCTCCCGCCTCGGCCTCCGCGAGGAGGCGGGAGAGATGGGTCTTGGCCTCGTGCACGTTGACGGTCTTCACGGGGGGCCTCCTGGACCAGGCTGGACTAAGTCGAGGCTAGTCCGACGTGCCCTCGGGGGCAACGGAGGCTCGGAGGTTCCGTGACGGTCTCCCGGTGTCAGGCGGCGAGCGCCTCGGCGAGGAGCTCGAGGGTGCGGACCCGGCCGGGCGTGGCGTCCAGCGGCTCGGACTCGTAGGACCCGGCCACCGGCACCACCATGACCTCGTCCACGCCGTGCCGGGTGGCGAGGTCGCGCAGCTGGGCGGCGGCCTGGTGCGGCTCGCCGACCACCCAGCGCGACCGCATGTCCGCGACGATCTGCTCGGCCATCGGGTCCAGCGGCTCGGCGGCGGCCTGCTCGACCGTCTCCGCGCGGCCCATCGGCTTGCCGGTGCGCAGCCGCGCCATCGACCGCAGCTGCGGCAGCGCACGCTCGTGCGCCTCGACCGCGGTCGGCGCGACGACGACGTTCGCGGTGAGGAACGTCCGCGGCTCCGGGTGGTCGGGGCTCGGGCGGTAGCCGTCGCGGTACAGCGCGAGCACCTGGTCGATCCCCGCGCCGGAGAAGTGGTTCGCGAAGACGTACGGCAGGCCCAGCTCCGCGGCGAGGCGGGCCGAGTAGTCGCTGGAGCCGAGCAGCCACACGGTCGGGGTGCCGTCGGCGGCGGGGGTGGCGTGCACGTCGTAGAGGTTGCCGTCGCCGAGGCGCAGGGCGGCGCCGTCGGGGCTCATGAGCGACAGGATGTCGCGCACGTGCTGGGGGAACCGCTCGACGTCCGACGTCGGGCCGGACTGCCGCAGCAGCGCCGTGACGACCGGGTCCGAGCCGGGCGCGCGACCGAGGCCGAGGTCCACCCGCCCGGGCGCGAGCGCCTCCAGCGCGGCGAACTGCTCCGCCACCACGAGCGGCGCGTGGTTGGGCAGCATGACCCCGCCCGAGCCGACGCGGATGCGTTCCGTGACGGCGGCGGCCGCCGCGATCATCACCGGCGGCGTCGACGCCGCGACCGCGGGCATGTTGTGATGCTCGGCGAACCAGTACCGCTCGAAGCCCAGCTCGTCCGCCCGGCGCACCAGCGCGAGCGAGGCGGCCAGCGCCTGGGGGCTGGACTGGCCCGCGCGGACCGGGACGAGGTCCAGCACGGACAGGCGGGGGGACGTGGGCGCGGGGGTGGGGGCGTCGGCATTCATCGCCTGGGACAACCCGCAGGAGCGCGACTCCTATTCCGTGGTGGGCGGGCGTCAGGGGAGCGGCTCGCGGAGGCCGCTCGCCCGGCGGACGGGATGTGCGACGGCGGCGCGCACGGCGTCGGCGGTGCCCACCACGCGCACGAACTCCTGCGCGCGGGTGACGGCCGTGTACAGCAGCTCGCGGGTGAGCAGGGGCGACGTCGGCGGGGGCAGCACGAGCGAGACGCGGCGGAACTGGCTGCCCTGCGCGCGGTGCACGGTCATCGCGTGCACGGTCTCGACCGGGGGCAGCCGGTGGGTGCGCACCCGCAGCGGGGCGCGCGGGTCGCCGAACACCGCGACGACCGCGACCGCCTCGTCCTGAGCGTGTGCCGGGTCGCCCTCCGCGACGAGCACGCCGGTGTCGCCGTTGTACAGGCCGACGTCGGCGTCGTTGCTCGTGACCAGCAGCGGGCGGCCCACGACCCACGGCGACCCGGGGACGGCCGGGGCCAGGGTGCCGTCGGCGGTCGCCTCCTCCACCCAGGCCTCGACCTGCGCGGCCCAGCGGGCCACGCCGACCGGGCCCCGCCGGTGCGCCACCATGACGCGGTGCGCGTTGAGCGCCTCGAGGGCGCCGGCCGCGTCGCCCTCCCGCGCCGCGGCCACGAGCCGTCGGCCGGCGTCGACCGCGTCGTCGTGCAGTCCCTGCACGGCGTGCTCGTCGAGGCGCTCGGTGTCCGCCTCGACGAGCTCGACGCCACCGACCCCGGCACGCAGGACGTCGAGCACGGCGTCCGCGTCCCCGTCGCGGATGGCGGCCGCGAGCGGCAGGATCGCGGAGTCCTCGCCCTGTCGGTGCACCGTGACGAGCCGCACGACGCCGTTGGCCAGGGCCGTGTCGTCGTCCCCCGCGGGCTCGTCGGGCGGCGTGGTGGTGACGTGCGCGGCGAGGCTCCCGACCACCGGCGGCCTGGCGACGAGGTCGCCCAGCACAGCCCCGGCCTCGACCGACGCGAGCTGGTCCGGGTCGCCGACCAGCACCAGCCGCGCGTCCGGGCGCAGCGCCTCGAGCAGCCGCGCCATGAGCGACAGCGGCACCATCGAGGTCTCGTCCACCACGACGACGTCGTGCGGCAGGTGGTGGCCGGCGTGGTGCCGGAAGCGGGTCGCGCTGCGGTAGCCGAGCAGCCGGTGGACGGTCGTGGCCTCCGGTCGGCCGGTGCGCTCGCGGTCCTCGGGCGGCAGGGCGCCGACGACGTCGCGGACCGCCTCCTGCAGCCGGGCGGCCGCCTTGCCCGTCGGCGCGGCGAGCGCGACCCGCAGGGCGGGCTCCCCGGCGACGTCCTGCAGCACGGCGAGCAGCCGCGCGACCGTCGTCGTCTTGCCCGTGCCCGGCCCGCCCGTGAGCACCGTGAGCCTGCGGCCGGCGGCGTGCGCGGCCGCGAGCCGTTGCCGTTCGTCGCCGGCCTCGGGGAACAGCCGGGCGAGCGCCGCGTCCAGCCGGTCGGCGCCGCCGGGCACGAGCGGCGGGGCCTGGAGCCGGGCGTCGACCAGCCGTCGCACCGTGAGCTCGTCCCTCCAGTACCGGTCGAGGTACAGGCGCCCGCCGACCCAGCGGGCCGGCCGGTCGAGCGGCTCGCCCGCGCCGACCGTCACGAGCGGGCTGGCCTCGATCGCCCGCACCCAGGCCTCGTGCTCCGGCCAGGGCGGGGGAGCGGCGGCGTCGGGACCGTCGGCGGCGTCGCCCCGGTCGGCGTCCTCGGGCAGCGCGAGCGCCGCGAGCTCGTCCGGGTCGTCGAGCCGCACGCACACCGACCCGCCCCGCAGCGCCCGGACGGCGAGCGCGACGGCGAGCAGCACCGTCGCGTCGTCCTCGCCCGTCAGCCGCCCGAGCCGCGTCGCGACGTGCACGTCCGTCGCGGCGACGAGTCCGGCCGCGTTGAACTCCCGCAGCAGCCCGGGCGCCGCGGCGGCGAGGCGGACGTCGCCGGAGGCCTCGACCGGGCCGCCCGGGAGCGTGGAGGTGTCGGTCATGCGTCGTCTCCGTCCAGCAGCGCGGACAGCGCGGGCACCAGGCCCCGCGGCGGCACCCACGACACCACGCCGTGCGGCGCGCCGTCGGGCCCCGTGGGCGTGGCCGGGCCGCACATGCCGCGCACGAACAGGTAGAGCCCGCCGCCGAGGTGCACGTCCGGGTCGTAGCCCGGCAGCCGCCACGCCAGGTAGCGGTGCAGCGCCACGAGGTAGAGCACGAGCTGCAGCGGGTAGTGGGCGTGCAGCATCGCGTCGACGGTGGCCTCGGGCCGGTAGTCGTGCGCCGTGAGCGGGGCGTCGAACGCGCCGAGGCGGTTCGTCTTGTAGTCGACGACGAGGAAGCGCGGCGCACCGTCGTCCCCGGGCACCCGCAGCACCGCGTCGATCGACCCGGTCAGGTAGCCGCGCAGGGGGCGGGCCGTGGGGTCGGCCGCCGCCAGCTCGGCGAGCACGGCGGGGTACGCGGCGAACGCGTCGTCCGCACCCAGGTAGCGGCCCAGCAGCGCCGCGATCCCGGCCAGGGTGGCGCCCTCGGCCGGGGGACCGCCCACGTCGCCGTCGCCCCCGGCGAGCGGGAGCTCGAACTCCAGCTCCGCGAGGCGGTCGCGCGGCGTGACGTCGGCGAGCGTGCGTCCGCCCGCGAGCGGCCCGAGCGGCGTGCGTGCGACGACGCCCAGCGCGGCGGCGAGCTCGGCAGGGTCCGTGCCCGGCACCCGCGTGGTCGCCGCCGCGGCGCACCGCGCGAGCAGCTCCGCGTCGAGGTCGGGGGCCGCGGTGTCGGCGTACTCCAGCACCTCGTGCACGAGGGTGCCGAAGCCCGTGCCGGCCGGCAGGCCCGACATCGGGGACGGCAGATCGGCGCCGGGCGCCTCCCCGGGCTCGCCGACGGCGCCGACGGGGCGGACCGCCGTCGGCGCGGCCTCGGCCGGCTCGTCCTGCAGGCCGCCGCCCTCCGGCTCGGACTCGACTCCCCCCGCCGCGGGTTCGGCCGGGCCTGGCGCGGGCGAGAGGCCGCCCGGGCGACCGACGTGCGCCGCGGCGGTGAGCGCGGAGTACGACGCGCGCCGCCACGTCGGGTCGGGTACCCGGTCGAGGTGCGCGACGCCGAGCGTGGGCACGTCGTCCACGGGCGGGCGCCAACGCTCGGTGGACGGCGTGGCGGGCGCCTCCTCGACGGCGATCGTGCCGCCCGAGCCCTGGGCGAGGGCACCGAGCGCCGTCCGTACCGCGTCGTCGCGCATGGCCTGCTGGGGCGCGTGCGGCGCGGGCTCGCCGCCGAGCGTGCGGTCGCCCAGGACGACGCGCGTCAGGCCCGCCTTCGCGGAGTTCGCCTTCGACGGCGCCCAGTGCGCCACCACCTGGTGCCGGGCGCGGGTCAGCGCCACGTACAGCAGCCGCAGGTCCTCGCCGCCCTCCTCACGGCGGTGGCGCTCCAGGGCGGCGTCGTACCCGAACGAGCCCGGGCCGCCCACGTGGAGGATGCGGCGCCCGTCGCCGGCGTGGAACCGCAGCACCTCGGGCTGGCGCGGCTCGAACCGGTCCCACGCGAACGGCACGTACACGACGCCGAACTCCAGGCCCTTGCTGGCGTGCACCGTGACGACCTGCACCGCCGCGGCGTCCGTCTCCAGGCGGCGGCTGCGCTCCTCGTCGTAGTCCTGGGCGGCTTCGCGGATGCGCCGCCGCAGCCATGCCGTGAGCGCGGAGGCGCCCAACCCCTCCGTGACCGCTGCGGCGTGCAGCACCTCGCCCACGTGCCGCAGGTCGGTGAGGTGGCGCTCGCCGGTGCTGGTGCGCATCAGCCGCTCCGCCAGGCCGTCGCGGGTCACCGCCTCCTGCAGCGCGGCGACCCCCCGCGACCACAGCAGCCGCGACCAGCGCCGCACCGTGTCGGCGAGCGCGTCGTGCGCGGCGTCGTCCGCCGTGGCGAGCCGCTCGGCGTCCCAGCCGACGAACGGCGTCAGCGCCAGGGCCGCGGCCCGTCCGTGAGCGCCCGGCTGCTCCAGCGCGGCGAGCAGGGTGAGCCAGTCGCGGGCCGACGGCGTCGCGAACACGCTCGACAACCCCGAGACGACGGCGGGCACCCCGCGCTTCGTCAGCTCCGACCGGACCGCCTCGGCCTGCGCGTTGGTGCGGGTGAGCACGGCGACGTCGCGCGGCTCGAGCGGTCGCCACGCGCCGGTGTCGCTGCCGTCGCCGCTCGTGTCGTCCGGGTCCACCAGCCGGTCGCGGCCCAGGCGCGCGGCGATGTCGGCCGCGACGTCCGCGGCGACGAGCTGGCGCGGCGGACCGACCGGCGGCGTCTCGCCGGGCGACATCCCGAGGGCGGCACGCGTCACCTGCCGCAGCCGCAGCGGCGCGCCGCCGTCGAAGCGCGACCCGCGGTGCGCGGCGTCCACCGGCCGCACGACGATGCGCTCGTCGCCCAGCGCCGCCCCGCCCAGCAGGGTGTCGAGGGCCCGCAGCAGCGGCTCGTCGCTGCGCCAGCTGGTGCCGAGCGTGGCGACGGCGGTCGCGTCCTGCTGTGCGTCGAGGTACGCGACGACGTCGGCGCCGCGGAAGGCGTAGATCGCCTGCTTGGGGTCGCCGATGAGCACCAGGGTGCGGTGCCCGTGGAACGCGGTGCGCAGGATCTCCCACTGCACGGGGTCGGTGTCCTGGAACTCGTCGACCATGACCACACGGAACCGGGAGCGCACCCGCTCGGCGGCGACGGGGCCGTGCACCGGGTCGGCGAGCGCGTCGCGCAGCATGACGAGCAGGTCGTCGTAGTCCAGGAGGTGCTGCGCGCGCTTGCGGCGCAGCGTCTCGTCGCGCGTCTCCTGGGCCACGGCCCGCCGCAGCGCGCCCGGTGTGGACGGGGGTGGCGTGGACGGCGCGCCCCCGCCCGGCTCGGCGGGTTCGACACAGGCCTGGTGGTCGCTGACGGCGGCCCGGCCCAGGTCGGCGGCCATCGTCGGGGTGAGTGCGGGGTGCGCCTCGCCGGAGAAGCGGCGCACGTACAGGTCGTCGGACACCTCCCGCACGAGGTCGGCGACGTCGGCGACGAACGTCGCCGCGGGGTCGACGTCGGCCGCGATGCCGAGCGACGTGAGCATCTGCTGGCAGAAGCCGTGCGTCGTCGTGATGGTCGCGGCGTCGAGCTGCGACAGGGCGGCGGCGAGCCGGGCGCGCCGGCGGTCCAGCTCCTCGCCGTCGACGTCGGCGAGCAGCGCCACGACCGGGTCGTCGCTGGAGGCAGGGTCCGGGCCGCGCAGCGCGCGCTCGGCGCTCACCAGCCGCTCGCGCACGCGGTCGCGCAGCTCGGACGTGGCCGCCCGGCCGAACGTCACGAGCATGAGCTCGCGCAGCTCGGCGCGGCCCTCGGCGACGAACCGTGTGGCGAGCGCAGCGATGGTGAACGTCTTGCCCGTACCGGCGCTGGCCTCGAGCACCGTGGTGCCCTCCGGCAGCGGGCCGCAGACGTCGAAGACCGGACGGTCCGGGACGCCCGCCAGACCGCCGGTCGCGTCGGTGTCGAAGCCCGCCCCGGCCGTCATGTGGTGCCCTTCTGCTCGTGCGCCAGCAACGGGTCCCAGACGCGGCGGGCGAGCGCCCCCAGCCGCGAGGGCTCGTCGGGGAACCTGCGCCGGTCGTCGTCGTCCGGCACACCAGCCATCGCGTCGAACGACCCAGGTCCGCTCGGGTCACCCCAGACCATCAGGTGATACGCGTCGGACTTCTCGAAGCCGCCGTTCCAGGTGAAGCGGGCCTCGCTCGTCGCCTGGCCGGGGTCGCCCGTGCCGCCTCCGCGGGAGACGGCGTACGCGTGCGACGCGTCCGGGGGCAGGGGGAGAGGAGCGCGGGTGGCCTGGGCGCGCAGGGCGACGAGGTCGTCGAGGAGGCGCGCCGCGTCGGCCGGGTCGGGCGCCTGGATCAGGCTCCACGCCGCCTTGGCGCCCCGGCCGGGGGCCCGGCCCACGGTGCCGGCGTGCCACTGCTGCCCGTCGGGCAGCCCGCCGTCGCCGCCCGACGCCGCGAGGGCGAGGGTCTGCACCCAGGCGCGCAGGCGGTGCTTCGGGCCGAGCTTCGAGTACTCCGCGCGCACGACGCGGCCGCCGTGCACGCCGGGGACGGTGCCGGTGACGAGGACGCCGGAGGGCAGCGCGGCGGACACGTCGACGGCGCGGGCCGCGTGCTCGGCGCGGACCTGTCGCGCCATCGTCTCGACCGGCTGCACGCGCTCGACGACGTCCCGCAGCGCGGTGCGGCCCAGCTCGCGCGGCGGCGCCTGGCCGCGGCGCCACTCCGCCTGGAACGCGCGCCCCGGGTCGGTGCCCCCGAGCACGGCGGTGAGGATCCGGTCGCCCGCCCCCCACGCGGCCAGCGGCGCCATCGTCAGCGGCAGGCGGTCGTCCACCTCGTCCTCGTCCTGCGCGACGCGCACGTCGAGGGTGGTCCGCAGGAACCAGCGGACCGGGTGCTCGAGCATCGCGACGAGGTCGTCGAGGTCGACCTCCGTCGGGGCGGCGGCGTCGAGGACCAGCGGCGCGGGCACGAGCAGCCCGGGATCGACGCGGCCTCCTCGACCTGCCTCCGCGCCGCGGAACGCCGCCGTGTCGAAGCTGAACGGGCCGGGGGTGCCGAGCGCGCCGGACTCGAAGTTGCGCTCTCCCACGACCTGCAGCGGGTGCCGCACGACGACCTGCCGTCGGACGGGCCCGCCGTCCGCCGCCGCGCCGACGCGGTCGAGCGCGTCCAGCAGCTCCGCGACGGGGACGGCCGGCGGCCGGGCGGCGCCGGTGCGCTCGTCGGCGCCCGAGTGCAGCACCACCAGGTGCTCCCGCGCCGCCGTGAGCGCGTCCAGGAAGATCTGCCGGTCCTCGCTGCGCCGGTCCCGCTCGCCCAGCAGGGCGTCGCGCGCGAGGAGGTCGTCGCCGTCCGGCGTCGCGGACCGGGGGAACGCGCCGTCCTCCATGCCGAGCAGGCACACCACGCGGTGCGGGACGGCGCGCATCGGCTCCAGCGAGCACACGGTGAGCGCGCCGGTGCGGAAGCCCGCGCGCGTGGGGCGGCCCGCCAGGCGGTCGGCGAGCAGGGCGCGCACGTCCTCCAGCCGCAGCCCGTCGCCCGCGGTGGCGCGGCCCGCGCCCGCGGCCCGGACGTCGCCCAGCACGCGGCGCGCCTGCACCGACTGCCACGCGTCGTCCGGCGCCGGGTCGGCGAGCAGCGTGACGGCCCGGTCCAGGGCGTCGAGCCAGTGCTCCAGCGGGTGCGTGCCCTCGAGGTCGGCGAGCAGCCCCGTCAGGCGGGACACCAGCTCCGCGAACCGGCCCGCGACGTCCACGTCGGTGGACCCGACGTCGTCCAGCGGCAGCGCCGGGCCCACGAAGCGCGAGTCCTCCTCGGCCATCGCGACGCCCAGCAGCACCCGGTCGAGCGCCGCGTCCCACGTGCCCTGCCGCACCCGCGGGTCGATGCCGAAGCGCTCGCGCCGCGACCCGTCCTCGCCCCAGCGCACCCCGACCTCGACGGCCCAGTCGCGCCAGCGGTCCAGGTCGTCGTCGGAGAGGCGGAAGCGGCGGCGCACGGGCTCGCTGGTGGCGAGGTCGAGGACCTCGGACGCCGTGACGCGGCCGTCGGCCAGGCGCAGCAGGGTCGCCAGCACACCGAGCACGGGGTTGACGACGCCGGGACCGCGGTCGGCCAGGCTGACGCGCAGCCGCTGCCCGGGGTGGATCTGCGTGACGCCGTCGGGAGCGGCGCCGAACGTGGCCGTCACGAGCGGGGCGAACGCCTCGACGTCGGGGCACAGGACGATGACGTCGCGCGGCTCCAGGGTCGGGTCGGCGGCGAACAGACCGGTGAGCACCTCGCGCAGCACCTCGACCTGGCGCGCCCGGCCGTGGCAGGCGTGCACCTGCACGCTGCGGTCGTCGGGACCCACCGGCGCGGGCGCGACGTCCGGGTCGTCCGCGCGCAGGGCCGACTGGAGCGCGCCCAGCAGCGTGCCCGGGGGCGGCGGCGCCGGATGGTGCGCGACCCGCACGTCGGGGGCGTCGTCGGCGGGTGGGTCGAGGACCCCCGAGAGGCGCAGCTGCAGCTCGACGGAGTCGCGCGCCGTGGAGGCCAGCAGGGGGTGGCGGGCGGCCGGGGGCAGGGCGTCACGACGCGCCCCGGCGGCGGCGCCCCGGGCGCCAAGGCCCTCGACCGAGGCCCACAGCGCGGGCGACGGGTGCGGCAGCCACAGGTGGACGTCGCGGTGGCGCGCGAGGGCGGCGAGCACCTGCCGCTGGTCCTCCGGCAGCCGGGTGGGGCCGAAGACGGAGAGCCGGGCGGGCAGGTCCACGGCGCCCGGGTCGGTGCGCAGCACGCCGACCGCCTCCGCCAGCACCTCCGCGGGGCCGGGCGCGTCCACGCGCTCGCGGACCCGCCGCCACAGCCGGGGCTGCCACGCGAGGTCGTCGGGGACGCCGTCGTCGCGCCCCTCGAGCCAGCCGGAGAGCAGGCCGGGCCGCTGCTGCGCGTACGCGGCGAACAGCTCCGCCACACGCTGCGCGAGCGCGACGCGGCGCGACCGGCGCACGCCGTCGCCCGCCTCGCCGACGTACCGCGCGAGCGGCGCGGCCCAGCCCTCGTCGAGGGACGCGTCGACGGTCTCCAGCACCGGCCACACGAGGCGCGCACGGCGCCACGGGTCGTCGTCGGGCTCGACGCCGGTCACCGCCGTCACCGCCGACGCGACCAGCCGCGACGGCGAGGAGAAGTCCACGTTGGCGCACACGCCGGCGCCCGACGCGCCGTCCACCCCGAGCCGGTGCGACAGCCGCTGCGCCAGCCACCGCTCGATGCCACGCGTGGGCACCGCGACGACGTCGGGGGTGAACGGGTCGTCCGGAGGCTCGGCGAGCACGTCGGCGAGGGGAGCGACCAGCGCGTCGGAGCGCTCGGACCGGTGGACGTGCAGCACGTCGGCCAGGTTACGGGTCCGCGCCGACAGGGGCAGTCGGTCCTCCACAGGGACCACCGGCGGAGGGCTTCCGTCAGCGTCCCCGTCAGCGTGCCCGGCGACGAGCCCGGCCAGCCCTCCGGCGGGGACGGTCCTCCGCGGCCGCCGCCTCGGCCCGTGCCTGCGCGCGCGTCTCCGCGGCCCGGGCGGCGCGTCGCTCCGCCCAGGCGGCCAGCGTCGCCTCGACGTCGCGCGGCATGGTGACCAGGGGTGGCCCGGCCGCGGGCTGGTAGCGGGCGCGCAGGACGCTCTTGTTGAACTCCTCGACCTCCTCGCGCACGTCCTCCTCGCTCCACAGCTCGTCGAGGCGCCCGTCCAGCGCGGCGTCGTCCTTGCGCAGCTGGATCGAGGGCGGCAGCACCACGAGCTTCTCGCGCCGCATGAAGGCCTTCAGCCACCAGTCCGGGTCGTGGAGGTCCTGCAGGTCGAGCGGCTTGCCGCTGCCGGGCAGGTCGTCGAACTCCCCGCGTTCGATCGCCCTGCGGATGTGCATCTCGGCGAGCAGCGCGATCGCCACCTCGTCGTCGATGGCCACCGCGTACGGGTTGAAGAACGCGGGGGGCACGCTCGGCTCGGTCATCGTCCCTCCCGTCGGACATTGTTTTCGGTCAACTGTATTATTTCCACGGTACGACACACACGGGGAAGGGGAGCCGGTTGCCGAAGCTGGTGGACCACCAGGAACGACGCGAGGCGATCGCGCACGCGCTGTGGCGGGTCGTGGACCGGGACGGCTGGACCCGGGCGACCCTGCGCGACGTCGCCCGCGAGGCCGGGGTCTCGCTGGGGCAGCTGCAGCACTACTTCGCGTCCCGCGCGGCGATGCTGACCTTCGCGATGGAGTTCGCCGCCGAGCAGACCTCGGACCGGGTCGCCCGGGGACTGGCCGACCTCGACCGGCCGCCGCACCCCCGGGACGTGCTGCGCGTGGTGCTCACGGAGATGCTGCCCCTGCACCCCGACGCGCGTGCGTCGAGCCGCATGAGCGCCGCGTACGTCCTGGAGGCGCTGCACGACCCGGCGCTGCGCAGGCAGGCGGCCCTGGGGCTCCGCGAGGGGCGCGCACTGGTCGGGCGGCTCGTCCGCGAGGCGGCGGCGCAGGGCCAGATCTCCCCGGACCGGGACCCCGACGTCGAGACGGACCTCCTCCTGGCGCTGACCGGGTTCACGCCCCTGCTCGAGCTCGGCGTCATCGAGCCCCGGGCCGTGCTGGCGGCGATCGACCAGCACCTCGACCGCCTCTTCGCCGCGTCGTCGTGACCCGGCCGGCTCGACGTCCGACCGGGTCCTGACCGCGCGACCTCCCCCGAAAGGCGCAACCCGGGTTCCCCCCTCCGCCTCAAGACCCGGGCCCCCGCCGCCGGGGAGGCTCGGGGTACCGGCGCCGGTGAGACGACGGGAGCGCCGGACGACGAGGGAGGGGACGGATGACCACCATCCGGATCGAAGGGCTGCACAAGTCCTACGGCGGCTTCGAGGCCGTGCACGACGTCGGCTTCACGGCCGAGCCGGGCCGGGTCGTGGGCCTGCTGGGCCCGAACGGCGCCGGCAAGAGCACGACGCTGCACGTGCTGCTCGGACTGGCCCGCGCGGACGCCGGCACGGCGACGTTCGACGGCCGACGGTACGCCGACCTGGAGCACCCGGCGCAGGTGGTCGGGGCCCTGCTGGACGCGGGCGGGCTGCACCCCGGGCGTACCGGCCGCGACCACCTGCGGGTGCTCGCCGCGGCGTCGCGGCTCCCCGCCCGCAGGGTCGACGAGGTGCTGGCGGCCGTCGGCATGATCCCCGCCGCGGACCGCCGTGTGCGCACCTACTCGCTGGGGATGAAGCAGCGCCTCGGCATCGCCACCGCGCTGCTCGGCCGCCCCGAGGTCCTGGTGCTCGACGAGCCCGCCAACGGCCTCGACCCCGCCGGCATGCGGTGGCTGCGCGAGCTGCTGCGCGCCTTCGCCGACGACGGCGGCACGGTGCTGCTGGCCAGCCACGTGCTCGGCGAGGTGGCGCAGGTCGCGGACGACCTGGTCGTCATCGGCCAGGGCCGCGTCGTCGCCGCGGGCACGCTGGGCGAGCTCGTCACCACCGACCGGAGCCTCGAGGACGTGTACCTCGATCTCACCGCCGCCACCGAAGGAGTCCGCTGATGTCTGCCGTGTTCAGGGCCGAGCTGCTCAAGCTGCGCAGCACCCGGACGCCCTGGGTCATCGGGGTCGTCGCCCTCGCGGGCATGGCCCTGGTGCAGGTCCTCACCCTCGTGCTGCCGCGCACCCTGCGCACCCTGGAGTCGCTGGGCGGGGCGGACGCCGGGTTCCACGTCGGGCCGCAGATGTCCCCGGCGGACACGAGCGAGCTCCTGTCCGGGCTGGCCGCCGCCACCGACCTCGGGTCCGCCGCGGCCCAGCGCTCGCTGCTCGACCTCATGGGCACCGGCCCCGGCGGGTCGGCCTCCAGCGGCGTCACCGCCCTCTGCCTGCTGCTGCTCGGCGCGCTGGCGGCCACCACCGACTTCCGCACCGGCGGCATCGTGCCCACGGCGCTCGCCGTGCCGGACCGGCTGCGGATCCTCGCCGGCAAGGCGGGCGCGACGGCGACGGCGGCGCTCGCGATCGGGGTGGCGCTCGCGCTGGTCACCGCGGTCGGGCTGGTCCTCGCGGTCGCGACGACGCCCGGCGCGAGCCTGGCGATCGGGCCCGGCGAGGCGCTCGGCGTCTGGGCGCGGGGCCTCGCGGTGATGGTCCTGCTCTCGTGGCTGGGGCTGGCCGTCGGTACCCTCGTGCGGGGGCAGGTCGCGGCGATCGTCGTGGTCGTGGCGCTCGCCCTCGTGGAACCGATGATCCAGGCCGCCGCGCTCGTCCTCACGGGCGGCGCGACGGCGGCGACGTCGTGGCTGCCGATCACCCTCGGCTCCCTCGCGTCCGCAGGGCAGGGCGCCGCGCAGCTCTTCGGCGCGACGACGGACGCCGGCCCGGCGGTCGGGGTCGCCGCGGCGCTGACGGGGCTGCTCGCCTGGGCGGCCGTGCTGCTCGTCACGGCGGGAGCGGTGTTCCGTCGCCGTGACCTCGCCTGATATCAGATCGATACCCGCCTGACCAGCGGAGACGTGTCTCGCCCGGCCCCGGGACGGCGTACCGTGGGCCGGGCTCGACAGCCATCCGAGATCCATCCAGACAGCCATCCAGACAGCCATCCGACACCGACGGAGGACCCGTGCTCGACGTGCTGCGCCGGCGGCTCGACGCCCTCGGCGTCCGGACCCCCACGGGCCGCGACGCGCTGCTCGGCGGCGTGGTCGCGACGCTGTCCGTCGCGCTGCTCCTGGTGCTGCTGGAGGTCGTGTCGTCGAGCCTCGGCGAGTCGTTCGGCGCCCAGGCCTCGGTCGACGGGATGAGCACCGGTGCGCTGGTGGCGGCGTGCGTCGTCCTCGTCGGGCAGGCGATGGCGCTCACGCTGCGCCGCCGGTTCCCGATGCTGTGCCTCGCGCTGGTGCTGCTCGGGCAGCTCGCCCTGGCGCCGCTGCTGCCCCCGTACATGAACTTCCAGGCGCCGGCCACGCTGATCGCCGCCTACTCGGTGGGGGTGCACGCCCCGCGTCGACCCGCCCTCGGCGCCGCGGCGGGCGCCGCCGTCGTGCAGGTGCTGCTCGGGTACGTCCTGGGCGGGCCGGCGTCGTCGGCGGAGCTCGGCGTGCCCGTCGGCACCCAGCTGTGGGGCGGCCTGGTGTCCGCGCTGGTGGTCTACCTCGGCGCCGTCCTCGTCGGCGCGTACATCGGCACCCGGCGCGAGCTGCTGGCGCAGCTGCGGGCGCGCGTCGCGCAGGCGGAGCGGGAGCGGGAGGCGCTCGCGGCCCAGGCCGTCCTCGCGGAGCGCGGCCGCATGGCCCGTGAGCTGCACGACGTCGCGGCCCACCACCTGTCCGGGATCGTCGTGCAGGCGGCCGCCGCCGAGCGGCTCGTCACGGGCGACCCCGAGCGGGCGAAGGAGTCGCTGCGCTGGATCCGCGGGCAGGGTCGGGAGACGCTCGACAACCTGCGGCTCGTCGTCGGGATCCTCCGCGACACCGGCGAGGGCGACGACGCGCCCTCCGCCCCGCAGCCGACGCTCGCGGACGTGCCCCCGCTGCTCGACCTCGCCCGCAGCACGGGTACGCGCGTCCAGGAGACGCGACGTGGCGAGCCCTACGACCTGCCGCCCACGGTGCAGCTCACGGTGTACCGGGTGCTCCAGGAGTCGCTCGCCAACGCCCGCCGGCACGCGCCGGGCAGCGCCGTCGACGTCGAGACCGTGTACGACGAGGACGAGCTGGCGATCACCGTGCGCAACGGGCCCGCCGACCGGTCGGCGGCGACCGCCCCGCCGCAGGAGGCGGGCCCGGGGCACGGCGTCATCGGCATGACCGAGCGCGCGGAGCTCGTCGGCGGACGGCTCACCGCTCGGCGCACGTCCGGCGGCGGCTGGCTGGTGCGGCTGGTCGTGCCGCGCCCCGCGGACGCCGAGGACCCGCGGGTGCCTGTCGGGCAGGGCGCCCGATGACGCGCGTCGTGCTCGTGGACGACCAGGCGGTAGTGCGCGCCGGGTTCACCGTGATCCTGCAGAGCGAGGGCCTCGAGGTGGTCGGGGAGGCGTCGAACGGTGCGGACGCCGTGCGCGTGGCCCGCCGGGAGCGGCCCGACGTCGTGTGCATGGACGTGCGGATGCCCGGAGGCGACGGCATCACCGCGACGCGCGAGCTCGCCGGTCCGGGCGTCACCGACCCGGTGCCCGTGCTGGTGGTGAGCACCTTCGACCTCGACGACTACGTGTTCGGTGCCCTCGAGGCCGGCGCCTCCGGCTTCCTGCTCAAGGACGCCGAGCCCGAGGTGCTCGTCGACGCCGTGCGCCGCGTCGCGGCGGGCGACGGCCTGGTGGACCAGACCCTCACGCGCCGCGTCATCGACGAGTTCGCGCGCCGCCGGGGCCCGGTCGTGGCCGACCCGCGCGCGACCGGTCTGCTCACAGCGCGCGAGCAGGAGATCGTCGCGCTGCTGTGCCGCGGGTCGTCCAACGCGGAGATCGCCGCGGCCCTGTTCCTCGAGCCCAGCACGGTGAAGTCGCACCTCAGCCGGATCATGACCAAGACGGGCGCGCGCGACCGCGTGCAGCTCGTCGTGTGGGCCTACGACTCCGGGCTGGTCGTCCCGGGCGCCTGATCTGCCCGGTCAACCGTTCCCGGCGTCCTCGATGAGCCACCCGTCGTCACCCTGCGTGAGGTAGTACGTCCAACCGAACCCGCCCTCGGGGATGGAGCCGTCCTCGGCGAAGAGTCGCCAGTCGACGTCGAACCCGGCGTTGACCTGGCCGGTGCCGACGGTCTCCAGGCCGGTGACCGTCAGGCTCGCGGCGTCGTGGCACATGGACTCCGTGGTCGTGGCGAACGACGGCGCGGTGAGGTCCTGCGCGGTGCCGCAGTCGTGCGCGTCGATCGCGTCCAGGTAGGCGCGCACGACGTCTTCGGCCGTGGCGTCCGAGGGCGGCGCCGCGACGTCGGCGGTCCGGGGGAGAGGGAGGATCTGCGCCACCCCGAACGCGACGACCACGACGACGAACGCCAGGGGTAGCCATCGTCCGACGCGACGTCGTCGTCCCACGGTGGCGGGGACGGTCTCGGCCGACATGCTCGGAGGCTAGCCGCGCACCTCACCGTGCGCTCTGCCGTCGCCCGGGTAGACAGTCCCGCAATTCTCTGCAATGTTGCTGCAAGGAGACAATGCGCACTCCCGCTTGTCGCCACCGCGGCCACCCGCCGTGCACGACACCCCGGCACCGCCGCCGGGGGAGAGCCGGCGGGCCCTCACGAGGGTCCGTCCGACCCGAAGGAGACAGCAATGACGCACGCACGCACCACGCGCTCCCGACGTCGACAGGCCGGGCGGGCGGTCGCCGCCATGGCGGCAGCAGGACTCACCGCCGCAGGCCTGGTCGCGACCGCGATCCCTGCCAGCTCCGAACCGTCGTCGGCCGCCGAGGAGCCCGCCGCCGCGGCCGACGTCGCGCACGGGGACGTCATCCTCACCATGTTCCAGTGGACATGGACGTCCGTCGCCGAGGAGTGCGCCAGCACGATCGGCCCGGCCGGGATCGACGCCGTCCAGGTGTCGCCGCCGCAGGAGCACATCCAGGGCGCCGCATGGTGGACGTCGTACCAGCCGGTGAGCTACCAGATCGAGTCCAAGCTCGGCACGCGCGAGGAGTTCGAGGCGATGGTCGACGCCTGCGGTGAGGCTGGTGTCGGCGTCGTCGCGGACGCCGTCATCAACCACACCACCGGCGCGGACCAGGGAGCCGGGACCGGGGTGGCGGGCACGTCGTTCGCCGTCGACGACTTCCCCGGCGTCCCGTACACCGCCGCGGACTTCAACGACTGCCGCGAGAACATCGCGAACTACGGCGACCGGGACGAGGTGCAGAACTGCCGCCTCGTCTCGCTCCAGGACCTGCGCACGGGCTCGCCCGACGTGCAGGACAAGATCGCGGGCTACCTGAACGACCTGCTCGACCTGGGCGTGCAGGGCTTCCGCATCGACGCCGCGAAGCACATGCCTGCGGAGGACCTCGCGGCCATCAAGGCGAAGCTGAGCGACCCGGACGTCTACTGGGTGCAGGAGGTCATCGGCGCGGGCGGCGAGCCGATCCAGCCGTCCGCGTACGTGGGCAGCGGCGACGTGCACGAGTTCGACTACGCCCGCCAGCTCAAGAACGCGTTCGGCGGCCAGCTGGCCGGCCTGCGGGGCGTCGCCGACGGCAAGCTGCCGTCGGACCAGGCCGGCGTCTTCGTGACCAACCACGACACCGAGCGCAACGGCGAGACGTTGACGTACAAGGACGGCGACGCCTACCGGCTCGCCACCGTGTTCATGCTCGCGTTCCCGTACGGCTCGCCGTCGCTGTACACGGGCTACACGTTCGACGACAAGGACGCCGGCGCGCCCGGTGCCACCGCGACGAGCGTGCCCGACGCCGACTGCGACGGCGGAGCCTGGAGCTGCATCCAGCGCGACCCTGCCGTCGCGGGGATGGTGAGGTTCCACCACGCCGTCCAGGGCACCGACCTCACCGACTGGTGGGACGACGGCGGCGACCGGATCGCCTTCGGCCGCGGCGACGCCGGTTTCGTCGCCCTCAACAACGGTGACGGCGAGGCGGAGCACACCTACACGACCTCGTTGCCCGCGGGCGAGTACACGAACGTCGCGGCCGGGGAGGGTGCGGCCGCGACGTACACCGTCGCCGCGGACGGGACCTTCACCGCGACCGTCCCCGCCAACGGCGCGGTCGCGCTGCTGCCGGCAGGCGCCGACGGCTGAGCTCCCGGCACGGCGGGCGGGCGGTCGCGGCCGCCCGCCCGTCGCGCCTGCGAGGACCTGCCGGGTGCGGTCAGTGCTCGAGGACCTCGACGGCGGTGTCCAGGCAGTGCAGCGCGCTCGGCGGATCCACGCGCACCAGCGTGAACGCGCTGATGACGAGGGCCGTGCAGACGTCGGCGAGCCGGTCGACGTCGGCGTCCGCGGCGTCCGGCCGCCTCGCGACCACCCCGCGCCGAAGGGCGGCGCGCAGCTCGGCGCGGTAGTCGGCGACGGTCCGCCGCACGGCGTCGTCGGCCGCGATGGGCGAGCTGGACGTGTTGACGAGCAGGCAGCCCGAGGTCCCCTGGACCTCGTCCGCGCGGGCGAGCGCCGCGCGCAGCCCGGTGAGGTACTCGACGAGCGCGCCGGGGGCGACGTCGTCGGCCACGAGCGGGCGCAGGCGCGGCCGCACGACCTCGTCCAGGTAGCTCTGCACGGCGGCGTCGAAGAGCCCGCGCTTGGAGCCGAAGGCGTGGTAGATGCTCGACCGGTTCAGTCCCGTGGCGCGCTCCAGCGCGGGGACGGACGCCTCCGCGTAACCCTCGCGCCAGAACACCTCGCGGGCCGCCCGGACCGCCTGCTCGGTCTCGAACCCCTGCGCCCTGCCCATCGTGCCTCCAAGTTGTGCAACGCTCGTTGCAGTATATACAGTGGACCGACCGTTACAGAATCGAACCGGCCGACCGCGCCGGGCAGGCAGCAGGGGGACCGATGGTCGTCGCAGGGCTCGTCCTGGCAGGGATCGCCGCCGCGCTCCACGTGTACATCTTCTGGCTCGAGTCCCTCGCGTGGACCACGCCGCGGGCGCGCGCCACGTTCGGCACGACGGAGCAGGAGGCCGCCGCCACGCGCGAGCTGGCCTTCAACCAAGGGTTCTACAACCTGTTCCTCGCCGTCGTGACGACGGTCGGCGTCGTGCTCGTCGCCGCCGGCAGCACGGGCGCCGGCGCGGCCCTCGTCCTGGCCGGCACGGGCAGCATGCTCGCGGCCGCCCTTGTCCTGTTCCTGTCGTCCCCCGGCAAGCGCGCTGCCGCCGTCAAGCAGGGCACCGTGCCTCTGCTCGCCGTCCTCGCGCTGGTCGTCGGCCTCGCGTCCTGACCCCCCGTCACCGGAAGAAGGCACCACCCCGCATGTCCTCGATCGTCAGCACCCAGGTCCAGCTCGCCGCCCGCCCCACCGGGTGGCCGGCGCCGGACACCTTCCGCACCGTCCAGGTCACGTACGGCGACCTCGAGCCCGGTCAGGTCCGCGTCGTCAACGAGTTCGTCTCCGTCGACCCCTACATGCGCGGTCGCATGAACGACGTGAAGAGCTACACCCCGCCCTACGCGCTGGGGGAGACCATGACGGGTGGCGCGGTCGGCCGCGTCGTGGAGTCCACGTCCGACGACGTCCCCGTGGGTGCGGTCGTGCTGCACCAGCACGGCTGGCGCGACGTCGCGCAGGAGGACGCGCGCGGCTTCCGGGTCGTGCCCGAGATCCCGGGCGCGCCCCTGTCGCTGCACCTCGGCATCCTCGGCATGACGGGTCTCACGGCCTACGTCGGCCTCACCGCTATCGCGGGCCTGAAGCCGGGCGACACGGTGTTCGTCTCGGGTGCCGCGGGGGCCGTCGGCACCGCCGCCGGCCAGATCGCGCGGCTGCTCGGCGCCGAGCGGGTGGTCGGGTCGGCAGGGTCGGCCGAGAAGGTCGAGCTGCTCACCTCGAAGTACGGCTACGACGCGGCCCTCGACTACAAGGACGCGCCCGTGCGCGAGCAGCTCCCCGCGCTCGTGCCGGACGGCGTCGACGTCTTCTTCGACAACGTCGGCGGCGACCACCTCACCGCGGCCCTCGACGTCATGAACGACGGCGGACGGGTCGCGCTCTGCGGCGCCATCGCCGGCTACAACTCCACCGACCGCCTGCCCGGCCCGGACAACATGGCGAACCTCGTCACCCGCGGGCTCCGGCTCGAGGGCTTCACGCTCGGCGGGTACCTGCACCACGCGCCCGCGTTCCGCGAGCACATGGCGGGCTGGTTCGCCGACGGGAAGATCGCCTACGACGAGACCGTCGTCGACGGCATCGAGAACGCCCCGCAGGCGTTCCTCGACATGATGCGCGGCGCCAACACCGGGAAGATGGTCGTCCGCACCGCGCGCTGAGCTCGCGTCGGCCGCGTCAGCCGGGCTCGGCCGCCCGGGCGACGAAGACCCACTCCAGACCCGGGCGGTCGGGGGCGTCGCGCACCTGCTCGACGACGTAGCCGGCGTCCTCGAGCGACGCCACCAGCTCGTCGTGCTCCCGGAACCGGAGCGTCGAGTCCGAGCGCAGCACGCGCCCGTCGGCCAGGACGAACGTGCCGCGGAACGTCACGAACGGCAACGAGACGTCGACCAGGTCGGTCCACGTCTCGACGACGCCGAACCCCGGCACGTCGTCGCGGCGGTGCGTGCGCTCGCGCGTCCAGCGCTCCCAGAACCGCTGAGCCGGGTCGCGGGTCTCGAACACCAGGTGCCCGCCGGGGACGAGGGCGGCGTGGGCGCCCCGCAGTGTCGCCGACCACGCGTCGTCGGTGCCGAAGACCTGCGCGACGTTGCCGGTCATCGTCGCGAGGTCCGTCTGCAGCGGCGGCAGCGTGGTGGCGTCGCCGTGCAGCCACCGCACGCGCTCGGCGCCGGGCTTGCCGCGCGCTACCTCGAGCGAGGCGCCCGCCGGGTCCACCCCGACGACCTCGAACCCCTCCGCCGCGAGCAGGCACGCGAACGTGCCCGTCCCGCAGCCGACGTCGAGCACGCGGCGCGCGCCCAGCTCGTGGGCGAGCGTCAGGTACGGGACGAGGTCGCGGCGGTCCGGGTCGAGCGGGTCGTACAGCCGGGCGAGCGTGGGGTCGGCGAAGACGGCGTCGGGCACCCATCGACCGTAGGCCGGGCCGTGCCGCGCGGTCACAGGGAATTCCGCGGGGTGCGGGACGTCCGGGACGTCTCAGCGGATCCGGGTGTGGGTCATGACCCAGTTCACCGGCTCCCAGGTGGGGCCCTCGTCGAAGGAGAAGTCCTGCTCCCACCGGGGACGCGGGGAGTCCGTGTCGAGCCACCGGAACCGGGCGAGGATCGTCCTGCCCTCGTGCTCGAAAGGGCCGACGAAGGTGCCGACGCCGTCCGTGAACGTCCCCTCGACCGGGGGGTCCAGCCGACCGGGCTGGCTCGTGGATGCCCACCAGATCCGCCACACGTCACGTGACGGGTCGTACAGGCGGAGGCTGTGACCGCTGAACCGGGACCCGTCGGGCAGCGTGCCGGACGTGTCGTCGGCGTTGCCGAGGCCGTCGAGGATCGGCCCGGCGACGGCCTCGGTGTCGAACTCGGCCCAGGTGCCCGTCGTCGACCCCGGGGCCAGGGGCTCGGTCCAACGGCGATGACGGACGTGCCACGCGCCGAACAGGAAGTCGAAGTCGTGCTGCGTCCCCACGGGTCCTCCTCGTCGAACGTGCCGGGCCACGAGCCTGGCACACGTCGCAGGAGGTCAGGCGTGCAGCGCCTGCTCGACGTCCTCGACGATGTCCCGCGGGTCCTCGAGGCCGATCGACAGCCGCACGGTGGTCTCGGCGATGCCGACCTTGGCGCGGCCCTCGGGGCCGAGCTTGCGGTGCGTCGTCGTGGCGGGGTGCGTGATGATCGACTTCGCGTCGCCGAGGTTGTTGGAGATGTCGACGACCTGGAGGGCGTCGAGGAACGCGAACGTGCGCTTCTTCGCCTCGGCCGCCTCCGTGCCCTCGGGTACGGCCAGGTCGAACGTCACGACCGTGCCGCCGCCCGACTGCTGCGCCTTGGCGAGCTCGTGCTGCGGGTGCGACGGGAGGAACGGGTAGCGCACCCCGGTCACTCCGTCGAGCTCCTCGAGCGCGGTCGCGACCTGCAGCGCCGCCGCGTCCTGGGCTCGCACGCGCACGTCGAGCGTCTCCAGGCCCTTGAGCAGCACCCACGCGTTGAACGGGCTCAGCGACGGGCCGGTGTTGCGCACGAACGTCTGCACCGGCCCGGTGAGGAACTCCTCCGTGCCGAGGATCGCGCCGCCGAGCACGCGCCCCTGGCCGTCGATGTGCTTGGTGGCCGAGTACACGACGACGTCGGCACCGAGCTCGAGCGGCTTCTGCAGCACCGGCGTCGCGAACACGTTGTCCACCACGACGACGGCGCCGGCGGCGTGCGCGAGCTCGGCCACCCGCCGCACGTCCACGAGGTCCTGCATGGGGTTGGACGGCGACTCGAAGAACACGACGTCTGCCGGCGTGGCGAGGGCCTCCTCCCACTGCGAGGTCACGTGCCCGTCGACCAGGTCGACGCGCACCCCCCACTTGGCGAAGATCTCGTCGTAGATGACGTTGGTGGACCCGAACAGGGCCCGCGCCGAGACGATGCGCGAACCGCTGGAGACCAGCGCGGCGAGGGCGTTGAACACCGCCGACATGCCCGACGCCGTGGCGTAGCAGGCCTCGGCACCCTCGATGAGGCGCAGCCGCTCCTCGAACGTGTGCACCGTCGGGTTGCCGTACCGCGAGTACAGGAACTGCGAGCGCTCGCCGGCGAACGCCGCCTCGGCGTCCGCCGCCGAGGCGTAGGTGTACCCCTGGGTGAGGAACAGGCCCTCGGACATCTCCTGGAAGTCCGACCGACGGTGCCCGCCGCGCACGGCCAGGGTCGCGGGCCGGACCGTGGCGGGCAGCGGGCGCGAGCCGCCGAAGGTCGTGGGGTCGGCGCCAGGGCCGGTCGGGACCTGCACGCCGCTCATCGGGCCTGCTCCGGGTCCTGCTGCCGGGCGGCGTCGTACGCGCCCCACGGCAGGCCGCGCACCTTCCAGCCCTCGCGGTCGCGGACGCCGTCGAAGCCGGGGCCGCCCTCGAAGCCCTCGAGCACGTTGTACGCCGGGCCGAGGCCCGACGACGTCGCGAGGCGCGCCGCGCCGATCGAGCGCTGGCCGGAGCGGCACAGGAAGACGACGGGGCGGTCCGCGGTCACGCCCGCGGCGGCGAGCTCGGCGAGGAAGCCGGCGTTCGGGCGCCCGCCCGCCTGCACCCACTCGACGAAGACCGGGGCCTTCCCGGCGGTCGCGGTGTCCGGCACGCCGATGGCGCGCCACTCGCCCTCGGTGCGCACGTCGACGAGGACGGCGTCCGGATCGCCGGCGAGCAGGTCCCACGCCTGCTGCGGGGTGAGGTCGCCGGCGTAGCCCTCGGCGGGGCGGGGATCGATCTGGGTGCTCATCGCAGTCCTCCCATCGGTCGTGGCGGTAGCACCCTCGTCCGGACGGGCCGCCGTCGCCGGCGACCGGCCCGCGGGTTGCTGCGGCGTCGACGTGCCACGTCACTCGGCCGCTCGGGATGGTCCTGGCGATCGTACGACAGGCGTCCGCGTGCTGGTCACCCCGTCTCGGGACGCGAACGCCGTGCGTCCCCGGTGTGCCCAGGCGCGGCCGAAGGTAAAGTCTCCGGCAGGATCCGGGCTCGACCGCACCTCGAAGGAGACGGACGATGGCAATCCTCGCCACGATCAAGGGGTGGTTCCGGCGCGAGCGCAAGGAGCCGTTGGAGCGTCCGCGCGACCTGCCGCCGCCGCGTCCCGAGGGCGGGCGCCCGCACGAGGCCCCCTACCCCCAGGGCGCGGACAACGTGCTCGGCTGGCGGGACGGCCCTGGCGTCTGACCCGCGGCACACCTGGGGGTCAGTCGTCGTCGTCCTCGCCGAAGTGCGCCACGTGGGCGTGCTGGTGGTGCTTGACGAACAGCCGCAGCTCGACGTCGCGGCCGTCCGCCTGCTGCGTGAGCACGCGGTCGATCCGGTCGGACTCGCGGGTCGCGGCGTCGACGATGACGTCGGCGTGCTCCTTCGTGTCCGCACCCGACCAGGTGCCGGGTTCCGCGAGCACGGCCTGGGAGTCGGCGGTGCCGGCGGCCAGGTCGGTGCCGGTGAGCTGCTCCACCTGGGCCCGGTCGAGGGTGATGACGGTCTTGTCGCTGTCGGCGTAGCGGACGGTGTACGCCGAGGGATCCTTCGCCGCCGGCGCGTCGGCGGTCTCCTCGGTCCCGTCGGCCTGCTCGTCGGCGCCTGCGGCGTCGTCGGCGGGCTGCGTCGCCGTCGTGTCCGACGCCGAGGTCCCCGGGTCGTCGAACTCGGCGTCGGGGGTCGGGGACGCGCACGCGCTCAGGGCGAGGAGGCTCGCGAGGGCGATCGGCGTCAGTCGGCGGGGAAGGTGTCGCATGGTCTCTCCTGGTCGATGGTGCCAGCCCCGTGCGGTGCTGACCCCCGTGAGTCGTCCGCGGCGGCGGAAAGGTTGCACGCGGACCGAGATTTCTTCGTCCGGGTCAGGACCCGGCGCCGACCCGCAGCCGGTGCACGGCCGTGAGGGCGGTCCCGTCCGGGGCGCGGGCCTCGAGCACCACCTCGGCGGCGCCGGTGCTGCTGGCGGTGAGCCGCACGCGCTCGTCGTCGGCCACGTAGGTGCCCGTGGGCAGCGTCCACACCCAGTGCTCCGCGCCCGCGACGTCGGCCGTGAGGGTGACCGGCTCGCCGACGGTCGCCGTCCCGGGCCCGGAGATGTCGACGCTCGCGCCGCCCCCGGCAGCGCGAGGCCGGTCGAGCCAGGCCGTGACGCCGGCGCCCGCGCCCAGGCCGAGGACGGCGGCGGTGACCGCGGCGACGACGGCGCCGGGGCGGCGTCGCGCGCGGTCCGGGCCGCCGGTCGTGCCCGGGCCGAGCGCCCCCTCGACGTCGGCCAGCCAGGCTGCGGCGTCGGGGTGCCGCCGGGCGGGGGCGTCGGCGAGGCTGCGGCGCAGCGCGGCGTCGAGGGAGCGCGGGAGGTCGGCGCCGTCGACGAGCCAGGACAGCAGCGCGGACATCGCCCACAGGTCGGCGCGGGTGTCGACCGTGCCGGGGCCGTCCTGCTCCGGCGGCCGGAACCCCTCGGTGCCGCCCGCGACGGTCAGCCCGGAGCTGCGGGCCAGGTCCTTGCTCATGCCGAGGTCGGCCAGGACGAGGCGCTCGTCCGGCCGGACGACGGCGGCGGGAACGCCCTCGACCGCGCCCTCCGGGCCGGTGCGCAGCAGCACGTTGCCGGGGCTGAGGTCCCGGTGCACGAGGCGTGCGGCGTGCACGGCCTCGACCGCGGCGGCGAGCCCCCGGGCGACGGCGAGCACGTCGGCGGGCGTCGCCGTCCACCCGTCCGCCCGCAGGGCCGCGACGCGGGCCGCGAGGGTGCCGCGGTCGGCGAGCTCGAGGACGAGGTAGGGCTGCTGGCGGTCGCTCTCGCCGATGTCGTGCACGGCGACGACGTGCGGGCTCGCCACCCGCCGCAGCGCCCGGCCCTCCGCGATGAACCGCTCGCGGACCTCCGGGTTGAGGCTGTGGTTCTCGGCCAGCACCTTCACCACGACGACGTCGTCCAGCCGCTCGTCCACGGCGCGGTGCACGGTGGCGAACGACCCGACGCCGATCACGTCGCCCACCCGGTACCGCCCGAGCAGCGGCTCGGGCGCGGCCGCCGCGGCCATCAGGACAGGCCCCCGAGGGCCGCGGCCACGAGCGCGCGGCCGCGCGAGACCTGTGACTTCACGGTGCCGACGCTGCGACCCAGACGGTCGGCCACCTCCGCGTAGGGCAGGCCCTCGATGTCGCGCAGCGTCACGGGCTCGCGGTAGAGCTCGGGCAGGGCGGCGAGCGCGTCGCGCACGGTGGCGCGCGTGGCGATGAGGGAGCTCATCCGTTCCGACGGCCCGACGTCGTCGTCGGGCAGGGGAGCGGTGGCGCGCTGCCGACGCAGGTGGTCGACCACCCGGTGGCGCACGATCCCGTGCACCCACGTGGTGACCCGCGACCCGCCCGCGAACGACCGGACCGACGTCGCCACGGAGACCAGCACGTCCTGGGAGACGTCGTCCACGGCGGCCTCGTCGAGCAGGGCGCCGCGCACGAAGCGCCGGACGACGCCGGACGCGTCCAGCAGCTCCACCAGCAGCTCGGTCGCGGGCGCGGAGCCCGCGGCGGCCCGCCCGCCGACGAGGTCGAGGACGTCGGCGGCGTCGTCCCCGGTCGCCGCGCGGGCGGCGAGCCCTGCGGCGTGGAGGTCGCCGCCGGCGAGGGCGCGGGCGACCAGCTCGGCCGGGGTTCCGACGGGGCTTCCGACGGGGCCTCCCGGAGGCGCGCCGGAGGCCGGAACGGTGCGATCGGGCATGCATCCAGCGTCTCACGCGACCGCATCGTGAGAAGGGGGCGGGCTCCGCTTGACCATGTGGTGCTGCGCACGCACGATGGGCGGCAGGTCAAGAGCGCCAGCGCGAAGCCCCGGCTCGCTGGCCGGCAACCCTCCTCTCGCGGCGGGGTGCCCCGGGTGACGACCTGGCCCTGCGCCGTCCGGCGCGCGGGCAAGCGCGGGGAGCCACCTCCCCGGCACGACCGAGGAGGACCACGCATGACCACGCTCACCCCCGCGCCTGCGGTGCCCGCCGTGCGCGTCGGCGCCGTGCAGGACGTCGCACCCGTGCTGCCCGTCGTCGGGAGCGACACGCTCGTGCCGCTCGTCGACGGCCGTCAGCTGCCGTACGCCAACCTCGACGTCGCGGCGTCGGCGCCCGCCCTGCAGGCCGTGGCCGACCGGGTCGCGCGCGTGCTGCCGCTGTACGCCAGCGTCCATCGCGGCGCCGGCTACCTGTCGCAGGTCTCGACGGCCCTGTACGAGACGGCCCGCCGCACGATCGGCGCGTTCGTCGGAGCCCGCGAGGACGACCTCACGATCGTCACCCGCAACACGACGGACTCGCTCAACCTGCTCGCGGGCTGCGTGCCCGCCGACCCGGCCACCGGCGAGCCCGGCCGCGTCCTCGTGCTCGACATCGAGCACCACGCCAACCTGCTGCCCTGGCAGCGCGTCACCGACGCGACCGTCGTCGCGGGCGGCCCGTCCGTGGCCGCCACCCTCGCGGAGATCGAGGAAGAGCTGGGGTCGGCCGCTGCCGCGGGCCGCCCCTACGCCCTCCTGGCGCTCACCGGCGCGTCCAACGTGACCGGCGAGGCGCTGCCCGTGGCCGACGTCGTCGCCGCCGCGCACGGCGCCGGCGCGCGCGTCGTGCTCGACGGCGCCCAGCTGGTGCCGCACCGCCGCTTCTCGCTCGCGGAGACGGGCGTCGACTACGTCGCGTTCTCGGGCCACAAGACGTACGCGCCGTTCGGGGCCGGTGCCCTGGTCGGCCGGCGCGACTGGCTCGACGCCGGCACCCCGTACCTGGCCGGCGGCGGCGCCGTGCGCCGGGTGCGCACCACCACGACCGACTGGCACGAGGGCCCCGCCCGGCACGAGGCCGGCTCGCCCAACGTCGTGGGAGCGGTGGCGCTCGCGGCCGCGTGCGACGAGCTCGCCGCCCTCGACCCGTGGGTCGCGGCCGGGCACGAGGACGCCCTGCGGCGCCGGCTCGTGGACGGGCTCGGCGAGATCGAGCGCGTCGAGGTCGTCCACGTCTGGGACGACGCCGTCGACCCGGTGGGGGTCGTGACGTTCACCGTCACCGGATACGACCCCGGCCTCGTCGCCGCGTACCTGTCCGCCGAGCACGGCATCGGCGTGCGCGACGGCCGGTTCTGCGCCCACCCGCTGCTCGGCCGCCTCGGCTTCGACGCCGGCGCCGTCCGCGCGTCGGTGGGCCTCGGCACCGCGGGCGAGGAGGTCGAGCGGCTCGTCGCCGCCGTCCGCTCGCTCGTGACCGAGGGGCCGCAGGCGCAGTACGACGTCGTGGACGGGCTGTGGGTCGTCGTCGACGACCCGCGCCCCGTGCCCGAGGGCTCCGGCCTCGAGGGGCTGCTCGCCACCGCCGCGCTGGGCGCCGACGAGGCGTTCGGCTGCCTGCCCGACGACCTCTGAGCCGTCGGCCCTGCCCCGGGCGGACATGACGACGGGGCGCCACCGTGCGGTGGCGCCCCGTCGTGTCAGCGGGTCAGCCCTTGAACGCGTCCTTGACGTCGTCGCCCGCCTGCTTGAGGTTCGCGCTGGCCTGCTGGGCCTTGCCCTCGGCCTCTTTGCTCTCGTCGTCGGTGAGCTTGCCCGTGGCTTCCTTGGCCTTGCCTTCGGCCTCTTCCGCCAGGTGCTTGGCCTTGTCTCCCAGTCCCATCGGGGCTCCTTCCGTCGGACGAACGACCTCGAGCACCGACCGTAGGCGCGTGCCCGCCGGCTCGCACGCCGACGTCTCAGGTCGTGGTCCTCCGGGTGGCGACCGGCAGGTCAGGGCGTCGGGCGGCCGAACTCCTCGATCAGCACCGGGTACTGCTCGTGACCGTGGCCCGCGGCGACGCCACGGTCGGCCACGGCCTTGAGCAGTCTCGGCAGCTCGGTGCTCACGCCCAGCACCGCGCTCTCCTCGACGAGGTGCGCCATCGCGCGCGCGTCCGTCTCGAGGGCCGAGGCCTCCGCCGGGAACCTGCCGCTGTCGACCTGCTCCGCGTAGCCGGGCAGCCAGGCGGCCACGCCCTCCGCGATCTGCCGGGCGAACGGGGCGAAGGCGGCGGCGTCCACCCCGGCCGTGCGGAGCATGGCGGTGCCGTGCAGCCACGCGTCGAGGACGCTCCACATCATCGTGAGGCCGGCCGCGTCGTAGAGGGACGCCAGCCCGGGGTCCTCGCCGAGGTGGGTGACGGTGCCGAGCGCGGCGAGGGTGGCGGCGTGCGCGTCGAAGTCCGTCCGGGGCCCGCTGTGCAGGACGACCGCGTCCGCCGTCCCGATCGCGGGCGGCACGGCCATGATCGCGCCGTCGAGGTATCGCGCGCCGCGCCGGGCGGCCCACCGGGCGGTCTCCCTGGCCTGCGAGGAGCTGCTGGACGTGAGGTTGACCAGCGTGGCGCCGGCGAGGTCGACGTCGTCGTGGCCGAGCAGCTCGCGCACGGCGGCGTCGTCGGTGAGGCAGACGATCGTCAGGCCGCCGGGACGGACCGCCGCGGCCGCCGTGGGCGCCAGGTGGGCGCCGTCCGCCACCAACGCGTCGGCCCTGGCGGGGGTGCGGTTCCACACGGTGGTGGGGTGTCCGGCCCGCAGGAACGCGCCGGCGAGCGCGCGACCCATGAGGCCGAGTCCGACGACGGAGACGGGGGCGGGGGACGACGGCTTGTGGGTTCTGGTGACCATGGCAGCATCGTCGACGTTCATACCGGTGTGAAGGTCAAGGGGGAGCGGGATGCGGATCGGTGAGCTGAGCCGCCGCACGGGCGTGCGGACGCACCAGCTGCGCTACTACGAGGCCCAGGGCCTGCTGGACGTCGCCCGACGCTCGAACGGCTACCGCGAGTTCGACGAGGGGGCCGTGCTGCGGGTGCGGCAGATCCGGCACCTGCTCGACGCGGGCCTGTCGTCCGAGGACATCGCCTACGTCCTGCCGTGCGCGGTCGGCGAGGAGCCGCAGCTGCCCGGCTGTGCCGAGCTCCTGACCGCGATGCGCTCCCGCCTGCGGCGTCTGGAGGACCAGATGGCGAGGCTCGCCCGCTCGCGCTCGGCCCTGGCCGGGTACATCGCGGCGGCGGAGCGGGTGGGTGGCGAGACCTACCCGCCGCTCGACGGCGCGACGGCGGAGAGGGTTCCCGCCTGATCACCAGGCCGGAGGGTGCCGGTCCGCCCAGCGCAGCCGGTCCTCGAGCTGGGCGGCGAGCGCGAGGAGCGTCGTCTCGCCGCCCGGCCGCCCGATCAGCTGGACGCCCATCGGCAGCCCGTCGTCGGTCCAGCGGGTCGGCAGCGTGATCGCCGGCAGCCCCGCCACGTTGAGCATCGACGTCCACGGCGTGTACTGGCACTGCTGCTCGAAGTTGCGCTCGGGGTCCTCGGGGTCGAACCAGCCGAGCGGGCGGGGCGTCATCGCGAGCGCGGGGGTGACGACGGCGTCGAACCGTGACACCTGCGCGACCAGCCTGCGCTCGAACGCCGTGAGCGCACGCAGCGCCTCGGCGAGCTCGCGGGCGGGCACCTGGCGGCCGCGGCCGATGAGCCACCGGGTGAGCGGCTCGAGCCGGTCGAGCCGTGCGGGGTCGTCCAGCGGGACCGCGGAGGCGCCCGCCATCCACAGGGTGCGGAAGGCGGGGCCGTACGTCGGGTCGGGCTCGAGGGACAGGTGGTCGACCTCGTGCCCCAGGCCGGCGAGCGTCGCCACGCCGGTGTCGAGCGCGGCGCGTGCCTCGTCCGACGTCGTGATCGCGTAGAAGTCGTCCCAGGCGGAGTCGGTCGCGACACCGATCCGGAACCGGCCCCGCACGTCCTCGCCCCCATCACCCGCCACCTCTCCGCGCCGCGCCGCGGCCAGGTACTCCCCGGCGCGGGCCGACGGCGCGCGCAGCGTGAGCGGGTGCGCCACGCGGCCGTCCGGGGTCCAGGTGAGCATGCCCTCCAGCAGCAGCGCGGTGTCCTCGGTGGTGCGGGCGAGCGGCCCGTTGACGACCAGCCCGCCCAGCGACTCCTGGCCCGACCCCGCCGGCACGAGGCCGCGGCTCGGCTTGAGCCCGACCACGCCGCACGCGGCGGCGGGGATGCGAACCGACCCGCCGCCGTCCGACCCCGGCGCGCACGGAAGCAGGCCCGCCGCGACGGCGACGGCGGCGCCGCCGCTCGACCCGCCCGCCCCGAGGCTCGGGTCCCACGGGTTGCGTGCCACCGGCCCCGCCAGCGGCTCGGTGTACGCGGGGAAGCCGAGCTCGGGGGCGGTCGTGCGGCCGAGGCTCACCATGCCGGCGGCGTCGAGGACGTCGACGATCTCGTCGCTCACCGGCGGCACGACGGCGTCGTCGCCGGCGAAGGCGCGGGAGCCGAACCGGGCGGGCACGCCGGCCCGCATCCACAGGTCCTTGTCCCCGCCGGGCAGCCCCCACAGGATCGCCCGGCCGTGCGCGCCGTCGCGCTCGAGGGCCGCCGTCCGCGCGCGCGCCGCCTCGGGGGCGACGGTGGCGAACGCCCCCAGGTCGGGGTTGGCGCGCTCGATCCGGGCGAGGAAGTGGTCGGCCACCTCGGTCGGCGTGAGCTCTCCCGCGCGCAGCAGGTCGCGCAACCGGGTGGCGGTCATCTCGTGCAGGGCGTCGTCCATGCCCCCATCCTGCGCCGAGCATGGGGTGGTGCTCGGAATGCGGCGCGAGAACGTGCGCACGGGCATGGTCGGCGAGGATGGGCCGGTGATCCACGACCTCGTCCTCGCCGGCCACGGCGTGCGCCTGGAGCCGCTCGGCCCGCAGCACGCCGAGGCGCTGCTCCCCCTGATCGACGCCGACCTCTGGTTCGGCATGACGTCGCCGGTCCCGTCAGGGGTCGCGGACCTCGAGGCGTGGATCGAGGCGGGCGTCGCGACGCCGGGCACGACGGCGTTCGCCGTCGTGGGCGACGACGGGGCGGTGCGCGGGTCCACCCGGTTCTACGAGCTGGCGCCGGGCCCGCGCCGCGTGGAGATCGGCACCACCTTCTACGGTCGCGACTGGTGGGGCGGCACGACCAACCCGGCGTGCAAGCTCCTGCTGCTGCGGCACGCGTTCGACGAGTGGGGCATGCGCCGGGTCGCGCTGCGCGCCGACTCCCGCAACACGCGCTCGTGCGCGGCCATCCGGCGCCTCGGCGCCACGCCGGAGGGCGTGCTGCGCAAGCACCGCGTCGCCGCCGACGGCACGGTGGGGGACACCGCCTACTTCTCGATCGTCGACGACGAGTGGCCCGGCGTCCGCGCCGGCCTCGAGGCCCGGCTCGCCGGTCGCTGACGTCCGCACCCCCGTGCTCGGCAGGTCGGCGGGCGCGGGCGGTGGGAGTCTGGACGGGTGACCACCGAGGACGCTCCCGCCGTCGACCCGGCCCCCGGCTCCGACGCCCACGACGACCGGGCGTTCTTCGGCCACCCCCGCGGCCTCGCGACGCTCTTCAGCCTGGAGGTCTGGGAGCGGTTCTCGTTCCTGGGGATGCAGGCGATCCTCGTCCTCTACTTCACCGCCTCGGTCGCCGACGACGGCCTCGCGATGGAGCCCGGCAACGCGGCGTCCATCGCCGCCGGCTACGGCACGATGGTCTACCTCGTGTCCGTGGGCGGCGGCTGGATCGCCGACCGCGTCCTCGGCTCCTACCGCGCGGTGCTGTGGGGCGGCATCCTCATCGCCGCCGGCCACTACACGATGGCGGTACCGGCGGAGATCTCCACGTGGATCGGGCTCGTGCTCATCAGCCTCGGCACCGGGCTGCTCAAGCCCAACGTGTCGACGCTCGTGGGCAAGCTCTACTCCACCGACGACGACCGCCGCGACGCCGGGTTCGCGCTGTACTACATGGGCATCAACGTGGGCGCGTTCGTCGGTCCGCTGGTCACCGGCTGGCTGGGCGCCGAGGTCGGCTGGCACTGGGGCTTCTCCGCCGCCGCGATCGGCATGACGGCGGGGCTGATCCAGTACGTCGTGGGGCGCCGGCGGATCCCGGGATACGGCCGGCCGGCCGAGGCGCCCCTGCCGCCCGACGCCGCGCGCCGGACCCGCCTGCTCCTGCTCGGCGCGGCGGCGGCCGTGGTCGTCGTCCTCGTGGTGCTCGCCCTGGTCGGGCGGCTCAGCATCGCCGGGGTCGTGGACGCCCTCACCGTGATCGCGATGGTGGCGCCGATCGTCTACTTCACGGTGATGTTCCGCAGCCCGCGCGTGACGACCGAGGAGCGCGGCCGCCTGCGCCCGTTCCTCGTGCTGTGGATCGCGTCGGTGGCGTTCAACTTCGTGCTGTTCCAGGCGTACTCGGTGCTGATCCTGCTGGCCGAGGACCACGTGCAGCGGACCATCTTCGGCTGGGACGTGCCGTCGGCCTGGTTCAGCTCCTACCTGGGTGCCGCCGAGGTGCTCGTCGCCCCGCTCGTCGCGGCCCTGTGGACGTGGCTGGGGCCGCGCCAGCCGCACGCGTCCAAGAAGGTCGCCTTCGGTGCCCTGCTCGGCGGCCTGTCCTACCTCGTCCTCGTGCCGGCCGTGAGCGGGCAGTCCGGCGACTGGCGGATCGCCGTCTGGTGGCTGCTGGTCTCCCTGACGCTGCTCGGCCTGGGTGACGTCCTGCTGCAGACCACCGGCCTGTCGGCCACCACGAAGCTCGCCCCGCTCGCGTTCTCCAGCCAGTCGATGGCGGTGTGGTTCCTGTCGATCGCGCTGGCCAACGGCATCCAGGCGCAGACCGTCCGCTTCTACGGCGAGGTGCCAGACGGCGTCTACTTCGCCGTCAACGGCGCCGTGCCCGTGATCGTCGCCGTCGTCGTGCTCGCCCTGTCGCCGTGGATGAAGCGCACCATGCACCCCGTCCACTGAGGCACCCGTCCACTGATCGTCCGAGCGCCGGAGGACCCATGCGCCACGTGACCGACCTGCCCTACGAGACCCTCGTCGAGGACCTGTGGATCCCCCTGGCCGACGGCACGCGCCTCGCGGCCCGCGTCTGGAGGCCCGTCGACCCGACGCCTGTCCCGGCGATCCTCGAGTACCTGCCCTACCGGCTGTCCGACTGGACGGCCCCGCGCGACGCCCAGCGCCACCCCTACTACGCGGGGCACGGGTACGCGTCGGTGCGGGTGGACATCCGGGGCAGCGGCAACTCCGACGGGTTCCAGGACGACGAGTACTCGCCCACCGAGCTCGCGGACGGGGTGGCCGTCGTGGAGTGGCTGGCGGCGCAGGGCTGGTGCGACGGGTCGGTCGGCATGTTCGGCATCTCGTGGGGCGGCTTCAACTCGCTCCAGATCGCGGCGCTCGCGCCCGAGCCGTTGAAGGCGATCGTCACGGTCTGCTCCACCGACGACCGCTACGACAACGACGTGCACTACACGGGCGGCTCCGTGCTGGCCGTCGACATGCACGCGTGGGCGGCCACGATGCTCGCGTTCTGCTCGCGCCCGCCGGACCCGGTGTACGTGGGGGAGGGCTGGCGCGAGCAGTGGCTCGACCGGCTGGAGCGCACCGAGCCGTTCGTGCACACCTGGCTGGACCACCAGAGCCGCGACGACTACTGGCGGCACGGCAGCGTCATCGAGGACTACTCGACGATCTCGGCGGCGGTGCTCGCCGTCGGCGGCTGGAACGACCCGTACCGCGACACCGTGCTGCGGCTCGCCGCGGCGCGCGACGACGGCGCCCTGCGCGCCCCCGTGCGCGGCATCCTCGGCCCGTGGTCGCACCAGTACCCCGACCGCGTTCTGCCGCCGGGCCCGGCCATCGGCTTCCTGCAGGAGACGCTGCGCTGGTGGGACCACTGGCTCAAGGGCGCCGACCGCGGCGTCCTCGACGACCCGCCGCTGCGCGCGTGGATCAGCGAGTCCGTGCCGCCCGCCACCGTCTACGACGAGCTGCCCGGCCGGTGGGTGGGCGAGCCGTCGTGGCCGTCGCCGCACGTCTTCCCCCGCGAGCTGCCGCTCGTCGCCGTCGACGCCGACGACCCGCCCGAGGGCGGCCTGCGGACGACGGCGCCGACGGTCGGGGCGCTCGCGGGCGGTCACCCTGTGCCGACGTCGTGGCTGGTGGACTCGCCGTCGCACACCGGCGTGGACGCCGGCCGGTTCTTCCCGTTCGGCAACGACGCGGACCTGCCGCCCGACCAGCGGGAGGAGGACGGGCGGTCGCTCTGCTTCGACTCCGCCCCGCTCACCGCGCCGCTGGAGATCCTGGGGCGCGCCCGCGTGCGGCTGCGGCTCACGTGCTCGGGGGAGAAGGGGCAGGTCGTGGCGCGCCTGTGCGACGTCGGCCCGGACGGCTCGTCGACGCTCGTCACGCGCGGCGTGCTCAACCTGTCGGCCCGGCACGGTCGCGACCGCGTCGTGCCGTGGACGCCGGGCGCGACGGAGGAGGTGTCGTTCGAGCTCACCGGCACCGGCTACGCGCTGGCGCCCGGGCACCGGCTGCGCCTCGCGGTGTCCTCCGCGTACTGGCCGTGGGTCTGGCCGCAGCCCGGCGACGCCGTGCTCGCCGTCGCGGTCGGCGACGGTGCGCTGGAGCTGCCCGTGCACGACCGGGCGTCGTCGCACCCGCCCGTCGTCTTCGAGGAGCCCGAGCAGACGCCGCCGCTGGGCGTCGTCTTCGGCGAGGCGGGCGAGGCGCGGCCGGAGCGGCGGGTCGTGCGCGACGTCGCCGAGGGCCGGTGGCTGCTGGAGGTGGACCCGCGCTACGGCGGCACCCGCACCTACCCCGACGGCCTGGAGTTCACCGAGGACGCGCTCGAGCGGTACTGGATCGGACGGGACGCCACCAGCGCGCGCACCCGCTCGGACTGGACGGTGCGGCTGCGCCGCGACGCGGGCGACCCGCTGCCCGCGGGGATGGCCGGCGGCTGGGACGCGAGCGTCGTCACCCGGTCGGAGATCTCCTGCGACGACCACGCCTTCCACACCGAGAACGAGGTGGTGGCGCGCGACGGCGACGAGGTCGTCTTCGAGCGGCGGTGGACGCGGTCGATCCCGCGGACCGCGGGCTGACGGCTACCGCAGCAGCGGCGCGACCTCCTGCCCGAGGAACGCCGCGAACCCGTCGAGGTCCGGTTCGTCCTGCGTCGGCTGCGCGACGACGGTCGTGACGCCGAGCGCGGCGAAGCGGCGCAGCCCGTCGGCGACCTCCTCCGCTGAGCCCCACGTGGCGTGGTCGGCGAGGACCTCGTCGGAGGTCGCGTCGACGTCCCACTTCGCGAGCGAGGCACGCAGCCGGTCGGCCGCCCCGGCGCCGGTGGCGACCTGCGCGAACGCCACCGCCCGGAACGGGTGCGCGCTGCCCGGCCCGGACTCCGCGACGGGCGGCAGTCCGGCGGCCGCACGCCCCTCGTCGAGCAGCGCGATCGCCTCGCGGGCCCCCTGGACGCCGGCGTCCCCGTCGATGACGACGCCGTCGGCGATCTCGCCGACCAGCCGCATCGTCCTCGGGCCCTTCGCCGCCGCGACCACGGGCGGCGCGACGGCGGGCGGCCAGTCGAGGGCGACGCCGTCGAGGGTCACGTAGCGGCCGGACGTCGTGACCCGCTCCCCGGCGAGCAGCGCGCGGAGCGCGGTGACCTGCTCGCGCATGAGCGTCAGCGGCGACGCCACCCGGGCGCCGACCTGGCCCATCCAGTCCTGCACGCCGTGCCCCACGCCCGGCAGGAACCGACCGGGGAACATGCCGTCGATCGTCGCCGTCTCCATCGCGGTGAGCGCCACGTTGCGCAGCGGCAGCGGCATGACGCCGATCCCGACGCGCAGGCGGTCGGTGGCGCTCAGCATCGCCGCGGCCGCGGACGGGCCGGACTCGAGGAAGCAGTCCTCCCACAGCCAGACCTCGTCGAGGCCGGCGGCCTCGGCGGTGCGGGCGAACGGGACGAACCGCGAGGGCGGGTTGCCGTAGGGCGCGAGGATGCAGCCGAGGGTGGTCATGCACCCGATCCTGCCCCAGGCCCGCACGCCGAGGTAGTGCCCAGCGCCGCGAGGTAGTTCGAGGCGCCGCGAGGTAGTGCGCACTACCTCGCGGCGCTCCGAACGACCTCGGCAGCTCTCGGGCTACCTCGCGGACACCAGGTCAGAGCGGCGTGACCGTGCCGCGGAAGTGCTGGCGGCCGCGGCCGCCGTTCCAGCCGACGTAGGCGAAGCCGCCGCCGTCGTCCGGGGTCACGGCCACGTCCACCGTGCCGGGCAGCAGCACGGGCGAGGCGAACTCGACCGTCCAGCGGTACGCCTCGCCGCGCGCGTGCCCGACGTCGGCCAGGGCACGCGCCGCCGTGTACATGCCGTGCGCGATGGCGCGCGGGAAGCCGAACGCCTTGGCGGACAGCGCCGACAGGTGGATCGGGTTCCGGTCGCCCGAGACCGCGCCGTACGCGCGGCCGGTGCCCGGCCCGAGCGCCCACCGGCCGGTGGGCAGCGGGGGCGTCCACGTGCCCGTGGGCGCGCGGTCCTCGCCGTCGTGCTCGTCCTCCGCGTCCGTCCCGGGCGCCGTCCACGGCAGGTGGAAGCCCTTGGCGAGGTAGGTCGACACGCCCCGCCACACCGGGGCGGAGCCCGGGTCCGCCTGGCGGCGCACCTCGGCGACGAGATCCACCTGCACGCCGCGCTTGTGCGGGCGCAGGTTCTCGGCCCAGGCGCGCACCTCGAGCGCGTCGCCCAGGACGACGGGCCCGCGGAGCTCGACGTCGTTCGCCAGGTGCACCATCCCCAGCAGCGGCAGCGGGAAGTCCCCACGCACCATGACCGCCGTCGCGAGCGGGAACGCGAGCACGTGCAGGTACCCCGCCGGCAGCACGTCGGTGACGGGCTCGTGCAGCAGCCGCTGGTAGTCGTGCAGGTGGTGGGCGAGGTCCGCCGTCGGCACGTCGGAGACGCGGTACGCGACGTCGGGCAGCGTCAGGGGAGCAGCCTCCCCGTCGCCCTCCGACCGCCCCTGGCCGATGACGGGCAGGCCCGGCATCGCCCGCCCCGCGGCGATGCGGCCGGAGGCGGCGGCGCCGCGCGCGTAGAGGCTGCCGAGGCCCGGCAGGGTGGGCAGGGTCTCGACGCGCAGCGGCTCGCCGGCGCTGGTGGCCGGCGCGCTCGCCGTCACCGCCCCACCAGGTTCTGCCCGCACACGCGCAGCACCTGGCCGTTGACCCCGGCGGACGCTGGCGACGCGAGGAAGACGATCGCCTCGGCGACGTCGACGGGCTTGCCGCCCTGCTGCAGCGAGTTGAGCCGACGGGCCACCTCGCGGGTGGCGAACGGGATCGACGCCGTCATCTCGGTCTCGATGAAGCCGGGGGCGACGGCGTTCGCGGTGCCGCCGCGCGCGGCGACGAGCGGGGCCGTCGCGCGCGTGTGCCCGATGACGCCCGCCTTGGAGAAGCCGTAGTTCGTCTGGCCCTTGTTGCCGGCGATGCCGGAGGTCGACGCGAGCGAGACGATCCGCAGCCCGTCCACGCCCTCGCCCCCGTCGAGGCCGAGCAGCTGGTCGTTGATGCGCAGCTGGGCCTCGAGGTTGACGGCGATGACCGAGTCCCACTGGGCGGGCTTCATGTTGGCCAGCAGCTTGTCGCGCAGGATGCCCGCGTTGTGCACCACGACGTCGAGGCCGCCGTGGCGGGTGCGCGCGTGCTCGAGGATGCGGCGGCCCGCGTCCTCGGCCGTCACGTCGAGCTGGAGCGCCGTGCCGCCCACCGCGTTGGCGGTGCGGGCCAGACCCTCGCCGGCCGCGGGGACGTCCACGCACACGACGGTGGCGCCGTCGCGGGCGAGGGTCTTCGCGATCGCGGCGCCGATGCCTCGGGCGGCCCCGGTGACGACGGCGACCTTCCCGGCCAGAGGCCGGTCCCAGTCGGCGGGAGCCTCGGCGTCCGCCGGGCCGACCGGCAGCAGCTGGCCGTCGACGTAGGCCGAGCGGGCGGACAGGAAGAAGCGCAGCGTCGCGAGCACCGAGGTGGCGTTCGCGGCGGCGCCGTCGGTGAGCACGATCCCGTTGCCGGTGGCGCCCGCGCGCAGCTCCTTGGCGAGCGAGCGCAGGAAGCCGTCGACGCCGTTGCGCGCCGCGGCGAGCGCGGGGGCGTCGCCGTCGGCGGCCGCGCGCGAGACGGTGACGACGCGCCCGTTCGTGGCGAGCCGGCGCAGGACCGAGCCCGTGGCCAGCACGGCCGCGGAGACGTCGGTGGGTCGCTTCGCCTCGGTGAGCACGAGGAGCACGGCGCCCCAGCGCGCGTCGTCGGTGGGCTGACGGCGCACGTCGAGGCCCCAGCCGTGGAGCTCCTTGGCGAGGGTGTCCGCGTCGCCGGTGGACGCGTCGTCCGAGACGACGAGGACGGGCCCGACGGTGAGCGGGTCGCCCGCGCGGAAGCGCCGCAGGATCGCGGGGCGCGGCAGGCCCAGCTTCTTCGCGAGCGTCTTGGTGAAGCCGGAGTTGACGGCCTTGGTGTAGGAGTCGGTCACGGGGCTCCCTCTCAGACGGACTCGACGACGGCGGTGGCCCCGAGGCCGCCGGCGGCGCAGACGGAGATCAGGGCGCGGGCCGGCCGGCCGGTCTCGGCGGCCTTCGCGGCGACCAGCTTGGCCGCCGTCGCAAGGATGCGCCCGCCGGTGGCGGCGAACGGGTGGCCGGCCGCGAGCGACGAGCCGTTGACGTTGAGCTTCTCCCGGTCGACGCTGCCGAGCGGCGTGTCGAGGCCGAGCTCCGCCTTGCAGTAGTCGGCGTCCTCCCACGCGGCGAGCGTGGTGAGGACGGTCGACGCGAACGCCTCGTGGATCTCGAAGAAGTCGAAGTCGTCGAGGGTCAGGCCGTTGCGGGCCAGCAGGCGCGGCACCGCGTGCACGGGCGCCATGAGGAGTCCGTCGTGGCCGTGCACGAAGTCGACGGCGGCGGTCTCGGCGTCGACGAGACGCGCGAGCACCGGCAGGTCGCGCTCGGCGGCCCACGCGGCCGACGACAGCAGCACGGTGGAGGCGCCGTCGGTCAGCGGCGTGGAGTTGCCGGCCGTCATCGTGGGCTCGGCGGGCTCGGCGAGGCCGCGGCCGAACACCGGCTTGAGCTTCGCGAGCTTCTCCAGCGAGGTGTCCGCGCGGAGGTTGTCGTCACGGGTCAGGCCGCGGAACGGCGTGACCAGGTCGTCGAAGAACCCGGCGTTCCACGCGGCGGCGAGGTGCTGGTGGCTGGCGAGCGCGACCTCGTCCTGCGCGGCGCGGGAGATGCCCCAGCGGGCGGTGGTGATCGCCTGGTGCTCACCCATCGACAGGCCGGTGCGCGGCTCGTCGGTGGCGGGGGTGAGGGGCTTGAGGTCGGCGGGGCGGATCTTCGCGAAGGCCTTGAGGCGGGCCTGGAGCGTCTTGGCGTGCGACGCGTCGAGCAGCGCCCGGCGCAGCCCCTCGCTCACGGCGACCGGTGCGTCGGAGACGGTGTCGGAGCCGCCGGCGACGCCGGACTCGATCTGGCCGAGGCGGATCTTGTTCGCGACGGTGATCGCGGCCTCGAGGCCGGTCGCGCACGCCTGCTGCAGGTCGAACGCGGGGGTCTGGGGCGACAGCGAGGAGCCGAGCACGGACTCGCGGATCAGGTTGAAGTCGCGCGAGTGCTTGAGGACCGCGCCGCCCACGACCTCGCCGAGGCGCTCACCCTGCAGCCCGTACCGGGCGACGAGCCCTTCGAGCGCCGCGGTGAACATCTCCTGGTTGGAGGCGTCGGCGTACTTCTTGCCGGCGCGCGAGAACGGGATGCGGTTGCCGCCCACGATCACGGCGTCGCGCACGCCCGCGGGGGCGGACGGCGACGGGGCGGGGGTGGTCCTCCGGGACGTGCTCCGGGGGGAGCCGTCGGACGGCTTGCGTGTAGCCACAGCGATAGATCCTTCACTCCGTCGGTCAGGTAGGACTCACAGTACCTGATACTCTCAGTCCCGTGAGACGAGTCACAAGGTGCGGCCGATGAGGGCCGCGGAACAGCTCGACGCCCGTTCGACCCCGGACGGCCGCGCGGCCCTCGACGGTCGTTCGACGCGCTGGGACGATCATCGCGCCGCACGCCGGGCGCAGCTCGTCAACGCCGCGCGCAAGGCCGTGCACCGCGGCGGCCCCGGGGTCTCGATGGACGAGATCGCGGGCGAGGCGGGCACGTCCAAGTCGATCGTCTACCGGTACTTCGAGGACAAGGCGGGGCTGCGCCTCGCCGTGGCCGCGCACGTCGTGGCGACGATGCACGACGCCCTCCGCGAGGCGGCCGAGGCCGCGCCCACCCCGCACGCGGCCCTGCGCGCGATGGTCCGGGTGTACCTCGAGATGATCGAGCACTCGCCCAACGTCTACTGGTTCGTCACCCGTACCGCCATCGGCGGCAACGAGCCCGCCCCCGGCGCCGTCGGGACCGGGCAGGTCGAGGCGCTCGGCGCGTACCTCGACTCCGTGATCGAGCTGGTGGCCGAGCCCTTCGCCAGGGCCGTCCAGGTGCCCCCGGCGCTCGCCGCCGCCTGGGCCGCCGGGGCCGTCGGCTTCGTACGCGGCGCCGGCGAGTGGTGGCTCGGCCATGACGGAGCCGACCGGCTCACCCGGGAGGAGCTCACCGAGCAGGTGACGCTCTGGCTGTGGACCGGCCCCGTCGGCGTCCTCCACCACGAGGGCATGACGCCTCCCGACCCTTCGACCCCCATCCCCGCACCCCCGCAGGAGAACCGATGACCACGACGTCCGACCGTCCCGCGACGACGCAGGCCGCCGGCAGCGTGCCCGCCCCCAAGGCGACCCCGCGCGTCGACGTGGCCGGCCTGTCCGAGCAGCTGCTCGGCCGGTGGCCGGAGTGGCGCCGCCACGCCCGCGCGCGCTCGACCGACCCGACCTTCTGGAAGGACGAGTCGCTCTCGATGGCGGAGCACCGCGAGCGCGTGCTCGAGCAGATGAAGCTGCTCGCCACCGACGAGAAGCACCAGGTCTGGCTCGGGTACCCGACGCGCCTCGGCGGGGCCGACGCCCCGGGCGCGAACCTGGCGGGCTTCGAGGAGCTCGCCGTCGCCGACCCGTCGCTGCAGATCAAGGCGGGCGTCCAGTGGGGCCTCTTCGGCTCGGCGATCCTCCACCTGGGCACCCCGGAGCAGCAGGACCGTCTGCTGCCGGGCGCCATGGACCTGTCCGTGCCGGGCGCGTTCGCGATGACGGAGATCGGGCACGGCTCGGACGTCGCGTCGGTGGCCACGACCGCCACCTACGACCCGGAGACCGAGGAGTTCGAGATCCACACGCCGTTCCGCGCGGCGTGGAAGGAGTTCCTCGGCAACGCGGCGGTGCACGCCACGGCGGCCACCGTCTTCGCGCAGCTGATCACGAACGGCGTCAACCACGGCGTGCACTGCTTCTACGTGCCGGTGCGCGACCCGGAGACCATGGAGTTCCTGCCCGGGATCAGCGGGCACGACGACGGCCTCAAGGGCGGCCTGCGCGGCGTCGACAACGGGCGGCTCGCCTTCGACCACGTGCGCATCCCGCGTACGGACCTGCTCGCCCGCTACGGCGCGGTCGCCGCCGACGGCACGTACTCGTCGTCGATCGACAGCCCCGGCCGCCGCTTCTTCACCATGCTCGGCTCGTTGGTGCAGGGCCGCGTGTCCCTGGACGGCGCGGCGTCGACGGCGTCCAAGCTGGGCCTCGCCATCGCCGTGAAGTACGGCGCCGAGCGCCGGCAGTTCACCTCGTCGTCGCCGATCGAGGAGACGGTGCTGCTGGACTACGCGACGCACCGCCGCCGCCTGTTCCCCCGCATCGCGGAGACCTACGCGACGCACTTCGCGCACGACCGCCTCCTCGACCTGTTCGACGACGTCTTCTCCGGCGAGAAGGACACCCCCGAGAACCGCGAAGACCTCGAGACGATGGCGGCGGCGCTCAAGGCGACGTCGACCACGTTCGTGCTGGAGACGCTGCAGGAGGCCCGCGTCGCCTGTGGCGGCGCCGGCTTCATCACCGAGAACCGCATCACGAGCCTGCACCACGACATGGACGTGTACGCCACGTTCGAGGGCGACAACACGGTGCTGCTGCAGCTCGTCGCCAAGCGCCTCGTGGGCGACTACGCGAAGGCGCTCAAGGGCGCCACGTCGACGCCGGCCGGCATCGCCCGGTTCGTCGTCGACCGCGCCGCGGACGCCGCGCTGCACCGCACCGGCCTGCGCCGGGCCGGCCAGGCCCTCGCCGACGTCGGCGACCCGCGCCGCGCGGCCGGGCACCTGCGCGACGCCGAGACGCAGCGCGAGCTGCTCGCCGACCGCGTCGCGACGATCGTCGAGGACGTCGCCATGGCGCTGCGCCCCGCGCAGAAGGCCGACCCCGTCACGGCCGCGCGGATCTTCGACGAGAACCAGGTGCAGCTCGTCGAGGCGGCCAGGGCGCACGCGGACCTGCTGCGCTGGTCGGCGTTCACCGACGCCCTCGAGCAGATCGAGGACCCGGGCACGCGCCGCGTGATGACCTGGGTGCGCGACGTCTTCGGGCTCACGCTCATCGAGCGCAACCTCGCCTGGTACCTCATCAACGGGCGGCTGTCCGCGCAGCGTGCCCGCACGGTGACGTCGTACGTCGACCGCCTGCTCGACCGCCTGCGTCCGCACGCCGTCGACCTCGTCGACGCGTGGGGCTACGGGCCGGAGCACCTCCGGGCGGTCATCGCGTCCGGCATCGAGGCGGAGCGGCAGGACGAGGCGCGGGCGTACTACGCCCAGCAGCGGGCCGACGGCACCGCGCCGGTCAGCGAGAAGGCGCTGAAGAAGCAGAAGCGCTCCTGACGGCGAGAGAGAAGCCCGGACGGGACTGCGGTCGACGCAGTCCCGTCCGGGCTTCTCTCTCGCGGCTTCTCTCGCGTGCTCGCCCGCTCCCTGCGCTCGCCGTCAGGCGGCGGCGGGCGTCGGCTGGGCCGCGCGCACCGGCTGCGGGTAGTCCTCGACGACGGCCGGCGGGCTCTCGACCGTTCCCGGCGTCGTGCCGGGTACCGGGGCGGGCACGACGCTCGCCTCCTCGGCCGCCTGCTCGTCACGCAGCGGCAGGCCGAGCGTGACGGTGGCCGGTCGTGCGACGCGCGCCGGCGGGACGGACATCGCCACGACCGCCGCGCCCCCGAGCCCGGCCAGCAGGGCGGCCCACGCCACCCACGTCCAGCCGAGCGCCGCCGACGCGCCCAGCAACGCCCCGTCCACGACCCCTACGACGAGCCCGACGACGAGCACCCGTCTCATGCCTACCTCCCACGGTCCGCCTCATCCGTGCCTTTCCAGGAGACGACACGACGGCCGGTCGTGCATCTGCTGGGCGGATCGTGCAGGTCACAGGTGGGTCACGGTCGGCGGTCGCGCCCCGCCGTGTCCCAGGTGAGAGCCGGAGCCGGGGGGTCGACGTGCCCGAGCAGCAGGGGCGAGGGCGACGGGTCCAGCGTCGCGCGCAGCTGGTGGTGCATCTCCCCGGTGAGCCGCAGCGCGAGCTCGAACCGGAGCGGGGCCACGTGGTCGGCGTGGAGCCGTCCGCCGATCGCGGGGTGCGGGGAGAAGGCGAGCACCTCGTCCGGGCGGGGGTGGGTGCCGGCGTCGAGCACCTCTCGGCAGAGGTCCTCCAGGAGGAGGTCCGCACGCCCGTCCGCCGAGTCGAGCTCCGTGTACATCTCGACGGCGGTGGCCCAGCGGAGCTCGAGCGACCCCTCGATCGTGTCGAGGAACCACCAGCCCTCCAGGGACTCGAGGAAGACGTCGCCGAAGACGGTCGTGAAGCGGGGCGTCTTGCCGTGGACCCCCAGCCACGACCACGACGCCAGCCCGTACGCGAACGCACCGGGAGCGAAGGTTCTGAGCAGTTCCACGTGCGCATCAAACCACCTTGTGGTAACCGACGAAACCCCCGGCTCCACCGGGGCCACGCGTGGCCCCGCTCACGAAGAATCGTCACCTGGTGATGATCCTGGTCAAGGATCGAGGGCCACAGGTCAAGAAAACGTCATCCGTGCAGGTCGGCCTCACGCCGGACCGGAGTCGCGGAACTCTGCCCCGGTGCCGCCCGTTGTCCCACGGGCGGCCCGAGGACCTCGGTGCCGCCGCTCGCACGAGGCCCCGACCCGGAGGTGGACCCATGGACACGCCCGCCGCGCGCAGGCAGGTCGACGCCCGGAGCGTCGCGATCACCGGACTCACGACGCTGGCCTGGTACGCCGTGCCCGACGTCGTCCGACCGCGCTGGGCACGCGCCCTGGCCAAGGTGGGCGTGCTGGCCGGGGGGCTCGGGCTCGGGATGGCCCTGACCAGCGAGGGCCGCTCCGCCGTCGACGGGATGCGTGAGGTGCGCGACGAGCTGCGCGACCTGCGCGACGCCGACGAGAACGCAGCCGGCGAGAACGCCTCGGAGCCGGACGAGGGGATCGCGCCGGCCGACGGGCGGGATGCCCGTGAACCGGACGACAACGTGCTGGCGGCCGACGTGGCGCTCGACGGCGCCGACCCGCTGCCGGGCCCGGGCGTCGCGGGAGCGGCCGTGGCGGGCGCGCTCGCCCTCGCCGTGACGATCGCCGTGGCGGGGGAGAAGTGGGCCTACCGGCGTGGCGAGCGCTGGCGCGCGCAGGGGCGGCGGCTGCCGCACACGCGGGTCGGGCTGATCCTCGGGGCGCTCGCGGCCGTGGCGACCGCCCTGGACCCGTCGATCTCCATGGTCCCGCCGGTCGAGGACGAGGCCCCCGCGAGCTGACGCGGCTCCCGGCTCAGGAGTCCCCGGCGGTGGACCCTCGTACGACGAGGCGTGGCGGTGAGAGCTCCGTGCCGTGCGCGGGGCGACCGTCGATCGCGGCGAGCAGGAGCTCGGCGGCCCGCTGCCCCAGCCGGTCGAGCTGCGGATCCACGGTGGTCAGCGGCGGCCTGCTGGCGAGCGCCATGACCTCCCAGTCGTCGTAGCCGGTCACGGCCACGTCCTCGGGCACCCGCACGCCGCGGTCGCGCAGGCGGTCGCAGCCACCCCGGGCGAGCTGGTCGGAGGCGAACACGACGGCGTCGACCGGCAACGGGTCGCCGGCCCGGTGGTCGCCGAGCACGACGTCGACCGCGAGGCGGCCCCACCGCTCGGACCACTCGCCGAACTGCGGCTCGCCGACGATCGCGGCGCCGCGCGCCCCGAGAGCGGCTGCCAGGGCGGCGTGCCGCTGCACGGAGGCCGCCTGGTCGCCGCGACCGCCGACGTAGGCGACGCGGGTGCGTCCGAGGGAGAGCAGGTGCTCCGCGACGGCGGTCATCCCGGCGGTGTCGTCGGGCACGACCGACGCGTCGTCGGGGTCCGAGGACGGCGAGTAGGCGTAGACCACCGGCATCGGCACCTGGATGGGAGGCCGCGGGTCGGTCGTGCGGCCGGTGACGATGATGCCGTCCACGCGCCGGGCGACGAGGCTGCGCACGTGGTGCTGCTCGCGGACCGGGTCGTGCCGGGCCGTGGCCAGCAGCGCGGAGATCTGACCCCCGACGAGCGCGTTCTCGGCGCCGAGCACGACCGGCAGCGAGAACCTGCCCGCCGAGTCCGTGCTCAGCAGGCCGACGGTGAAGCTGCGCCGGGCCGAGAGCGACCGTGCCTGGGCGTCGGGCACGAAGCCCAGGCGCTCGGCCGCCTCGCGCACGCGGGCCCGGGTGGCGGGCCGCAGGGACCCGGTGTCGTTGAGGGCTTTGGAGACGGTGCTGGGGGACACCCCCGCCAGTGCGGCCACGTCGGTGATCCGCACGACGCCCGGAGTCTCCGCCATCAGGCCTCCTCTGCTTTCCTGCTGTTCCGCCGACCGACGGCCGGCCGTGCCGATGGTACGCGATTTCGCTTGTCGGGACAGCGGTTGACGGCTTCGGCAACGCTCCCTACGGTAAGGAAAACGGATTCCTAGTTTCCTTCCTCGAGGGAGAGGTGCATGACGACGACGACGTTCGGGACCGTCCGCGGACCTGCCGAGCCCACCGTTGCGGCGGTGGCGAGCCTGCGACCGCTGCCGCCGGGCAGCGCGACCCTCGACGGCGGGCTGTGGGGCCACCGGCTCCGCGTGAACCGCGAGGCGTCGGTGCCCGAGGGCCTGGGGCACCTGCGGGAGTACGGGAACCTGCGCAACCTCGAGATCGCCGCCGGGCTGGCCGAGGGCGAGGCGCAGGGGCCGATCTTCGCGGACTCCGACGTGCACAAGTGGCTCGAGGCCGCGGCCTGGGAGTACGGGCGCGAGCCCGACGAGGCGCTGCTGGCCGACATCCTCGAGGTGACGCGCGCCGTCGCGGGCGCCCAGGCCCCCGACGGCTACCTCGACTCGGTGCCGCAGCTGCGCGGCGTCGAGCGCTACTCCGACCTGCCGTGGAGCCACGAGCACTACTGCGCGGGCCACCTCATGCAGGCGGCGGTGGCGCAGGTACGGGCGACAGGCCGGCGCGAGCTGCTCGACGTCGCCGTCCGCCTGGCCGACCACCTCGTCGAGACGTTCGGCGACGGCGAGGGACAGCTGCGCGAGGTCGACGGGCACCCGGTGATCGAGACCGCGCTCGTGGAGCTCTACCGGGAGACGGGGACGCGCGCGTACCTGGACCTGGCGTCGTGGTTCGTCGAGGCCCGCGGCACGGGGATCGTCGCGGCCCACGGCAAGCAGCCCACCTACTTCTCCGACCGGGTGCGCGTCCGCGAGGCGACGACCGTCGAGGGGCACGCCGTGCGGGCCGTCTACCTCGGCGCGGGCGCCACCGACGTCGCGGTCGAGACGGGCGACCGCGAGCTCCTCGCGGCGCTCGAGGCGCAGTACGCGGCGATGGTCGACGGCAAGCAATACCTCACGGGCGGGCTCGGCTCCCGCTGGGACGGCGAGTCGTTCGGCGACCCGCACGAGCTGCCCAACGACCGCGCCTACGCGGAGACGTGCGCCGCCATCGGCGGGGTGCAGTGGGCGTGGCGCCTGCTGCTCGCGACCGGCGACGCGCGGTACGCGGACCAGATCGAGCGCATGCTGCTCAACGGCTTCCTCTCCGGGCTCTCCCTGGGCGGCACCGAGTACTTCTACGTCAACCCGCTGCAGGTGCGCTCCGGCGCGCACGCGGAGGAGGAGCGCAACCCCGCCGCCGGGCGCCGGCCGTGGTTCGGCTGCGCCTGCTGCCCGCCGAACATCATGCGGACGCTGTCCAGCCTCGAGGGCTACCTCGCGACGTTCACCGACGACGCGCTCCAGCTGCACCAGTACGCGCCCGGCACCATCGCCGCCGTGCTTCCGGGGGGCACGCTGCGCGTGCGCGTCGAGACGCAGTACCCGTACCGGGGTCGCGTGACGCTGCACGTCGAGGAGGCACCCGCGGGCGCGGGTCTCGCGCTGCGGATCCCGGGCTGGGCCGAGGGCGCCACGCTCGACGGCGCCCCGGTCGCGGCGGGCGCGTACGCCACGGTGGGCCGGCCGCTCGCGGCGGGCGACGCCGTCGTGCTGGAGCTGCCCGTGACGCCCCGCCTGACTGCCGCCGACCCCCGGGTCGACGACGTGCGCGGCTGCGTCGCGATCGAGCGCGGCCCGCTGGTGTACGCGCTGGAGCAGGTGGACCAGGAGCCGGGCGCCGTCGTGGACGACGTCCTGATCGACGTCGCCGGATCCCTGGGCGAGGAGGACCGCCCCGACCTGCTGGGCGGCGCCGTCGTCGTGACCGCCACCGGCACCGTGCAGGGCCGGCCCGCGACCGAGCCGGGCGACGGTCCCTACCGCGCGGCGACGACGGCTGCCCCGGCCGTCACCGGCACCGTGACGCTGCGGGCGGTCCCGTACCACCTGTGGGCCAACCGCGGCCCGCAGGCCATGCGGGTCTGGATCCCCGTGGCCTGACCGGCAGCACCACTCGCGGGGCGCCCGGGAACGGGCGCCCCGCCCCCGCGGGCAGCGCCGTCCGCGGGCAGGACCTGGAGGACACGGCGCCCGACGGGCGCGGAGGAGGAGAGCGATGGAGCTCACCAGACGGCAGCTGCTCGCGCTGCTCGGCGTGGGCGGCGCGACGGCCGCCACCGGGGTCGGGCTGGCCGGGTGCGCGAGCCCGGTCACCGCCGTCGACGTCGGTGCCCCGGGGTTCGGTGGGGGTGCCCGCGGCACGGTGGAGATGTGGTGCCGCTCGGACACGGTCAACGGCGTCCAGGCCGTGGTCGACGCGTTCCACGCGGCGCAGGACCGCGTCCGGGTGCGGCTCACGCCGATCCAGAACGGTCAGTACGTCACCAAGGTCGCCACGGCGATCCGCGGTGGCCGGGTACCCGACGTCATCGACATCGACGACATCTACTCGACGATGTTCGCGTTTCGCGACGTGTTCACCGACCTCACGCCGCTGGTGGAGGACCTCGCCCTCGGCGACGCCCTCAGTCCCGGCCACCTCGCCCTCGCGACCAAGGACGGGAAGCACTACGGGGTGCCCTTCCTCGGCGACTTCTCGGTGCTGTTCTGCAACACCGAGCTGTTCGACCGCGCCGGCCTGGACGTCGACGAGCACACGGCGTCCTTCGACGGGATCCTCGAGGCCGCCCGCGCGATCGCCGCGCTCGACGACGACACCTACGCCTGGTCGTTCCCCGGCAACGCGTCCGGCGCGCTGGGGTTCACCGTGCAGCCGCACGTGTGGGCCACGGGCACCGACCTCATCGTCGGCGACGTCGGCGACCAGCGGGGGAACGTCGCCGGCAACGAGGCGCTGCGGCGCACCCTCGACCTCGAGCGCACGCTCTGGGACGAGCAGCTGGTGCCGCCCGGCTGCTTCGCCGACGATGCCTCGCGCTGGTCGGCCGACTACGTCGCCGGACGGCTCGGGATGTTCCCGGGCGGCTACGGCGTCGTCGCGCCGAACGCGTCGCCCGAGCTCCTGGAGCGCAGCCGCGTGGTGCTGCTGCCCGGGCCCGACGGCGGCCGCGCGTTCTTCGACGGCGGCGACAACCTGTGCATGCCCGCGGGCGGGAAGAACCCCGAGGGCGCGACCGAGCTGATCCGCTTCGCCGTCGCCCTCGAGCAGCAGGCGCGCATGCCCGACGGGTTCTACTCGCCGATCCGTTCCGACGTCGTGACGCCGGAGTTCGAGGCCGAGCACCCGCTCGTCACCCCGACGCTGAAGTCGCTCGACGCGGGCTACGCCCCCACCACGCTCGCCTACAACCTCATCTACAACCAGCAGGACGGGCCCTGGCTGCGCATGTTCCGCCGGGCCGTCTTCGACGGGGAGGTCGATGCCGCCATGGACGAGGCCCAGACCACGTACGACCGCATCCTCCGGCAGGCCCAGGCATGAGCGCCGCGGCCGTCGCCCGGCCCGCACGACGCCACGGCACCCTCACCCACCCCGCCCGCACCGGCCTGCTGCTCGTCGCGCCGGCGGTCGCGTTCGTCGTCGTGTTCGTGCTGGTGCCGCTCGTCTCCGCCGTGGGGATCTCGTTCACCAACCTCCCGCTCATCGGGACGTGGCGGTTCGTCGGCCTGGAGAACTACGCGTCCGTGCTCACGGACCCCACGTTCTGGCGGGCCGTCGGCTACACCCTGCTCTACACCGCGATCGTCACGCTGCCGATCCTCGCGCTCGGCTACACGCTGGCGGTGGTCGTGCGGTCCAACCGCCGCGGCGCCACGGTGCTGCGCACGATCTTCTTCGTCCCGTACGTCATCGGCCTCACGACGCTCAGCTTCCTCATGCTGCTCGAGGCGCAGCCGAACAGCGGCATGGTGAACGTGGTGCTCAAGGCCCTCGGGATCACCGACGGCTCGACGGCGTGGCTCGTCGACGGGCCGCTCGCCACCGGGCTCCTGTGCGTCATGGTGATCTGGGCGGTGTCGGGCCTGACGATGGTGCTGCTCATGTCCGGGATGCAGGGCATCCCGCGCGAGGTCTACGAGTCCGCGGAGCTCGACGGCGCGTCCTGGTGGGTGCGGGAGCGCTCGATCACGATCCCCATGCTGCGGCGCACCATCGCCATGACCGTCGTGCTGTCGGTCATCGGGTCGCTGCTCGCGTTCACGCAGTTCTACATCCTGACCCAGGGCGGCCCGGGATCGGACACCACCACCGTGGTGATGGCGATCTACCGGCGGGCGTTCGTGCAGCTGCAGCTGGGGGCGGCGACGGCGATGTCGCTCGTCCTGGTCGTCATCACCGGACTGGTCACCGCGGCGCAGTTCTGGCTGCTGCGGGAGAGGAGCTGACATGGCGGTCACGACGAGCGCACCGGGCACGACCGGGCTGGGTGCACCGGGCGGGAGCTCCCGCGGCACGAGCCCGGGCCGCGGGTCCTCGCCCGGCGCGGCGGGGCCGGCGTCCGGCCCCGAGCGCGACACGCGCGTGCGCCGCACGCTCTACGCGGTCGGCGGCACCCTCGCCGCCCTCGTCTTCGTGGTGCCGCTGCTGCTGGCGCTGGTGCGTGCCGGCCAGCCGGGCGACGTCGTCGTCGCCGCGCCCGACGGGCGCTTCCTCGACCTGTCGTGGGTCAACTTCCGGCTGATCCTCGACCAGCCGGAGATCTGGCGCGGCATCGTGAACTCCGTCGTCGTGTCGGTGTCGACGGCCGTGCTCACCGCCGTCCTCGCGACGCTCGCCGGCTACGGGTTCGCCAAGTTCGGCTTCCGCGGGCGGGGCCTGCTGTTCGGGCTGGTGCTGGTGACGCTCATGGTGCCGTTCCAGGCGATCCTCACCCCGCTGTACCTGCAGATGAACGCCATGCGGCTCACGGACAGCCTGTTCGGCCTCGTGCTCTTCTACACGACCGTGAACCTCCCGTTCTGCGTCTTCGTCATGCGCAACGCGTTCGAGTCGGTGCCCGGCGAGATCGAGGACTCGGCGCACGTCGACGGCGCGGGGACGGTGCGCATGATCGTCTCCGTGCTGCGGCCCCTCGTGCTGCCCGGCGCCGCGACCGCCGCCCTGTACGCGTTCCTCGCCTCGTGGACGGAGTTCCTCGGGGCGCTGACGTTCCTCACCGACTCGTCGCTCTACACGCTGCCGGTGTCGCTGGTGAACCTGCAGCAGGGTGCCTACGGCCAGGTGAACTTCGGGCTCCTGGCCGCCGGGTCGGTGGTCGCGATGATCCCGTGCGTGGTGCTGTACGTGGCGCTGCAGCGGTACTACGTGGCGGGGCTCGCGTCGGGGTCGGTCAAGGGCTGACCCGTCGGCCGGGGGCTGGTGGGCGTCAGTCGTCGAAGACGTCCCAGCAGATCGCGGAGCGCGCCCGCTGGTCGTCGAGGACCAGGTCGAGCAGCTCGGCGGGCACCTGCTCCCGCTGCCAGTCCCGCTCGGCGAGGCGGACGACCTCCCTCTCGGGCCCCGGGGCGGCGGCGCTCGCGGCCCGGACGGCGTAGGCGGCGGCACCCAGGTCGTGCGCCGGGACGTGGGCCACGGCGACGGCCTGCCCGGCCGCGAGGGCCGCGAACCGTGCGGGGTCGGGCCGGCCCTTGCCGGCGGCGTTCGCGACGAAGGCGGTGCGGTGCGCCTCCCGCATCGGCACCTCGTCCCGGATCCACCCGCGGGCGACCTCGAGGGCGTCGCGCGGGCGGGCGTCGTCGGGCGCCTCCCGCTCGAAGAGCGGCAGCACGTGGTCGGCGCAGGCCACCGCCCACTCGGCCAGCATCCGGTGGTGGTCGTCGGAGAGGGACCCTCCCCGGCGCACGGTGATCAGCCGGGGGTCGCGTTCGGTGGGCAGGATCGGCACCGACCCATCCTGCCCGGTTCCCGCCCGGCGCGGGAGGTCACGACCTCCGGGTCAGCGCGAACGCGAGGACGCCGACGGCGGCGACCCCGAGGCCCCATCCGGGCAGGCCGGACGCCGCGGCGAGCGCTCCCGCCACCACGAACAGCGCGGCCTGCACGACGAGCCGCGCGGGCTGGCGGAGGCGGCCCGGCGCGTTCCGTGCCAGCCACCGCCCCCAGACGGCCACCGCGACCGCGGGGAGCCCGACGGCCAGCAGGACGCCGGTGACGACGGTTGTCGCGCCGTCGCCCACCTGGGAGCCGAGGCGCCAGCCGGACACGGCCAGGAGCGCCAGCAGCGCGAGCTCGCAGGCGAAGGCGAGGAGGTCGGCGGGCCCGGCTCCCCGCGCGTCCGCCGGGTGCGCCGGTCCGTGCCCCTCGGGTGCGGTCATGCGCGCACCCTAGCGGCGCCGTCGGGAGTGCCGGCGGGCGCCGGTAGACTGGCGGCGCGCCGCGAGGCGCCCCCGCACGGACCGACGCCGGATACCGGCACCCCGCGGTGCGGTGATCACCCGGTCCGAGCCCTGAGCTCTGCAGTACTCGCGCGACCCGAGGGAAGTTGATGACCGCCGCTGCCGACCGTGCTGAAGCCGTGTCCGCCCCCCGCCCCCAGCTGGACACCGTCGAGAACGCCGCGTCCACGCCCGACGAGGCCCAGCCGTACGCCGAGCTCGGCCTCAAGCCGGACGAGTACCAGCGCATCCGCGACCTGCTCGGGCGCCGCCCCACGGCTGCCGAGCTGGCCATGTACTCGGTGATGTGGTCCGAGCACTGCTCGTACAAGTCGTCCAAGGTGCACCTGAAGAAGTTCGGCGACCGGGTCACCGAGGAGATGAAGGAGCACCTGCTCGTCGGCATCGGCGAGAACGCGGGCGTCGTCGACGTCGGCGACGGCTGGGCGGTGACCTTCAAGGTCGAGTCGCACAACCACCCGTCGTTCGTGGAGCCGTACCAGGGCGCCGCGACCGGCGTCGGCGGCATCGTCCGCGACATCATCTCGATGGGCGCGCGCCCCGTGGCCGTCATGGACCAGCTCCGCTTCGGCGCCGTCGACCACCCGGACACGGCGCGCGTCGTGCACGGCGTCGTGTCGGGCGTCGGTGGCTACGGCAACAGCCTGGGCCTGCCGAACATCGGCGGCGAGCTCGTCTTCGACGGCTCCTACCAGGGCAACCCGCTCGTCAACGCGCTGTGCCTCGGCGTGCTGCGCCACGAGGACATCCACCTCGCCAACGCGTCCGGCGTCGGCAACAAGGTGGTCCTCTTCGGCGCCCGCACGGGCGGCGACGGCATCGGCGGTGCGTCGATCCTCGCGTCGGAGACGTTCGAGGACGGCGTGCCGGCCAAGCGGCCGAGCGTCCAGGTGGGCGACCCCTTCATGGAGAAGGTGCTCATCGAGTGCTGCCTGGAGCTCTACGCCGCCCAGGTGGTCGAGGGCATCCAGGACCTCGGGGCCGCGGGCATCTCCTGCGCCACGAGCGAGCTCGCCTCGAACGGCGACGGCGGCATGCACGTCTGGCTCGACGACGTGCTGCTGCGCGACCCCACCCTGAACGCCGGCGAGATCCTCATGTCGGAGTCGCAGGAGCGCATGATGGCGGTGGTCACGCCCGAGAAGCTCGAGCAGTTCCTCGCGATCACCGGCAAGTGGGACGTCGAGACCGCCGTCATCGGCGAGGTCAACGACTCCGGCCGCCTCACCATCGACCACCACGGCCAGCGGATCGTGGACGTCGACCCGAAGACGGTCGCGCACGAGGGCCCGGTCTACGAGCGCCCCTACGCCCGCCCGGCGTGGCAGGACGGCCTGCAGGCCGACACCACCGTGGCCGCCGGTCTGGCCCGCCCCACCTCGGCCGACGACCTGCGCGCCACCGCGCTGCGCCTGCTCGCGTCGCCGAACCTCGCCTCCAAGGCGTGGGTCACCAACCAGTACGACCGCTTCGTGCAGGGCAACACGGCGCTCGCGCAGCCCGACGACGGCGGCGTGGTCCGCGTCGACGAGGCCACGGGCCGCGGCGTCGCCCTCGCGACCGACGCGAACGGCCGCTACGGCAAGCTCGACCCGCGCACGGGCGCCCAGCTCGCGCTCGCGGAGGCGTACCGGAACGTCGCGACGGCCGGCGCCACGCCGCTCGCCGTGACGGACTGCCTCAACTTCGGCTCGCCGGAGCACCCGGACTCGATGTGGCAGCTCGTCGAGGCGATCGAGGGCCTCGCGGACGCGTGCCAGGAGCTCGGCGTCCCGGTCACGGGCGGCAACGTGTCGCTGTACAACGGCACGGGCGAGCCCGGCCAGATCGACTCCTCGATCCACCCGACGCCGGTCGTCGGCGTGCTCGGCGTCATCGACGACGTGCGCACCGCGGTGCCGTCGGGCTGGCGCACCGAGGGCCTGTCGATCCTGCTGCTGGGCCGCACCGCCGACGAGCTGGACGGCTCCGCGTGGGCCGACGTCGAGCACGGGCACCTGGGCGGCCTGCCGCCGCGCGTGGACCTGGCGGCCGAGCGCGCGCTCGCCTCGGCGCTGGTCGAGGCGCGCGAGCAGGGCCTCGTCGCCGCCGCGCACGACCTGTCCGAGGGTGGTCTCGCGCAGGGGCTGCTCGAGGCGTCGCTGCGCTACGGCGTCGGCGCCGACGTCGCGCTCGACGGCGTCACCGGCCGCGACGGCGTGACGCCGTTCGCCGCGCTGTTCAGCGAGTCCACCGCGCGCGCCCTGGTGGCCGTCGACGCGGAGCACGAGTCCGAGCTCGTCGCGGTGGCCGAGGCCGCCGGCGTGCCGGTGCTGCGCCTCGGTCGCACCGGCGGCGAGGAGCTGGCCGTCGCCGGTGGCTTCGACGGCGAGACCTTCACGGTGTCGCTCGCCGAGGCCCGCGAGGCGCACGAGGGCACCCTGCCGCGCATCTTCGGCTGACCACGCGACCCGCTTCGAGCGGGCGTCCCGCCCTGTTGCGCGACCGGTACAGGGCCGGACGCCCGCTCGCGGCGTGTCGGGCCGGCACCAGGCGACGTCTCGGGGCGTGAGACGTCGTCTCGGGAACGTCTAGGCTGCGATGGTCGTGCGTGTGCCGTGCCGCCCTTGGGCCCCGCGGGCGCGCTCCCCAGAACTCGGGAGGAGCCCCCATGGAAGACCGTCTGCAGCCTGTGTTCGCCGAGGTGCTGCGTCGCAACCCCGGCGAGGTGGAGTTCCACCAGGCGGTACGAGAGGTCTTCGAGTCGCTGGGCCCGGTGCTGCGCAAGAACCCGCAGTACGTCGAGGCCGCCGTGCTCGAGCGCATCTGCGAGCCCGAGCGGCAGATCATCTTCCGCGTGCCGTGGGTGGACGACACGGGCCGCGTGCGGATCAACCGCGGGTTCCGCGTCGAGTACAACTCGGCCCTCGGCCCGTACAAGGGCGGCCTGCGCTTCCACCCCTCGGTGTACCTGGGGATCGTGAAGTTCCTCGGCTTCGAGCAGATCTTCAAGAACGCCCTCACCGGCCTGCCGATCGGCGGCGGCAAGGGCGGCTCCGACTTCGACCCGCGCGGCCGCTCCGACGGCGAGGTCATGCGGTTCTGCCAGTCGTTCATGACCGAGCTGTACCGCCACATCGGCGAGTACACGGACGTGCCCGCCGGTGACATCGGCGTGGGCGCCCGCGAGGTCGGCTACCTGTTCGGCCAGTACAAGCGGATCACCAACCGCTACGAGTCCGGCGTGCTCACCGGCAAGGGCCTCACCTGGGGCGGCTCGCTGGTGCGCCGGGAGGCCACCGGCTACGGCGCGGTGCTGTTCGCGCAGAGCATGCTCGGCACGAAGGGCGAGAGCCTCGACGGCCGCCGCGTCTCGGTGTCCGGCTCGGGCAACGTCGCGATCTACGCGGCCGAGAAGGCGCAGCAGCTCGGCGGCCGCGTGATCACGTTCTCCGACTCGTCCGGGTACGTCGTCGACGAGGCGGGCATCGACCTCGACCTGCTCAAGGAGGTCAAGGAGGTCCAGCGCGGCCGCGTGTCCGACTACGTCGACCGGCGCCCCGGCGCCCGCCTGGTGTCCGACGGCAGCATCTGGGACGTCCCGACGGACGTCGCGCTTCCCTGCGCCACCCAGAACGAGCTCTCCGAGGCCGACGCCAAGCAGCTCGTCGCGAACGGTGTGCTCGCCGTCGCCGAGGGCGCCAACATGCCGACGACCCCGGAGGCCGTGGCCCTCCTGCGCGACGCCGGCGTGCTCTTCGGCCCGGGCAAGGCCGCGAACGCGGGCGGCGTCGCGACGTCGGCGCTGGAGATGCAGCAGAACGCCTCGCGCGACTCGTGGAGCTTCGACTACACCGAGTCCCGCCTCGCGGAGATCATGACCGGCATCCACGACAGCTGCCTCGCCACCGCCGAGGAGTACGAGGCGCCCGGCGACTACGTCGTCGGCGCCAACGTCGCCGGCTTCACCAAGGTGGCGGACGCGATGATCGCCTTCGGCGTCATCTGACGGTCCGCAGCACGCACGACGACGGCGCGGCCCCCGGTGGGGGACCGCGCCGTCGTCGTGAGCGGGAGGGGCGCAGCGGCCCGCGCCGTCGATCAGACCTCGGTGTTCTCCGACGAGATCATCCACGCCTGCTTCTCGAGGTCCGTGATGATCTCGTGCAGCAGGTCGGCCGTGGTCGGGTCCTCGGCGTCGACGTCGTTGTGCACCTCGCGGGCGACCTCGACGGTCTGCGCGACGCGCTCGACGATCGCGTCGACCGTGTCCTCGACGGAGACCAGGCCGGCGGGGTAGGGCGACAGGTCGGTCGTGGTGGCGACGGTCTCGGTGCGGCCGTCGGGCACGGCCTGGAGGGCGCGGAGCCGCTCGGCGACGGTGTCGCTGTGCTCCCGCGCGACGTCGACCAGCTCGTCGAGCTGGAGGTGCAGGTCGCGGAAGCCGCGGCCGGTGACGTTCCAGTGGGCCTGCTTGCCCTGGACGTGCAGGTCGACCAGCGCGACGAGCACGCGCTGCAGGTGGGCGCGGAGCTTGTCGGACGCCTCGGCCCGCGGAGTGTTGCGCTTCATCGTGGGAGTGGTCATGGGTGTGAACCTCGCTTCCGGTGACGATCGCTCTCTTGAACCATTCCAGGTTAAGGAGCCTTCCCGGCGACCGCCAGCAAGGGCAGGCGAGCCTTGGTCGTCGTCAGGGTGTGCCGGTCACGAGGTCGAGCACCGCCGTCGCGAACGACCGGGTGAGGGCGGGGGAGTGGTCCGCCCCGGCGATCGACCACAGCTCGACCGTGGCGGCGCCCGAGCACCCGGCCCATGCCGTCACGGTCGTCTCGGCACCGGGGACCGTGCTGTCGAGGTCGCGCCGGGCGGGGGCGGTGGCGGGTGCCGTCGCGCACCCGTCGAGACGTGCCCATCCGGCTGCCGACTCCGCCGCCGACGGATAGGCACGACCGTCGCGCAGGCCTCCGCCCGCGCGGATCACGGGGTCGTCGGCGCCGTGCGCCTGCACCACGGTCACCGGCCGCGACGGCCGGCAGACACCGTCGTCCGCCGGCATCGCGCCCGCGAGCGACACGGCGACGGACACGAGGTCGGCGTGGTCGCAGGCCGTGCGGTAGGCCATGAAACCGCCGTTGGAGTACCCGACCACCGCGACCCGGTCCGGGTCCACGGCGTACGTGGCCACGAGCGTGCGGATCACCTGCGCCAGGTAGGCGGAGTCGTCGACGCCGGCGCGGTCGACGCCGCAGCAGGCGTCGGTCGCGTTCCAGAACCGGCGTCCGTCGGGCCCCTCGGTGCCCTCGGGGAGGGCGTAGAGCACGCCCCGCGCGAGAGCCTCGTCGCGCAGCCCGAGCCGGGCGTCGACGCGCGCGGCGTCGGAGCCGTAGCCGTGCAGGACGACGAGCAGGGGCGCGGGGTCCGCGGCGTCGTACCCGTCCGGCACGTGCACCTCGACGGGGCGGCCGGCGACGTCGAGCGCGCCGACCGCGCCGGCCGGCAGGGGCTCGACGGCGGCGAGCACCAGGGGCTGCGCGTCCGTCTGCGGTGGGGTGGCGGAGCTGCAGGCCGCCAGGAGCAGCGTGACCAGCGCGACGATGGTCGCCAGGAGTGGGCGGTGCGCCGGCATGCCGTCGATTGTCGCGTGCGCGCGACGCCCGGCATAGGCTGAAATCGGTGCAGAGGTGGTGCTCCGATGACGTGGCAGCTGGCGCTCGTGACGGCGTCGTTCGCGCTGGTCGCGACCGTCGCCGCCCGGTCGTGGCTGCGTTCCGACGCCCACCGTGACGCCGTCGCCCGCCGTGCGCACCGTCGTCGTGCCCCCGCCGCCGACCCGCTCCTGACGCTCACCGTCCAGGTGCGCCTGGGGGAGCTGGCGCGCGAGCTGCGGGCCATCGACGACGACCCGCAGGTCTACGCCCGCGCGCACCACGCCCGCGCCGCGCAGGGCGCGTACGACGCACTGCTGCGCGAGGCGTGCCGTCTCGCCGGGCTGAGCGTCGTCGACCTGCCGATGCGCGCCGGCGAGCGCGCCGAGTCCGCCGAACGGCTCCGCGAGGAGCTGGAGCTCAGCGCCCGCGGCTGGTCCTGGTGACCCCTCGAGGTGGTCGGGACCCCCGCGAGGTAGCTCGCCTTTGCCGAGCTACCTCGCGGAGTCCGGGACCACCTCGACGTCAGAGGGCCTCGAGCGCCGTGTTGAAGGTGGCGGACGGGCGCATCACCGCGGCGGCCTTGGCGGCGTCGGGGCGGTAGTAGCCGCCGATGTCGGCGGGCGAGCCCTGGACGCCGACGAGCTCGTCGACGATCGTCCGCTCCTGCTCGGCGAGCGACGCCGCGAGCGGGCCGAACGCGGCGGCCAGCTCGGCGTCGTCCGACTGCGCGGCGAGCTCCTGCGCCCAGTACAGGGCGAGGTAGAAGTGCGAGCCGCGGTTGTCGATGCCGCCCACGCGACGCGTCGGGGACTTGTCCTGGTCGAGGAACGTGCCCGTGGCGCGGTCGAGGGTGTCGGCGAGCACCTGGGCGCGCGCGTTGCCGGTGACGGTCGCGAGGTGCTCGAACGACGCGGCCAGCGCGAAGAACTCGCCGAGCGAGTCCCAGCGCAGGTAGTTCTCCGCGAGGAGCTGCTGCACGTGCTTCGGGGCGGAGCCGCCGGCGCCGGTCTCGAAGAGGCCGCCGCCGTTCATCAGCGGCACGACCGACAGCATCTTGGCCGACGTCCCCAGCTCGAGGATGGGGAACAGGTCCGTGTTGTAGTCGCGCAGCACGTTGCCGGTCACCGAGATGGTGTCGAGCCCCTGGCGGATGCGCGCGAGGGAGAACGCCGTCGCCTCGGCCGGCGCCATCACGTGGATGTCGAGGCCGTCGGTGTCGTGGTCGCCCAGGTACTCCTCGACCTTGGCGATGAGCTGTGCGTCGTGGCCGCGCTGCGCGTCGAGCCAGAACACGGCGGGGGAGCCGGTGGCGCGGGCGCGGTTCACGGCGAGCTTGACCCAGTCGCGGATCGCGACGTCCTTGGTGGTGCAGGCGCGCCAGATGTCCCCGGCCTGGACGTCGTGGGAGAGCAGCACGTCGCCTGCCGCGTTCACGACCTCGACGGTGCCGTCGGCGGGGATCTCGAACGTCTTGTCGTGCGAGCCGTACTCCTCGGCCTTCTTGGCCATGAGGCCCACGTTGGGCACGGAGCCCATCGTGGCCGGGTCGAGGGCACCGTTCGCGCGGCAGTCGTCGATGACGGTCTGGTAGACGCCGGCGTACGACGAGTCCGGGATGACGGCGAGCGTGTCGTGCTCCTTGCCGTCGGGGCCCCACATGTGGCCGCCGCCGCGGATCATCGCGGGCATGGACGCGTCGATGATGACGTCGGACGGCACGTGCAGGTTGGTGATGCCGCGGTCGGAGTCGACCATCGCGAGCGCCGGGCCGTCGGCCAGACCCTGCTCGACGGCGGCGCGGATCTCGGCGCCGTCGGGCAGCGTGTCGACGGTCGCGAGGAGCCCGCCGAGGCCGTCGTTGGGGGAGATGCCCGCGGCCTTGAGCTGGTCGCCGTACTTCTCGAAGAGGGCGGGGAAGAAGGCCTGCACCACGTGGCCGAAGATGATCGGGTCGGAGACCTTCATCATCGTGGCCTTGAGGTGCGCGGAGAACAGGACGCCCTCGGCCTTGGCGCGGGCGACCTGCTCGGCGAGGAAGGTGTTCAGCGCGGCGACGGACATGAAGGTCGCGTCGACGACCTCGCCGGCCTCGACCTCCAGGCCGTCCTTGAGGACGGTCGTGCCGGCCGGGGTGACCAGGCGGATCGTCAGGGTGTCGTCCGCGGGGACGACGACGGACTTCTCGTTGGAGAAGAAGTCGTCGGAGCCCATCGTCGCGACGTTCGTCCTCGAGTCGGCCGACCAGGCGCCCATGCGGTGCGGGTGCGCCTTCGCGTAGTTCTTCACCGACGCGGGGGCGCGACGGTCCGAGTTGCCCTCGCGCAGCACCGGGTTCACGGCCGAGCCCTTGACCTTGTCGTACCGGGCGCGCACGTCCTTCTCGGCGTCGGTCTGCGGGTCCTCGGGGTAGCTCGGGACGTCGTAGCCCTGGGCCTGCAGCTCGGCGACGGCGGCCTTGAGCTGCGGCACGGACGCCGAGATGTTCGGCAGCTTGATGATGTTGGCGCCGGGGGTGGTGGCCAGCTCGCCCAGCTCGGCGAGCGCGTCGCCGATGCGCTGGTCGTCGGTGAGCCGCTCCGGGAACTGGGCGAGGATGCGGCCCGCGAGGGAGATGTCGCGCGTCTCGAGCGTGACCCCGGCCTGGGCGGCGTACGCCTCGACGATCGGGAGGAACGAGTACGTCGCGAGCAGCGGCGCCTCGTCGGTGTGCGTGTAGATGATCGTGGCGGCCTCGGGCCGGGACTCGGTGGTCATGCGGCGATGCTCCCTTGGCAGGGCAGTGGTGGACGAGAGATTGTTTGACATCAAGATATCTGGCCGCGGCGGAGCCTGTCGAAAACGCGGGCGCACTCCGTCCCCGTGCCGTGCCTCACGGTCCGGACCCTCGCCGCGCGGCCCGGGGCGTGCGCCGTTACCGTCGAGCCGTGCCGACGCGTCAGCTCCATCTCGCCCAGGCGGGCCCTGCCGAGGTCGCCGACGCCCTCGCCGCGCTCCGCGCCGAGGTCGGCCTGCCCGCCATGTTTCCCGCCCAGGTGCGGGAGGAGGCGGAGAAGTCCGCCGCGGAGGGCGGGTCCGCCCTCGGCGGCAAGAGCCGGCGGGGCCGCCAGGACCGCCGCGACGTCGAGCTCGTGACGATCGACCCGCCGGGCTCGATGGACCTCGACCAGGCGGTGCACGTCGCGTCGTCGGGGCGCGGCTACATCGTCCGGTACGCCATCGCGGACGTCGCCGCGTTCGTCCGCCCGGGCGGCCCGCTCGACGCCGAGACGCATCGTCGTGGCACCACCGTCTACGGCCCGGACGTGCGCACCCCGCTGCACCCGCCCGTCCTGTCCGAGGGTGCCGCGAGCCTGCTGCCCGACGAGGACCGGCCGGCGGTGCTGTGGACGATCGGGCTCGACGCGGACGGCGAGATCACCAGCAGCTCCGTGACCCGCGCGACCGTGCGGTCGCGTGCCCGCCTCACCTACGGCGAGGCCCAGGGCCAGCTCGACGCGGGGACGGCGTCGGACTCGTTGTCGCTCCTGGCGGACGTGGGTCGTCTGCGGCAGGAGCGCGAGCGGGACCGCGGCGGGGTGTCGCTGGAGGTCCCCGAGCAGGAGATCGTGCCGGGGCCGGACGGGTCGTTCGCGCTCGAGCTGCGCCGCACCCTCCCGGTCGAGGGCTGGAACGCGCAGATCTCGCTGCTCACCGGCATCGCCGCGGCGGCCATGATGCGCGAGGCGGGCGTGGGCCTGCTGCGCACGTTGCCCCCGGCGGACGACCGGGACGTCGCGCGCCTGCGCCGCACGGCCGCGGCCCTCGGCATCGACTGGCCCGACGAGGTCTCGTACGCGCAGCTCGTCCCGACCCTGGAGTCCCGCCGGCCCGCGCACGCGGCCTTCCTCGCCGAGGCGACCTCGCTCTTCCGCGGCGCCGGCTACCTGGCGTTCGGCGTGCCGGGGCCCGACGGCGCACCGCCGGTCGCGCTGCCCGCCGACGCCCGGCACGCGGCGATCGCGGCCGAGTACGCCCACGTGACGGCGCCGCTGCGGCGGCTCGCCGACCGCTATGCCGCCGAGGTGTGCCTCGCGCACGCCGCGGGCAAGGAGCCGCCGGCCTGGGTCACCGAGGCGCTGCCCGACCTGCCCGAGACGATGGCGGCGGCCTCCCGGACGGCGGGCGCCTTCGAGCGCGGCTGCGTGGACGTCGTCGAGGCGGCGCTGCTCGCCGGCCGTGAGGGAAAGACCTTCTCCGGCGTCGTCGTCGACGTGCGCGGCGACGGCAAGGACGACGGCCCGCAGCGCGGCGAGGTCATGCTCGAGGACCCGGCGGTGCGGGCCCGCATCGAGGGGGCCGAGCTGCCGCTCGGCGAGCGCGTCCGGGCCACGCTGGCCGAGGCGTCGGTGCCCGACCGGCGGGTGCTCTTCACGCTGGGCTGACCGGACCCCCGGGGCCCGGCGCCCACGGTCAGGGCTCGAGGTCCGTGGCCGCGGCCCCGGTGCGGACGTCCACGGGCACGGACACCTGGTCGTGGGCGACCAGCCAGCGGTCGTCGTCGCGGCGCAGGCCGAAGGTCCCGCGGACCCAGGTCCCCGGCACAGGCGTGCCGTCGGTGAGGGTGCCGCCGAGCCGGCCGAAGGCGTGCCCGAAGGCGACGTGGTCGTCGACGGTCAGGGCGAGGTCGCGCAGCTCGTAGTCGACGGTGGCGAAGGTGTCGAACACCCGCACCCAGTTCCGCAGCTTCGCGTCGATGCCGACGTGCTGCAGCGGGGGCTCGACGTCGAACGAGACGACGTCGGGCGCGTAGATCTCGCGCACCGCGTCGAGGTCCTTGGCGCGCAGGGCGCTGACGAGCGACTCCAGCAACTGCCGGATCGCGTGCTCGTGGTGGTGGGTCGCGGTCATGGTCGCTCCTCGGGTCAGGGAGTCTCGGTCGAGGCGAGGACCGGGCCTCACCCGACCGACGTCGGCGGGTGCGGAGACGTGACGGTCCGGGGCCTGCCGTGGCCGACCTCGTCCCTCCCGCAGTCCGGCTCCCCGGGCCAGAGCCGCAGGTGACGGTTTGATAACACTCCTGCCTTATAACGATTCAAGGTCTGGCGCTGCCCCCGTGAGTATTCGTTAAGGTTCCTTCCCTAAGCGTGAGCGATCGCGGCGTGAGGGTGCGCTGCCGACTGGAAGGACCAACGATGATCCGAGGGAAGATCCGCGGACGGTGGCTCGCAGCCGCCGCCGCCCTGACGAGCGTGACCCTCCTGGCCGCCGGGTGCTCCGGTTCCGCCGAGGGCGGTGACGGTGGCGACGCCACCAGCGCCCCTGCCGCGGAGGGTCAGGCCACCGACCGCGAGCTCGTGGTCTGGGCCGGTTCCCAGACCCCGATCACGCCGAACTTCAACCCCTACAACCCCGCGGCCGTGCTGCACCTGGCCAACGGCGGCATCTACGAGCCGCTGTTCGTCTACAACAAGATCGCCGACGAGCCGCCCACGCCGATGCTGGGCCTCGAGTGGGAGTGGAACGAGGACGGCACGGAGCTCACCGTGAAGCTCCGCGAGGGCGTCCAGTGGAACGACGGAGAGCCGTTCACCGCCGACGACGTCGTCTACTCCTTCACGAACGAGACCGCCAAGCCGCCGTACCTCAAGGACGCGAAGGCCAGCGACGACACGACCGTCGTCTTCACGTTCGACGGCCCGTCGTTCACGAACGAGTTCGCGATGCTCGGCAGCACGCTCATCGTGCCGAAGCACGTCTTCTCCGAGCACGAGAAGGACTCGGGCGAGGACGGCGACGGCAACGCCCTCACCGGCCTCGTCGCATGGGCCAACGCCGAGAACCCGGTCGGCACCGGCCCGTACATGGTGAGCACGACGTCGGCCGCCGCGTACACGGCCAAGGCGAACCCGAGCTACTGGGGCGGCGAGCCCAAGATCGCCAGCCTGCGCTACATCGGCATCGACTCGAACCAGTCGGCCGAGGACCTGCTGAGCACCGGCCAGATCGACTGGGCCACGATGTTCGTGCCGGATCCCGACCGCATCACCGCCTCGGGCGTGTACGGCTACCTCAACACCCCGAAGGACCCGACGGTCCTGTACACCTGCGCGAACGAGGACCGGGGCTGCGAGGGCGAGCAGACCGACGTCGCCGTGCGGCAGGCGCTCAACCTCGCCGTCGACCGCGGCACGATCAACGAGAAGGCGTTCGTCGGCCTCGCCAAGACCGTCTCGCCGACCTACGCGCTGCTCGGGCGCGACGACAAGTGGATCGCCGACGGCATGCCCGCCGAGGCGCCGCAGGCCGCCGACCCGGCCGCCGCGGCGAAGATCCTCGAGGACGCCGGCTACACCAAGGACGCCGACGGCTTCTACGGCAAGGACGGCAAGGCCGTCGAGCTGACGCTGGCCTCGCCCGACGGGTGGACCGACTACAACAACGCCGCCAAGCTCATTGAGGAGCAGGCCCGCGAGGCCGGGCTCAAGGTCGTCGCGACGACGATCTCCGAGGCGGAGTACGGCGACCAGCGGTTCTCGGGCAAGTTCGAGCTGCTCGTCGGCGGCGTCGTCGGCACCTCGATCGCGGACCCGTACCAGATCTACCGCGACTGGTTCACGGGCGACTTCACCCAGGACGTCGGCACCGCGCTCGGCTCCGGCGAGTGGAACTTCTCCCGGTACGACAACCCCGAGGTCAACGACGCGGTCCAGACCGCCAGCGAGACCAACGACGAGGCCGTCAAGAAGGAGGCCTACGCCGTCGTCCAGGAGCACCTCGTCGAGGACCTGCCGTTCATCCCGCTCGTCGTGAATGCCACCCAGACCTTCTACAACCAGAAGGACTACACGGGCTGGCCCACGGAGGAGAACCCGTACGCGTTCCCGCCGGCCTGGGAGAACCCGTCGTCCGGCCTGGTGCTGGGCAAGATCGCCGGCAGCTGACGCGCCAGCCGGCACCGCACGAACGACTCGAGGAGGAGCCGAATGCTCTCGACGACGAAGGGGGGCGTGACCCCGTGACCTTCTACCTGCGACGACTCGCGTTCTACGCGATCACGCTGTGGGCGGCCATCTCGCTGAACTTCCTCATCCCGCGCCTGCTGCCGGGTGACCCGTTCACGATTCTCCTGGCCAAGCTCCAGCGCAGCGGTGGGATCTCGCCGTCCGTCGAGAACAGCATCCGGCTCCTCCTCGGGGCCGTGGAGGACCAGACGATCTGGGAGCAGTACGTCCACTACTGGGGCAACCTGTTCCGCGGCGACCTCGGGGTGTCGGTGACGCAGTTCCCCACCCCCGTGACCGAGCTGATCGCCGGGGCGCTGCCCTGGACGATCGGGTTGGTCGGCACCGCCACCGTGATCTCGTTCGTCCTGGGCATCGGGCTCGGCGCGTTCGCCGGCTGGAAGCGCGGCACCTGGGTGGACAGCCTGATCCCCAGCACCACGATGATGCAGTCGCTCCCGTACTTCTGGGTGGCGCTCCTGCTGATCTTCGTGTTCAGCGTGACGCTGGGCTGGTTCCCCATCATCGGCGCGTACGACGTGTTCACCTTCGACGCCCCGGAGTGGAGCTGGGCGTTCGTCGGATCCGTGCTCTACCACGCGTTCCTGCCGGCGCTCACGATCGTCATCTCGGCGGTGGGCGGCTGGCTCCTCGGGATGCGGAACATGATGGTCTCCACCCTCTCCGAGGACTACATCACCACCGCGGAGGCCAAGGGCCTCCGGCCGCGTCGGATCTTCATGACCTACGCGGTGCGGAACGCGGCGATGCCGTCGCTCGCCGGGTTCGGCGTCTCGCTCGGGTTCGTCGTCGCGGGCTCCCTCGTGATGGAGCAGGTCTTCACCTACCCCGGCGTCGGCAAGCTCATGATCCAGGCGGTGCGGAACAACGACTACGCCCTGATGCAGGGCGTCTTCCTGGTGATCACGCTCGCCGTCCTCGCGGCGCTCTTCATCATGGACCTGATCTACGGCTTCATCGACCCGAGGACGCGGAGCAACAATGGCTGATCGACGCAAGCGCTTCGCGCTGAACTGGTCGGGCAAGCTGATCGCCGGGGTCGTCATCGTCGGTGCGATCCTCCTGTTCGCGCTGATCGGCCCCTTCTTCACGCAGGATCCGCGCGACTCCGACAACCCGGCGCTGCTGCCGCCCGGCCCGGACCACCTGCTCGGCACCTCGAGCCTCGGCTACGACATCCTGGCGCAGCTCGCCGAGGGGGCCCGCGGGTCGCTGATCGTCGGGATCACCGCCGGCCTCATCGCGGTCGTGCTCGCCCTGTTCTTCGGCGTCGTCGCCGGGTACCTGCGCGGGTGGACGGACGAGATCCTGTCGCTCGTCACCGGGATCATGCTCGTGATCCCCGGGCTCCCGCTGATGATCGTCATCGCCAGCTACCTGCCGGTGCGCAGCCTGTGGATCGTCGCGCTGATCCTCGGCATCACCGCGTTCGCCGGCCCCGCCGTGGTGCTCCGGTCCCAGGCGCGCTCGCTGCGCGTGCGGGACTACGTCGCCGCGGCCCAGGTGGCGGGGGAGAAGACACCCCGCGTCATCCTCGTCGAGGTGCTGCCCAACCTGCTGCCGCTCCTCGCGGCCCAGTTCCTGTTCGCCGTCCTGCTGGCCATCCTCGGCGAGGCCGGCCTGTCCTACCTCGGCCTCGGCCCTAACGGCTCGATCACCTGGGGAACCATGCTGAACGACGCCCAGGGCGGCGGGGCGCTCACCCGCGGCGCCTGGTGGTGGTTCGTGCCCCCGGGTCTGATGATCGCCCTCTTCGGGTGCGGGCTCTCGCTCATCAACTTCGCGATCGACGAGGTCATCGACCCGAAGCTCCGCACCGCCCCCGCCGCCGCCAAGCGCGTCCGCAAGGCGCGCAAGGCCGGGCTCGACAAGCTCGGCACGAGCAGCGGGACCGCGGCGCCGGCCGTCGGCTCGCCGTCGGACCCCGACCGTGACGACCGCTCGGACGACGAGACGACCGAGGAGAAGGAGAGGGTCGAGGCATGACCGTCACGTCGACGCCGACCGCACCCCTGACGTCCGCCGCCCACGACGAGTACCTCGCGGGGCTCGAGCCCGTGCTCACCGCACGCGACGTCTCGATCGAGTACGAGGTCACGCCGCCCGTGCACGCGGTCAAGCACGCGTCCCTCACGCTGCACCGCGGCGAGATCCTGGGCCTGGCGGGGGAGTCGGGCTGCGGCAAGACGACCCTCGCCTACGGCCTCAACCGCCTGCTCAAGCCCCCGGCCATCCTCCGCACCGGAGACGTGACGTTCCACGACGCCGACGGGTCGGACATCGACGTCGTGGGCCTCACCGGCGACTCGCTCCGGGCGTTCCGCTGGGACAAGGTCTCGATGGTGTTCCAGGGGGCGATGAACTCCCTCAACCCCGTGATCAGCGTGCGCAGCCAGCTCCACGACGTCATGACCACCCACCGCCCCCAGATGACGAAGGGCGAGCGGGAGGACCGCGCCGCCGAGCTGCTCCGGCTGGTGGGCGTCGACCCCGTCCGGCTCGACAGCTTCGCGCACGAGCTGTCCGGCGGCATGCGCCAGCGCGTCATGATCGCCATGGCTCTGGCGCTGGGCCCGCAGGTCATGATCATGGACGAGCCGACGACGGCGCTCGACGTCGTCGTCCAGCGCGGCATCCTGCGCGAGATCATGCGCCTGCGCGAGCGGTTCAACTTCGCCGTCGTCTTCATCACCCACGACCTGCCGATGCTGCTCGAGATCAGCGACCGGATCGCCGTCATGCGGGCGGGCGAGATCGTCGAGATCGACACCGCCGAGTCCATCTACCTGCGGGCCCAGCACCCGTACACGAAGAAGCTGCTGTCGTCGTTCCCGAGCCTCACCGGCGAGCGGGGCTCCTTCGTCCGCGGCGACGCCCGGTCGGCGGCCGCAGAAGGGGAAGAGTCGTGAGCACCCTCGAGGTTCGTCACCTGATCAAGGACTTCAAGCTCAAGAAGGGCAGGCTCCGCGCCGTGAACGACGTGTCGTTCACGCTCGAGCCCGGCAAGACCATCGCCGTGGTGGGCGAGTCCGGTTCCGGCAAGTCGACCGTGGCCCGCATGATCGCCCAGCTCGAGACGCCGACTCGCGGGGAGATCCTGCTCGACGGCGCACCGATCGGCCGCCGCGGCCGGGCCATGGCGGCGTACCGCCACCAGGTGCAGATGGTGTTCCAGGACCCGTTCGCGTCCCTGAACCCGTACCACTCCGTGGCGCACCACCTGGAGCGCCCGCTGAAGATCCACGGTGTGGCCAAGGGCGCCGGCCTGACGCCGGCCGTCCACGAGCTGCTCGAACGTGTGAACCTCACGCCCGCGGAGGTCTTCGCCGCCAAGCAGCCGCACGAGATGTCCGGCGGCCAGCGGCAGCGCGTCGCCATCGCCCGGGCGCTCGCCCCCGGCGCGCGCTTCGTCATCGCGGACGAGCCCGTCTCCATGCTCGACGTGTCCATCCGGCTCGACGTCCTCAACCTGCTCGCCCGTCTGCAGCGCGAGGAGCAGCTCGGCGTCCTGTACATCACCCACGACCTCGCCACCGCGCGCCACTTCAGCGACGAGATCCTCGTGATGTACCGGGGGGACGTCGTCGAGCGGGGGCCCTCCGACGACGTCATCCTCGACCCGCAGCACGAGTACACCAAGACGCTGCTGGCGGCCGCCCCCGACCCCGCGCGGCACGGGCGGCTGCGTGACGAGGTGCGGGCGGAGCTGGCTGCTTCCTGACGGTCGCTGCCGGTGGTGGCGGCCGCGCGGGTCGGGGATGGCGTCGCGCGGACGCGTTCACGGGCGCCAGGGCGCCCTCCACTTCGGGAGGGATACGTCCGCGCGACGCCATCCCCGACCCGCGCTCGTTCGTCGGCTCGCTCGGGTCAGGGTCAGGAACCTGCCAGCCGGTGGGTTGGCCTAGGGTGCTGGCGTGCCTGCGCGACGACGGACCGAACCTGCTGCCGGACGGGCGGCCGTGGCCGCGTGGCTGGGCGGCGACACCTCGCGGCCGGTCGTGACGACGGCGGTGCGGTTCACGCTGGAGGAGCTGGCCGACGTCGCGCCCGGGAACTCGGTGGAGGTGCGGGTGCCGCCCGCCGGGGCCGTGCAGGCCGTGGCCGGGCCACGGCACACGCGTGGGACGCCGCCCAACGTGGTGGAGACGGACGTCGAGACCTGGCTCGGGCTCGCGACCGGGCGGCTGACGTGGGACGACGCCGTCGGGTCCGGGCGGGTGAGCGCCTCGGGGGAGCGGGCCGACCTGTCCGGGCTGCTGCCGCTCCAGGCCGCCCGGCCCCGCCCCTGACCGGACCGACGAGGCCGGGGAGTCGGCGGGCCCCATGGCGCGCGGGTGTCGGTCCGGTCCGCTACGTTCGGCGGCACCGGGCAGGCACGCACCACGACAGCCGGACGACGACGTCCCGTGACGTGGGGTTCAACAACGGTTCACGCGGGTCTGCTGAGGTGACGTCACCCACGTCCGCCGCGAAGGAGCCACCGTGAGCCCTACCCCTCCCGCCCGTCATCGAGGACCGTTCGCGGCCGCCGCCGCGGCCGCGCTCGTCCTCCCCCTGGGCGCCGCCCTCGCCGCCCCGGCGTCCGCCGCCGTCTCGCCCGACGCCCCCGTCGTCATCGACGAGGTGTACGGGGGCGGCGGCAACAGCGGCGCCGCGTTCAACCAGGACTTCGTCGAGCTGTACAACCCCACGGACGACGCCGTGTCGCTCGAGGGCTGGTCCGTGCAGTACGCGTCCGCGGCCGGCACCTGGGCCAACGGGGCCCAGACGAACCTCTCCGGGGAGATCCCGGCGGGCGGGTCGTTCCTCGTCGCGCAGGCGCTGGGCGGGAACACGGCGCTGCCCGCGCTGCCCGCCCCCGACGTCACCGGCACCATCGCGATGTCCGGCACCGGCGCCAAGGTCGCGCTGGTGCGCTCGACCGACCGCCTCTCCTGCGCGGGCGCCGACTGCGCGGCGGCCGAGGCCGTCGTCGACCTCCTCGGCTGGGGTCCGACCGCCAGCGCCTTCGCGGGCTCGGGGCCGGCGCCCGCGACGACGAACGCGACGTCCGTCGCGCGCCGCGACCACGCGCACACCGCCGACAACGCGGCCGACTTCGCCGCCGGGGCGCCGACGCCGACCGCGAGCGGCACCGACCCGGGCACCGACCCGGGCCCGGGCGAGGACGCGACGATCGCCGAGATCCAGGGCACCGGCGCGACGTCGCCGCTGGCCGGGACGACGGTGACGACCACCGGCGTCGTGACCGCCACCTACCCCACGGGCGGCTTCGACGGGCTCTACCTCCAGACCGCGGGCAGCGGCGGCGACCCCGCCGACGACGCGACGCCCGGCGCCTCCGACGCGGTGTTCGTGTACTCCCGCGCCGCCGCGGCCGAGCTCGAGGTCGGCGACCACGTGGAGGTCACGGGGAAGGTCAGCGAGTACTCCGGCCTGACGGAGGTCACCGCCGACGCGTGGACCCTGCTCGACGAGCCCGGTGTCGTCGAGCCGCTCGCCACGACCTGGCCCGCGACCGACGCCGAGCGCGAGGCCCTGGAGGGCATGCTGCTCGCCCCGCAGGGCGACTTCACCGTCACGGACAACTACGACACGAACTCCTACGGCACCATCGGGCTGGCCGCGGGCGACGCGCCCCTGGTCCAGCCGACGACGGCCGGGCGCCCCGGGTCCGTCGAGGCGAAGCAGCAGGCCGAGGACAACGCGGCCCGCGCCGTCCTGCTGGACGACGGCTCGTCGACCAACTACAGCTCGGCCGCGAACTCCTCCCAGCCGCTGCCGTGGCTGACCGGCGGGGACCCGGTCCGCGTCGGCGCCGCCGTGACGTTCACCCGGCCCGTCGTCCTCGACTACCGCTTCGACGCCTGGGGGCTGCAGCCGCAGCACCGGCTCACGCCCGACGTCGCCGCCGACGTCCAGCCCGCCACGTTCGAGGACACGCGCGAGGCGTCGCCGCAGGACGTGGGCGGCACCCTGCAGGTGGGCACGTTCAACGTGCTGAACTACTTCACGACGACCGGCGACCAGCTCACCGGATGCCGGTACTACACCGACCGCGCGGGGGACCCGGTCACCGTCCGTGACGGCTGCGACGCCCGCGGCGCCGCGGAGGCCGAGGACCTGGAGCGGCAGCAGACCAAGATCGTCGCCGCGATCTCCGCCCTGGGGGCGGACGTCGTCGGGCTCGAGGAGATCGAGAACTCCGCGGCGTTCGGCAAGGACCGCGACCAGGCGCTGTCCGACCTCGTGGACGCGCTCGACGCGCACGACGGCGCGGGCACGTGGGCGTACGTCGCGTCCCCGGCCGACCTCCCGGACAGCGAGGACGTGATCCGCACGGCGTTCGTCTACCGGACCGCGGGCGCCGAGCCCGTCGGGGCCTCCCGGATCCTCGACGACCCGGAGGCGTTCGGCAACGCGCGCCAGCCGCTGGCGCAGGTGTTCCAGCCGGCCGGCGGTGTGGACGCGGACCCGGGCGACGACGTCGTGGTCATCACCAACCACTTCAAGTCGAAGGGGTCCGCCGGCCCGTGGCCCGGGGACGAGGACACGGGTGACGGCCAGGGCGCCTCCAACGAGTCGCGCGTGCGGCAGGCGACCGCGCTGGTCGCCTTCGCCGACGACGTCGCGGCGGACGCGGGCACGGACGCCGTGCTGCTCGTGGGCGACCTCAACTCGTACGAGCAGGAGGACCCGGTCGTGGTCCTCACGGACGCCGGCTACACGGACCTCGGGCCCACCACGGGCGAGTACACCTACGCGTTCGACGGCGCGGTCGGCTCGCTCGACCACGCGCTCGCGTCGTCGGGCCTGATCGACCGGGTGACCGGCACCGACATCTGGAACGTCAACGCGTACGAGCCGGTGGCGAACGAGTACAGCCGCTACAACTACAACGCGACGATCCTCTACGACGAGACGCCGTTCCGGTCGTCGGACCACGACCCGCTGCTCGTCGGGCTGGACCTGGTGCCGTCCGCGCACGCGTGGGAGGCGAAGGCCACCTACGGCAAGGGCGACCGGGTCGCCTTCGAGGGCGGGCTCTTCGAGGCGCTGTGGTGGTCGCGCGGCGACCGCCCCGGGGCGTCGGCGTACGGGCCGTGGGCCGAGGTCGGGGCCCCGGTCGTGACGTCGGCCGGGACCTTCCCGGCGTGGACGGGCACCTGGGTGTACGGCAAGGGCGACGTCGTCGTGCACGACGGGCACCGTTGGCAGGCGCAGTGGTACTCCCGGCACGACGAGCCCGGCGCGACGTCGTGGGGCCCCTGGAAGGACCTGGGAGCCGCCTGACGGGCGGCCGTCGGGTGCCGGCAGGTGGCTTAGGCTCGAGGGGTGAGCAGCTCGACCCCCGACCAGGACGCCCCGGCACCCGACGGCGCCACGCCCGACGGCACGCCGCCCGACCGCGAGGCGGCGGCGGAGCAGACCGCGCCGTCGGAGGCGGGGTCGACGACCGATGCCGTGGACGACGTCGAGCAGCCGCAGGACGTGACGCTGCTCGTCGACCCGGACCGCGTACGCCGCGCGCCCAAGTACCCGGTGTTCCTGTGGATGGGCGCGCTGGTGGGCGGTGTCGTCGGGCTGATCTTCTCGACGTGGCTGCTCGACGCCGCCGACCCGGTGGACGTCGCGGCCCTGATGAAGCCGGGCGTCTACGTGTCGGTGATGATCTTCGGCGGCATCGCCGTCGGCCTGGGCGTCGGCGGGCTGATCGCGGTGATCTCCGACCGGCGCAGCCTGCGTCGTCGCTGACGCGTCCGGGCAGGTCGACGCACCGGGGCCCTGTGGGATACTCGAGGCATGCCCTTGCGCCCTGACGGCCGCCTGAACCATGACCTCATGCCCGGCGAGAAGGGCCCCCAGGACGCGTGCGGCGTCTTCGGGGTCTGGGCCCCCGGCGAGGAGGTCGCCAAGCTCGCCTACTTCGGCCTGTACGCCCTGCAGCACCGTGGACAGGAGTCCGCGGGCATCGCCACCAGCAACGGTGAGCAGATCCTCGTCTACAAGGACATGGGCCTCGTGTCCCAGGTCTTCGACGAGACGGCGCTCGACGCCCTCACCGGCCACCTCGCGGTCGGCCACTGCCGCTACTCCACCACCGGTGGCGTGACCTGGGAGAACGCCCAGCCGACGCTCGGCGCCACCGCGGGCGGCACCGTCGCCCTCGGGCACAACGGCAACCTCACCAACTCCGCAGAGCTCGTCAACCTCGTGGCCGAGCGCTACGGCGCCCAGCGGCGCGGCGAGCTCGCGCGCGGCAACACCACCGACACGGCGCTCATCACGGCCCTGCTGGCCGGCGACGCCGACCACACCCTCGCGCAGACCGCGCTCGAGGTGCTGCCGAAGCTGCGCGGCGCGTTCTCCCTCGTCTTCATGGACGAGGGCACCCTGTATGCCGCGCGCGACCCGCAGGGCGTGCGCCCGCTGGTCCTGGGCCGCCTGCAGCGCGGCTGGGTGGTCGCGTCGGAGACGCCGGCCCTCGACATCGTGGGTGCGTCGTACGTGCGCGACGTCGAGCCGGGCGAGCTCCTCACCATCGACGCCGACGGCCTGCGCTCCGAGAAGTTCGCCGAGCCGGAGCGCGCGGGCTGCGTCTTCGAGTACGTCTACCTCGCCCGCCCCGACAACACGATCAACGGGCGTTCCGTGCACGCGGCGCGCGTCGAGATGGGCCGCACTCTCGCCCGGGAGCACCCGGTCGAGGCGGACCTCGTCATCCCGACGCCCGAGTCCGGCACGCCGGCCGCCGTCGGGTACGCCGCGGAGTCCGGCATCCCGTTCGGGCAGGGCCTCACCAAGAACGCCTACGTGGGTCGCACGTTCATCCAGCCGTCCGACACGCTGCGCCAGCTCGGCATCCGCCTCAAGCTCAACCCGCTCAAGGAAGTGATCCGCGGCAAGCGCCTCGTCGTCGTCGACGACTCGATCGTGCGGGGCAACACGCAGCGGGCCCTGATCCGCATGCTCCGCGAGGCGGGCGCGGCCGAGGTGCACGTGCGCATCTCGTCGCCGCCGGTGAAGTGGCCGTGCTTCTACGGCATCGACTTCGCGTCGCGCGCGGAGCTCATCGCCAACGGGCTCAGCCCGGACGAGATCGGTCAGTCCCTGGGCGCCGACTCCCTCGGCTATATCTCGACCGAGGGCATGATCGCGGCCACCGAGCAGCCGGCGTCCCAGCTGTGCGCCGCCTGCTTCACGGGCAAGTACCCGATCGAGCTCCCCACCGCCGACCAGCTCGGCAAGCATCTCCTCGAGCAGGCCGAGCTTCCGCTCGGCGCGCCGGAGGACGGTCTCCGCACGGTCTCCGTGGGGGCCGGCGGCGGCACCGCGCTCGACCACCCCTGACTGACAGCCGACCCCGCCTGCCAGCCGACCGACACAGCCGACGAACGGTGAGCCCCACGTGACGAACGAACCCCTGACCTACGCCGCGGCCGGCGTCGACACCGAGGCCGGCGACAAGGCCGTCGAGCTGATGAAGGACGCCGTGCGCCGCACGCACGGGCCGGCCGTCCTCGGCGGCGTGGGCGGCTTCGCGGGGCTCTTCGACCTCTCGGCGATCCGCGAGTACCGCAAGCCGCTGCTCGCGACGTCGACCGACGGCGTCGGCACCAAGGTCGCGATCGCGCAGGCGCTCGACAAGCACGACACGATCGGCTTCGACCTCGTCGGCATGGTCGTGGACGACATCGTCGTGGTCGGCGCGGAGCCGCTGTTCATGACGGACTACATCGCCACCGGCAAGGTCGTCCCCGAGCGGGTGGCCGACATCGTGCGCGGCATCGCGCAGGCGTGCGAGGTGGCCGGGACGGCCCTCGTGGGCGGCGAGACGGCCGAGCACCCGGGCCTCCTGGCGCCGGACGAGTACGACGTGGCGGGCGCCGCAACCGGCATCGTCGAGGCGGACGCCGTGCTCGGCCCGGAGCGCGTGCGCGCGGGCGACGTGCTGGTCGCGATGGGCTCGAGCGGCCTGCACTCCAACGGCTACTCGCTGGTGCGCGCCGTCGTGAAGCACGCCGGCTGGTCGCTGGACCGCCACGTCGAGGAGTTCGGCCGCACCCTGGGCGAGGAGCTGCTGGAGCCCACCCGGGTCTACGCGCGGGACGTGCTCGCGCTCGCCGAGGACCCGGCCGCGCAGGTGCACGCCGTCACGCACGTGACGGGCGGCGGGCTCGCGGCGAACCTCGCGCGCGTCCTGCCCGCCGGCACCGTGGCGACCGTGGACCGCGCGTCGTGGGAGGTGCCTGCCGTCTTCCGCACCGTCCGGGAGCTCGGCTCCGTGCCGCGGCGCGACCTGGAGAACACGCTCAACCTCGGCGTCGGCATGGTGGCCGTCGTCGGCGCGGACGGCGTCGACGCGGCGCTGGCGACGCTCGCGGCGCGCGGCGTGCCGGCGTGGGTGCTGGGCTCGGTCGAGGACCTGGACCCGGCCACGCCGGCGGAGGACCTGGTCGCCGGCACCAAGGGCGTGCAGGGCGGCGCCGTCCGCCTCACCGGCGACTACCGCTGACCACCCGGCGCGGGGGAGGGGGACCTTCCCCGCGCACGACGAAGGGCCGGACGGCTGCTGCCGTGCGGCCCTTCGCGCGCGTCGTCGGAACCCGTGGGACACGGGGTCCGACGCTGGGACTCAGCGCTCGTCGCCCCAGGAGTTGTATCGGTTGTCGTACTCGTCGTCGTCGGAGAAACGATCCTCCGTGGCGACATCCGTGCGACTGCCCTCGCTGCTCCTGAGCTCCTGCTCGAGCGCGTGGTAGTTCGTCTCGGGGCTGTAGTACTTCAGCTCGCGAGCGACCTTAGTCTGCTTTGCCTTCTGACGGCCGCGGCCCATGGCTGAGACCCCCTCAACGTAGGAGCGGGGCTTGCGCCGTCCGTGACGGCGGCCCCGTGCGTAAGTAGTCTGTTCAGACCCCAACGGTACATGCTCGCGCGCCATTCCCTCCACTCCGCGACACGTGCCGCGCGCATCGACGGACGTGGGAGCGGGTGATCCTCGTCGGATGGTGTCTCAGGTCACGAGACCGTCCGGTGCGCGGAGCGGTCCGCGGCGGCCGACGACCGGCAGAACGGACGCACGAGCACGACTCGGTCGATGCCAGGACGATCCGGACGATTTCATCCGGCTCCCAAGTCGCCTCAATCCCGCTTTCTGCACACAATGGATGAGCGAGACCGTGTCCGCACACCGGGCGCCGCCCGGGCCGGTCCGTACCAGGAGGTGCAGGGGATGTCGCTCCACGGAGACTCCGAGGTTCTGCTGACGCCTGCCGAGGTGGCCAGCCTGTTCCGCGTCGACCCGAAGACCGTGACCCGCTGGGCGAAGGCGGGGAAGCTCTCGTCGATCCGTACGCTCGGTGGTCACCGCCGCTACAAGGAGTCGGAGGTGCGCGCGCTGCTCGGCGCCGCCTCCGAGGAGGCGACGCCGGACAAGTAGGGACGTGCTCAGGGATGCCGCAGCGCTGCTCGAGCGCGGCGGCGTTCAGTGGCGCCGGGCCCTGACGACGACGATCACGACCAGCGCCAGCCCCGCCGCCGCGGCGCCGAGGAGCACCTGGGTGTTGCGCTTGCGCCGCGGGTCGGTGGCGGGGAGACCCCCGCCCGTGACGAACGTGCCGGCGTCGCCGGCCGCCTGCCTGGTCGCCCGTGCGAACTGGTTCGCCTGGTACTTGGGCGACAGTCGTGTCGCGAGCTGGTCGAGGGTCGCGCCGAGCTCCGCGCGGGTGCGGGCCACCTCGTCCTCGAGCTCCCGGGCGGTGGGGGGCGGGGTCCTGTTCTCGGGCGTCGTGGGCTCGGTCACCGGCGCACCCCCTTCTTGATCGTCTCCACGTCTTCCTTGACCCGGTCGATCGTCTCGGGCCGCCGGGCCGCCTTCTTGAGCTGGCCCACCGCGATCGCGACGGCCAGGCCGGCGACGAGCAGCATGGCGACGCCGACGACGAGCGCCGACAGCCACGGGGCCCACACCTCGGACAGGCCGAGGATCCCGGCCCAGATGAGCACGCCCACCGCATACAGCACGATGACGAGCGCCGCGGCGACGAGCCCGATCCCGATGCCGGACCGCTTCGCCTTCTCGGTCATCTCGGCCTTGGCGAGCGCCACCTCGGCGCGTACGAGCCGGGTGGTCTGTTCCGACAGCTGCTCCACGAGCCGACCCATGGAGGGTGGCTGCTCGGCGGGCGGCGTGCGTCCGTCGTCCCAGTCCGTCATCGGCTGCTCCGATCCTGCGTGTGGTGATCGTCCGTGCGGTCCCACTCAACCCGTCCCCGCTGGTCCAGGCAATTCCTGGCGCAAAACGACGAGACCCCCACGCCCGGGGCGTGGGGGTCTCGATGGTGGCTCCGACCGGCGTCGATCCGGTGACCTTTCGATTTTCAGTCGAACGCTCTACCAACTGAGCTACAGAGCCTTGGACACGAACGCCCGGGCGCCGTTTCCGACGAACCGGGCGCATCATGCGCGACCCTGACGGGACTTGAACCCGCGACCTCCGCCGTGACAGGGCGGCGCGCTAACCAACTGCGCTACAGGGCCATGGTGGGGAGTGGACTCCCACCGAGGAAGCTCGTTTCGAGCCGAGAAGAAGCGTACCCCATGCTCGCCGGGATCTTGAAATCGGATCCTGACCAGCAAGGACGCGCCGTTTCGCGGGGCTGCCGACGCTGCCGGCGTCCCCGCGGACGTACCCCCAACGGGATTCGAACCCGTGCTACCGCCGTGAAAGGGCGGGGTCCTAGGCCGCTAGACGATGGGGGCTGGACCCGGCAAGCATACCCAGCCGTCCGGGACGGTCCTCGCCCCGTCGTGGGCGAGGATGGGACCCGTGGTGGAGATGACGCGCGAGGAGTTCGAGGACGCCGTCCGGGACGGCCTCGACCAGGTCCCGGCCGACCTGGCGGCGATGATGGACAACGTCGTGGTCCTCGTGGAGGACGACGCCCCCGCCGACGACCCCGAGCTCCTCGGGCTGTACGAGGGGGTGCCGCTGACGGAGCGGGGGCTGCACTGGGCCGCGGGCTCGCTCCCGGACCGGATCACCGTGTACCGCAACCCGACCCTCGCCATCTGCGACACGCGCGACGACGTCGTCGAGGAGGTCGCCATCACCGTGGTGCACGAGATCGCCCACCACTTCGGGATCGACGACGACCGGTTGCACGAGCTCGGCTGGGCCTGAGCCGCTCCCCGACCGACGACGACGGACCCGTGACGCACGGGTCGTCACGGGTCCGTCGGGGACGTGCTGCGGGGGAGCGTCGAGGCTCAGGGGCGGTACTCCCAGTGCCAGGCCTCGGGCTTGCGGCCGTCGGCCTGGGCCCAGGCGGGGTTCTTCCACCCGAACTTCGCCGCGTTCGCGACCAACCACTGGTGCTGCGCGCTCGAGCGCTCCTCGACGCCGCCGTTGAGGTCGACGGCGATGCCCCAGCCGTGGTCCGAGTAGCCGGGCACGGCGGCGAGGTAGCCGCGGCTCGCCTTGACCGACACCTGCGACTCGTAGGAGCGGTAGGAGTCGCGGATCTGCAGGTGCTCGCCGAAGCGTGCCCGGTAGGCGGCGTCGAGGCGCTCGAGCTGCTCGGCCGCGTCGCGACGCAGGGACTCGCCCGACGCGAAGGACAACCCCTTGAGGTCGGCGGACGCGAGGCGACCGTTCTCGTACCCCTCGGTGTCGTCCGCGAACTTCTTGAGGGAGCCGGCGGCCTTGCGGGCCGCCGCGGCCTGCGCGTCCAGGACCTCGGCCGGCGTCGCGGGGGCGGGCGTGATGCTGATCGCGCTCGTGTCGGTCTTCTCGATCAGGGTGGTCAGGTCCTCGGTCGCGTCGGTGACGTCGGCCGCGCCCTGCCCGCGGACGTCGAGCGCGGTGCGCTCGCCGGCGCGCGACGCCGCCTCCCCGCCGGAGCGGTCGGACACGACGTCGCGCAGGTGCGCCGCGCTCTTCGCGACGGCCTTGCGCTGCTTGGCGGGGACGCCGAGGGACTCGGTCGTCACCTGGTCCGCGCGGGCGAGCGCCTCCTGGGCGGCGGAGAGCGCCTCGTCGCCGGACGCGGCGGCGCTCTTCGCGGCGCCCTTCGACGCGGCCTGCTCGGTGTCGGCCTTCGCCGCGCCCGAGCCCGCGGTGTCCGAGCCGACGGCGCCCGACGTCGCGCCCGCGGCGCCCGACAGCGCGGGCCGCACGATCGCCGTCGTGGCGGAGGTGGTCGGGGACACGATGCCGAACGTCCCGGTCTCGATGGTGCCCACCGAGGACGAGCCCTGGTCGGTCGACCCCGCGGTCCGGGTCTCCCCGGAGGCGGACGAGTTGCCGGTGAGGACCACCCCGGTCGTCAGCGCCATCACGGTGAGCGCGACGGGGACGCCGGCGCGCACGGCGCGGCGCCCGAGGCGCGGCGTCGTGGGACGGGCGGCGGGCTCGGCGGCGCGGCGCTGCCGGGCCGGGCGGTGGATGTCGCGGCGCCGGGGCAGGGGCGCAGGGGTGTGCTCGGTCGTGTGCTCGGTCATGGGAGAAGGTCCTCGGGGGTCGGGAGCTCGAACCTGTCGGGAGCTCGCACCGGTCGGAAGCTCGTTCCATCTTCAACCGTTTCAACCGGTGCTCCGGGCCAACGAGGGGACCAGACGACACGAATCCGGTGCGGGCCGCGAGGACGAGATGTGAAGGACGGGACATCCCGGCGAAACCCCGGGCCGCGCGCCGGGGCGCCCGGATGGTGGGACGCGCCGTCCCGCGCGCCCGCGCCGCCGGGCCCGGGAGGCCGCGCGCACCCCAGGATGCTCGGATGACTTCCGCACCCGTGACGGTCGCGATCCACCGCGCCGTCAGCCCCGACCGCGTCCCCGAGGTCACCGCCTGGGTGCAGTCCGGCGTCCGGCTCGCGAACCGTTGGGACGGCTTCCTCGGCTCGGGCTGGATCCGCGCCTCCGAGGGTGCCGCGGACTGGATCATGCTCTACCGGTTCGCCGACGCCGCCCGGCTCGAGGCGTGGGAGGAGTCGCCGGAGCGTCGGCGCTGGCTCGCCGCCGGTGAGGGCCTGGTCGAGGAGCGCCGCGTCGAGAGGCGCACCGGCATCGAGGGGTGGTTCGACCCGCCCGTGCGGCAGGACGAGCCCACCGGGCCGCCCCTGCTGGCCGCGCCGCCGCGGTGGAAGCAGTCCGTGGCCATCTGGCTCGGCTTCTTCCCGGTGAACCTCGCGTTCACCGTGCTGGTGGGCTGGCTCGTGCCGCCGTTCGCCGACCTGCACGTCGTGCTGCGCGTGCTCGTCTCGACGCTGGTGCTCACGCCGATCATGTCGTTCTGGGTGCTGCCCTGGGTGACCGGGCGTCTGTCGGGCTGGCTGCACGCGCCGCGGCGCTGAGCCGCGGCCGGCGCGTCAGCCCCGGGCGGGGACGTGCGCCGTCGCGAGCCACTCGCGCAGGGCGGCCGGGCGGTCGGTGATGATGCCGTCCACGCCGGCGTCCACGAGCAGGTGCCAGGTCGCCTCGTCGTTCGCGGTCCAGCCGAAGACCCGCAGCCCCACGTCGTGCGCGGCCGGGACCAGGCCCGGGTCGCCGGCGATCAGCGCCGCCCCGGGGCTCACGGCGGCCGCGTCGAGCTCGTCGAGCAGCGCGGGCAGGCCCTCGCGCGGGTGCTCGACCAGCAGCGACCGCGGCACCTGCGGCGCGACGTCGCGCAGGGCGGCGACCGTCACCGGGTCGAAGCCCTGGACGACGAGGTGGCCGGCGAGCTCGGGCGCGTCGAGCACGCGCATCGTCACGGCGACGTCCTCGGCGCTCCAGCGGCCCTTGTACTCGCACAGGACGCCCAGGCCGGGATGCCGCGCGACGAGCTCGAGCACCTCGGCCAGGGTGGGGATGCGCTGCCCGGCGAACTCCGGGCCGAACCACGAGCCGGCGTCGAGGGCCTGCAGCTCGTCCCGGGTGCGGCCCCGGACCTCGCCGTTGCCGTCGGTGGTCGCGTCGACCGTGCCGTCGTGGATGACCATCGGGACGCCGTCGGCGCTGAGGTGGACGTCGATCTCGATCATCGCGGCGCCCGCCTCCCCGGCGGCGTCGAAGGCCGCCAGCGTGTTCTGCGGGGCGTCGGCGGAGGCGCCCCGATGGGCGATGACGACGGGGGCCTGGGCGCGGACGGGCACGGAGCTCCTTCGGGCGACGACGACCTGCGACGGTGACGTGCAGGGGTGGGCCCCCAGGGGCTCGAACCCTGAACCCGCGGATTAAAAGTCCGCTGCTCTGCCAGTTGAGCTAGAGGCCCGCCGCCGTCCGCCCGGAGGTCGGTAGCGGCTGCGGGACAGCGTACGCGGGGCCGCGGGCGTCCCGTGCGCACCGGACCGCGCCGCCGCCCGTGATGCCACCCGCGACGCCACCGGGAAAGTCACGATCCGGTCACGGAGGGCAACCTATCGACGCGCGGGGACGGCTGTCACGCGGGGTCTCACCCACCGGGAGATCTCGTCCCGATCGCGTCTCATCGTTGCGCCGGGCCCCCTCCTGCTGTTTCGGTGGACAGGTTCGCAAGGACCGACGAGAGGAGCGTCCATGCTCACCGTGACCGACAACGCCCGTACCGCCGTCGAGGACCTCGCCCAGCAGGCAGGAGTGCCGGACGAGGGCGGGCTGCGGATCGCGCAGTCCGCCGGCCAGCCCGGCAACTTCGAGCTCGCGCTCGTCCCGGCTCCCCAGCCCGACGACCAGGTGGTCGACGAGGAGGGCGGCACGCACGTCTTCGTCGAGGCGCAGGCCGCGCCCGCCCTCGACACGCTGACCCTCGACACCGACCCCGCCGCGCAGGGTCCGGGATTCGTGCTCACGCCCCAGGCGTGACGTCCGGGCGGGTGCACCGCGCGTCCCGAGGGCGCGCCGCCCCCGCCTGACCGGTCCTCCGACGGCCGGGCACGGAGATCGCTCCGTGCCCGGCCGTCGTCGCGCCGGGAACGGCATGGCCGTGGGAGTGGCGTCCAAGGCCCGGTTGCGCCATCGTGTGGTGCCGCGACCCCCGCGGCACCGACGGAGGTGACCTGTGTCCGACCCCGCCCGCGCCGCCCGACGCACCTCGCGCAGCGCGAACGACAGCACCGCGCTGCAGGCCCTCGCGCGGGCCGGCTACGTCGCGTCCGGCGTGCTGCACCTGCTCCTCGGCTGGTTGGCCGTCCGCCTGGCCTTCGGGTCCTCAGGAGGGAACGCCGACCAGCAGGGCGCCCTGCGTGAGCTGGCCGACGCCCCGGGCGGCGCGCTGCTCCTGTGGCTGACGGCGGTGGGCTTCGCCGGCCTCGCCCTGTGGCAGCTCACCGAGGCGGTGGCGGGCGTGCCCGGGACGGACAAGGCGAAGCAGGTCGGTGCCCGGGCCAAGGCCGCGGCGAAGGCCGTCCTGTACGGGGTGCTCGCCGGCACCGCGGTGCGGGTCGCGACCGGGTCGTCCGGCGGTGGCTCCGAGGAGGGGCTCACCGCCGACCTCATGCGCGCCCCCGCGGGCCGGTGGCTCGTCGCGGTGGTCGGCCTCGTGATCGTCGGGGTGGGCGTCTTCCACGTCGTCAAGGGGTGGCGGAAGTCGTTCCGTGACGACCTGCGCGCGACCGGGGGCGGCGGCGTCGGACAGGCGGTCGTGCGGCTCGGCCAGGTCGGCTACATGGCCAAGGGGATCGCGCTCGGCGTCCTCGGCGGCCTCTTCGTGGCGGCCGCCGTCACGGCCGACCCCGAGAAGGCGGGCGGCCTGGACGACGCGCTGCGCACGATCCGTGAGCAGCCGTTCGGGGTCGTGCTGCTCGTCGCGACGGGCCTGGGCATCGCGGCCTACGGCGTGTACTCGTTCGCGCGGGCTCGGTACGCGCGGCTGTGACGCGTCGGCGGGGAGCCGTCGTCAGGTCGCGGGCTCCACGATCCAGGTCGCGCCGAGCAGCAGGCAGCCGACGGTGACGAGCAGGAAGACCACGACCCACAGGATGCCGGTCGTCCGGGTCAGGGTCGCGAGCTGGTCGGCGTCGGACCGCCGCGCCCGACCCCGGGACCGCTGGGCCTGGAGCTCGAGCACGGGGCGCACCGACCCGATCAGCAGGAACCACGTCACCGCGTAGGCGACCGTCGCCTGCGCGGCGGGCTCGAGCCACCACGAGACCGCGACGAGCGCGGCGCCGGAGACGAGGATCGACCAGAGGCCGAACCAGTTGCGGATCTTCAGCAGCAGGAGGGCGAGCAGCAGCACGAGCAGCCACAGCAGCCCCACCGCGTAGCCGTGCCGCAGCAGCCAGGCGGCGCCGAGCCCTGTCAGGCCGGGGCCGACGTACCCGGCGAACGCCGTGACGATCATCCCGAACCCGCGCGGACGCCCGGCGGACACCGTGAGCCCGGAGGTGTCGGAGTGCAGCCGGATGGCGTCCAGGCGGCGCCCGGTGAGCATGGCGGCGACGGCGTGCGCGCCCTCGTGCGCGATCGTCACGACGTGCCGTGCCACCCGCCACACGGGGGACACGAGCACGACGGCGAGCGCGGCGAGGCCCGCGGCCAGCACCACCGGCTGCGCCGGCGGCGGCACGGGGGTGGTGGCGGCCGTCCAGATCTGCGTCAGTACGTCGCCGACGGTCGCGAGGAAGTCGTCCACGGCGGCCATTCCACCATGCGCCCCTGAGAGGTCGGGTGGTCGACCCGGGCGCCTGTCGTGAGAGACTGGGGGCAGGTGGCTGCGCGTTGCGCGCCCCGCGTCGTGGAGATCCCCCCGGATTGCGTGCGGCGGACCCCGACCCCGACGTCCGAGACGTCCCTGCCCGAGAGGCCCTTTTTCTTGACTACCTTTGCCGACTTCGGCCTGCCCGCCCCTGTCGTCCGCCAGCTGACGGACCAGGGCATCACCACCCCCTTCCCGATCCAGACGGCGTCGCTGCCGGACACGCTGGCCGGCACCGACGTGCTCGGCCGCGGCCGCACCGGCTCCGGCAAGACGCTCGCGTTCTCGCTGCCCGTCGTCACGCGTCTGGCGACGTCCGCGGCGAAGGCCGCCGCCGCGGGCCGCCCGCGTCGTCGGCCCGGCCGCCCGCGGGCGCTCGTGCTCTGCCCGACCCGCGAGCTCGCCAACCAGATCAACGCCACGATGGAGCCGCTCGCGAAGGCCCTCGGCCTCGTGACGACCACCGTCTTCGGCGGCGTCGCCCAGTCCCGCCAGGTCACCGCCCTGAACGCCGGGGTCGACGTGCTCATCGCGTGCCCCGGCCGCCTCGAGGACCTGCTCGGCCAGAAGCACCTCACGCTGGACGAGGTCGAGATCACGGTGCTCGACGAGGCCGACCACATGGCCGACCTCGGCTTCCTGCCCGGCGTGAAGCGGATCATGGACCGCACGCCCACCGTGGGCCAGCGCCTGCTGTTCTCCGCGACGCTGGACAACGGCGTCGACGTGCTCGTGAGGCGCTACCTCAAGAACCCGGTGACCCACTCCGTGGACGAGGCCGCCGCCCCGCCGCCGCAGATGACGCACCACATCCTCGCCGTGGCGGACGCCGACGCGAAGAAGCACGTGGTCCACGCGCTCGCGTCCGGCACCGGCCGTCGCGTGCTGTTCACCCGCACCAAGCACCAGGCGAAGAAGCTCGCCAAGCAGCTCACCGGCGCGGGCGTCCCCGCCGTCGACCTGCACGGCAACCTCGGCCAGGGCGCGCGCGAGCGCAACCTCGCGGCGTTCTCCTCCGGGGACGTCAAGGTGCTCGTCGCCACCGACATCGCCGCGCGCGGCATCCACGTCGACGACGTCGAGCTCGTCGTGCACGTGGACCCGCCCGCCGAGCACAAGGCGTACCTGCACCGCTCGGGCCGCACGGCCCGCGCCGGGTCCGGCGGCGACGTCGTCACCGTGATGCTGCCCGAGCAGCGCGGCGACGTCCGCGACCTCACGCGCAAGGCGAAGATCGACGCCCGCCCACAGCCCGTGGCCCCGGGCGACGCGACCGTCACCGCGCTGGTCGGCGAGGTCGCGCCGTACGTGACGCCGCCCGCCCCGACGGCGCCGCAGCAGCCGCAGCGCCGCAAGGGCGGCGGCCAGCAGCAGGGCGGCCAGCGCGGACGTGGCTCGGGCGGCGACGCGCAGCGCGGGCAGGGGCAGCGCGCCCAGGTGCAGCAGGGGCAGCAGGGCCAGCGCTCGCAGGCGCAGCCCGCGTCGTCCGGCGGCCGCGCTCCGCAGACGGTCCGGGCGGACGGGTCCGCACCGGCCCGTCGCCGGCGCCGCCGCGGCGGCCGCGGCCGCGGACAGGGCGGCTCGGCGCCCGCGGCCTGACCGCACCAGCGGCAGCGGCAGGAACAGCCGCGCCCCGGTCCGGGTTGAGCACGACGGAGGTGTCAGATGACGTACGAAGTCACGAAGTCCGACCAGCAGTGGAAGGTCGAGCTGAACCCGCAGGAGTTCGCCGTGCTGCGGCAGGCGGGGACCGAGCGGCCCTGGACCGGTGAGCTGCTCGACGAGAAGCGTGTCGGCGTGTACCGCTGTCGCGCGTGCGGCAACGAGCTGTTCCGGAGCGAGACCAAGTTCGACTCGCACTGCGGGTGGCCGTCGTTCTACACGCCGCTCGCCGGCGACGCCGTCGAGCTGCTCGAGGACCGGTCGCACGGCATGGTCCGCACCGAGGTGCGCTGCGCCCGGTGCGGCTCGCACCTGGGGCACGTCTTCGACGACGCGCCGCAGACGCCCACGGGCGACCGGTTCTGCATGAACTCGCTCAGCCTGACGTTCGAGCCCGTCGAGGCCTGAGCGTCCGGCCGCGGCGCCCCGGGCGCGGGGCGCCGCTAGGGTCGACCAGGTGACCGACTCCGCGCCCTCTGCGCCCTCTGCGGCCGACGCCGCCGTGGCCTGGACCGCCGCGCCGGCGTCCGTGCCCGACCACCTCGTCAACCTGCGCGACGTCGCGACGGCCGCCCCGGGCCTGGTGCCCGGGGCGTTGCTGCGTTCCGACGCACCCCGCTCGGGCGACGTCGCCCCGGCCGACGTGGCGTGGCCGCCGCGCACGGTGCTCGACCTGCGCGACCCGGGGGAGAACGGGGAGCCGCACCCGCTGACCGGCGTCGCGCACGTGGTGCCGCTGCCGCTGCTGGACGGGACCGCGATGCAGGGCGCCACCGCGCCCGCTCCCGTCCCGGGCCTCGGGGAGCTGTACCTGCAGATGCTCGACGGCGTGGGCGCCGGGCACCTCGTGGAGGCGGTGCGCCTCATCGCCGTCGACGACGCGCCCGTGCTCGTGCACTGCACCGCCGGCAAGGACCGCACGGGGGTGACGGTCGCGCTGGTGCTGTCCCTGCTGGGCGTCGACCGGTCCGCGATCGTCGCGGACTACGAGCGGACCGGCCCCCACATGCCGCAGGTGCTGGCGCGTGCCGCCGTCACCGCGAACCTCGCCGTCCCCGACGCGCACGTGCTGGCGAGGCTGCCGCCCGAGCTGGTCACCGCGCCGGGCTGGGCGATCGGGACGGTGCTCGACCGGTTCGCCGAGCACGACGACGGCGCGCCGGGCTGGTTCCGCGCGCACGGCGGCAGTGCCGCGACGCTGGACGCGCTGCGGGCCCGCCTCCTCGAGGGGTGACCCGGCCCCGGACACGCGTCGAGCCCGCCGGGACAGGTCCCGACAGGCTCGACCGGCGACGTCTCGGGCGGACGCCGGCTCAGGAGCGCGTGTCGCGCCAGCGCACGAAGTCCTCGGAGTAGCGGTGCAGCAGCGTCGCGAGCTGCGAGACGTCCGCCTCGTCCCACTCGCCGAAGGCGTCCTTGTACATCTCGATGCGACGGTCGCGGGCCCGGGCGAAGCGCTGGGCGCCGTCGGCGGTCAGGGTGATCCGCTGGCCGCGGGTGTCCTCCGGGTCCACCTCGCGGTGGACGAGGCCCAGGTCCACGAGACGGCTCAGCTGACGCGACACGGTGGCCCGGCCGACACCGAAGTGGGCCGCGAGGTCGGAGCCGCGGATCCCGGGGTGGGAGTCGATGTGCGCGAGGATCGGGTACGCCGACGCCTCGAGCTCGGGGTGCACCCGCCTGGCGGTCTGTGCCGCTGACGACTGGGCGCGCCGGATCAGGACCCGGATCTCGCGTTCGAGAGCACCGAACGGGTCGGTGGCCGGGTCGGGCAGGGGCTGGGCGGCTACGTCGTGCATGCGCCCATCATGAGGCTTCGCCGAGGCAAACGGGAGTGGCCTAGCAGGCGAACTTGCACCCGGACGGCGTCTCAGCGGGTGAAATCGACGCCGTCCGGGTGCTGGGCCGTTGTCAGGCCCGGTCGGCGACCGGAGCGGCGACGTCCTGCTCGGCGGCCTTCTCCTCGTCGAGCACCTGCTCGATGCCGGAGCGCTGGCCCAGCGGGATCTCCTTCATGAAGAGCACCGCGATCAGCGAGACGACGGCCATCGGCACGGCGTACAGGAAGATCGTCGTGATGCCGTCGGCGTAGGCGCCCTCGACCACCGTCTGCACGGGGGCGGGGAGCGAGGCCAGGTCCGGGACCGCGCCCGAGCCGGCACCCATCGCGTCGGAGGCGATGCCGAGCTTCGCCAGGCCGGTGGAGAGGTCCGTCTTGATCTGCGCGGCCATCACGGCGCCGAGCGCCGAGACGCCGATCGCGCCGCCCAGCGAGCGGAAGAAGGCGACGCCGGAGGTACCGGCACCCATCTCGTGCACGTCGAGGGTGTTCTGCGTGGCGAGCACGAGGTTCTGCATCAGGGCGCCCACCGACAGCCCGAGACCGAACAGGAAGACCGAGATGAGCACGAAGCTCGTGTCCACCTCGATGGTCGACAGGCCGAACAGCGACCCGGTCAGGAGGACGGCGCCGCCCACCATGATCGCCTTGTACCGGCCGGTGTTCGAGATGATCCGGCCGAGCACGATGCCCGCGAGCATCGTGCCGACCACCATCGGGATGGTGAGCAGGCCGGACTCGGTCGGCGTCTTGCCGCGGGCGAGCTGGAAGTACTGGCTGAGGAAGACCGCGGTGCCGAACATGGCGACGCCGACGGACGCCGAGGCGACCACGGCGAGCACGAACGTGCGGTTCTTGAACAGGTGCAGCGGGATGATCGGCTCGGCGGCGTTCTTCTCGACGAAGCCGACGACGACGAGCGCCAGCACGGCGCCACCGACCATCGCGCCCGTCTGCCAGGAGAGCCACTCGAACTGGTCGCCGGCGAACGTGACCCACAGGAGCAGCAGCGCGACGGCGACGGCGATGAGGCCGGCACCCGCGTAGTCGATCTTCACCTCGCGCTTGGCCAGCGCGGGCAGGTGCAGCGTCTTCTGCAGCACGATGAACGCGGCGACGGCGAAGGGGACGCCGACGAAGAAGGTCCAGCGCCAGCCGATCGAGTCGGTGAGCACGCCGCCGAGCAGCGGGCCGCCGATCTGCGCGACGGCCATGACGCCGCCCATGAGGCCCATGTACTTGCCGCGCTCGCGCGGGCTGATGATGTCGGCCATCAGCACGGTCGCGAGGGCGGTGAGGCCGCCCGCGCCGATGCCCTGCAGGGCGCGGAAGCCGATGAGCATCTCGATGTTCTGCGACAGGCCGGCCGCGGCGGCGGAGACCACCGTGATCGCGAGGGCGACCTGCATGAGGACCTTGCGGTTCGTGAGGTCGGCGAGCTTGCCCCACAGCGGGGTCGAGATCGTCATCGTCAGCAGCATGGCCGTGACGACCCAGGTGTAGGAGTGCTGGGAGCCGCCGAGCTCGCTGACGATCTTGGGGAGCGAGGTCGAGACGATGGTGGTGGCCAGCAGCGAGACGAAGACGCCGAGGAGGATGCCCGAGAGGGCCTCGAGCACCTCGCGGCGGGTCATCGCCGGGGCAGGCGTGGCGGAGAGGGCCGGCGCGGCGGGCGCCGGACTGGGGGACTGACTCATCGGGCGGGGATCTCCTCCTGCGCCGTGGCGCGGTCGTGGGTCGTGGTGAGTGCGGCCGCGACGCTGCGGATCCGGGAGATGGCGTCGGCCAGGTCGTCCTCCGACCAGTCGGAGAAGGACTCGGAGACGAGGTCGTCGATGCGTTCGAATGAGGCCTCCGCGAACTCGCGGCCGGCGTCCGTCAGGGCGAGGTAGCGGGCCCGCCGGTCGTCGTCGTCGACCGTGCGCTCGACGAGACCGGCGTCGACGAGGGCGCTGATCTGGCGGCTCGCGACGGACACGTCGACGCGGAGCTTCGCGGCGACGTCGGTGATCTGCACGCGCCCGCACCGCGTGAGCAGGTGCAGGGCCCCGAGGCCGGCCCGGGGGAGGTCCAGGTCGCGCGCCACGCGCATGGCGGCCTCGCGCTGGGCACGGGAGAGCTCCTCGAGCGTCTCCACGAGCTCACGGGCCGCGGTGCGGTCAACGGGCATGGCAGGGCCTTTGCTGGAAGGGGGTGGGTGCTCGGGGCCGGACGGCCGGAGCGGAGCGGCCCGGTGGACGGGCCGAGTTGTTGCAGGGTGCAAACATACTCCTGGTGCTTGCAGCAAGCAAGTGTCCTGGTGAGGACTTCACCCGGTGCACGACGACGGCCCGCGACGCCCCGGGCGGGGGTCGCGGGCCGTGCGGTCGGACCGTACGGACGCGCCGTGCTGACGGGCGCCCGGCGGTGCGGTTCAGGCGCGCTTGTACGCCTCGCCCGCCATGTCCTCGAGCTCGACGCCCTTCGTCTCCGGGATCTTGCCGAGCACGAAGAAGAACGACAGCACGGCGAAGACGGCGTACATGAGGTAGGGGATCGCGGGGCCGAAGGTGTCGAGCATCGGCGGGAAGGTGAGCGTGATCGCGAAGTTCGCGATCCAGTTCGCCGCCGCGCCGACGCCGAGGGCGGCCGCGCGGATCCGGTTGGGGAACATCTCGCCCAGCAGCACCCACATGAGCGGGCCCCACGTGGCGCCGAAGAAGACCACGAAGGCGTTCGCGGCGACCAGCGCGATGATGCTCCACGGATCCGGGAGGCTGATCGACTCGCCCGAACCGGTGGCCTGCGTGAAGCACACCGCCATCAGGCCCAGGGAGACGGCCATGCCCGCCGAGCCGATGAGCAGCAGCGGGCGCCGGCCCACCTTGTCGATGAGGGCGATGGCGATGAACGTCACGGCCACGTTCGTCACGGCCGTGATCGTCGAGACGAGGAACGCCTGCGACTCGTCGAACCCGACCGCCTGCCACAGCGTCGTCGAGTAGTAGAAGATCACGTTGATCCCGACGAACTGCTGGAAGATCGCCATGACGATGCCGACCCAGACGATGGGCTTCAGGCCGAAGCGGTCGCCCTTGAGGCTCCCCAGCTCGGCGTTCTCCTCGTCCACGGCGATCGAGCGGCGGATCTCGCCGATCCGGTCGTCGGGATGCTCGTCGGGGCCGAGCACGGACGCCAGCACGGACCGCGCCTCGTCGTCACGGCCCTTCGTCACCAGATAGCGCGGGGACTCGGGCATCCGTAGCGCGAGGATCCCGTACACGGCCGCCGGGACCACGGCGACGAGGAACATCCAGCGCCACGCCTCCCAGCCGAACCACAGCTCGTTCGCCGCGCTGCCGGCCGCCGTCGCGAGGATCTGGTCGGACAACAGGGCCGCGAAGATACCGACGGTGATCGCGAGCTGCTGCAGCGAGCCGAGGCGCCCGCGCATCGCGGCGGGGGCGATCTCCGCGATGTACGCGGGGGCGATCACGGACGCGATACCGATGCCGACGCCCGCCATGAACCGCCAGATCGCCAGGTCCCAGGCGCTCCACGCGATCGCCGACAGGATCGACGAGACGAAGAACAGCACCGCGCCCAGCACCATCACGTGGGTGCGGCCCCACCGGTCGGCGAGCTTGCCGCCCGACCATGCGCCGAGGGCGCAGCCGAGCAGCGCGATCGCCACGACGAGACCCGTCACGGTGGAGTTGAGGTCGAACTGGCCCTCGATCGCGTCGACGGCGCCGTTGATCACCGACGAGTCGAATCCGAAGAGGAATCCGCCGACCGCCGCGGCGAAGGCGAGCGCGGTGGCCTTCCGGTGCGCGCTGTGCGCTGCGGAGCCTGGTGCTGGGCTTGTCATGATCGTCCTCGGTTCGCTCGGCAGACCTGTTCTCGATCCTTCTCGATGCTAGGTCGGGGTCGCCCTGTCGGCGCGCTGAGCAGGTCGGACGCGCGACCGGTCCACGAGCCCGCGCCGTCGGGGGTGAGACTGGAGGGGTGAACGACGCTCCCGAGCCGCGCAGGCACCGCCGACCCGCCATGCTCGATCCGCAGACCGCCGAGCAGATCCCCGGGTCGCTCGACCCCGCGCTGCGCGACGAGGTGGCGCACACCACCGCGCGCGCCGTCGTGCACCGGGCGCGCGCCGCCGAGGACCCGGAGGTGGTGGACCGCCTGGTGCGCCTCGTCGAGCGCGAGGGGCTCGACGTCGTCGCCGCCCTCTGGTCGGACGCCGCGCCCGCGTCGCTGCCCGGCGCGCTGTGGCGGCTGTACGTCCTGCGCGAGTGGGTGCGCCGCGACCCCCGCACCGTGGGGCTGCGGTACCGCCTCGGCGTCGACGCCGCCCCCGTGCACGAGGCGGTGGCCGGCGTGCCCCGCCCGCCCGCGCCGGAGGACCTGCGGGCGCTCGCCGACGACGTCCTGTCCGGCGTCTACGCCGGAGACCTGGCCGTGGCGCTCGAGCGGGCCGCGTCGTTCTGCCGCATCCTCGCGACCGGGGCGGCCTTCGACGCCGACGCCCGCGAGGTCGCGGACCCCGACGGGGCCACCCGGATGACGCGCGGCGCCGCCGACCTGGTGCGCACCGCCGAGGAGCTGGAGCGCGCGGCGGCGGGCTGGCGGACGGGCACCCTCGACTGACGCTCCGCGGCCGCGAACGGCGGGGCTGACCTGCGTGTTCGGAGCACGCCGACGCCCGGGCTTACGATGTTCGGGCGACGTCGGGCCGCGGTAGCCCCGGGCTCCATCTTCAGCCGCTACGAGCGGCCACGCGCCGAGAGGCGCTCCCGGTCCGGCGTCGCACCTCACCCGAGTTTCCCGCAGCCGCGAGGCGGATCGTTCAGCGCGCGTTCAACTAGTCGCGCCAGGATGGCCACCTCTAGTCTGTGAGAGTCTCAGCGTCCTCGATCCGGGAGCCACACGTGCGCCTGCGCCTCACACCGCGCGACACGACCTACTTCGACATGCTGGCGACGCTCGCGCAGCACAACGTCACGGGGGCCTCGCTCCTGGCGGAGCTGCTCGGGGCGTCCCGGCAGGAGAGGGAAGGGATCGTCCGCCGGCTCAACGAGGCCGAGCACATCGCCGACGACGCCACCCACTCGATCATGCGGCGGCTGAACCAGACGTTCGTCACCCCGTTCGACCGGGACGACATCTACGGCCTGGCGTCCGCGCTCGACGACTGCATGGACGCCATGGAGGAGGCCGGCGACCTCATCGTCCTGTACAAGGTCGACGAGCTCCCGCTGCGGGTCTCCGAGCAGGTGCAGGTGCTGCAGCGCTGCGCCGAGCTCACCGCCGAGGCCATGCCGCGGCTGCGCTCCATGGACCAGCTGTCCGACTACTGGGTCGAGATCAACCGCCTCGAGAACCAGGGCGACAAGCTGCACCGCGAGCTCATCGCACAGCTCTTCGACGACACCACGGACCCGGTGCTGCTCATCAAGCTCAAGGAGATCGTCGACATGCTCGAGGAGGGCGCCGACGCCTTCGAGCGGGTCGCGAACATGGTCGAGACCATCGCCCTCAAGGAGTCCTGACCGTGGAGGTGGCGCTGGTCGTCCTCGTCGTCGCGCTCGCGCTCGGCTTCGACTACACCAACGGCTTCCACGACGCGGCCAACGCGATCGCCACCTCGGTCTCGACGCGGGCGCTCACGCCCCGGGTGGCGCTCCTCATGGCCGCGGTCATGAACTTCGTCGGGGCCCTGCTGGGCACCGAGGTCGCCGAGACCATCGCGACGTCGATCGTCGACCTGCAGGACGCGTCGAACCACACCGCGCTCGTCGTGGTGCTGTGCGCCCTGGTGGGCGCCATCGTGTGGAACCTCATCACCTGGTGGTTCGGCCTGCCGTCGTCGTCGACGCACTCGCTCATCGGCGGTCTCGTCGGTGCGGGGCTCGCGGCCGGGCTGCCGATCTACGGGCAGGCCATCATCGACAAGGTCGTGCTGCCGATGGTCTTCTCGCCGCTCATCGGCTTCGTCGGCGCGTACTTCGTCATGGTCGCGGTGCTGTGGATCTTCCGGAACGCGTCCCCGTCGCGGGTCACCCGCCGGTTCCGCCTGGCGCAGACCGCGTCGGCCGCCGCGATGGCGCTCGGGCACGGCCTGCAGGACGCGCAGAAGACCATGGGCGTGATCTTCATGGCGCTGCTCACGGTCGGCTGGGCGGACCCGGACGCGGGCATCCCGCTGTGGGTCAAGCTCGCCGCGGCGGGCGCCATCTCGCTCGGCACGGCCTCCGGCGGCTGGCGGATCATGCGCACGCTCGGCCGGCGCATCATCGAGCTGGACCCGGCACGGGGCTTCGTCGCCGAGACGGTGTCGGCGCTGGTGCTCTACGCCAACGCGTTCATCCTGCACGCGCCCGTCTCGACGACGCACACCATCACCTCGGCGATCATGGGCGTCGGCGCCACGCGCCGGCTGTCCGCCGTGCGCTGGGGCGTCGCCAAGAACATCGGTGCCGCGTGGGTGCTGACGATCCCCGCCGCGGCGCTCGTGGCCGCCATCACCACCTGGATCCTGCACCCCTGGCTCACCTGACGACCGGGCGCGAGCCTCAGTAGACCGGGGGAGTGACCTTCTCGACGGCGACGACGCGCGGACCCTTGCCGGTGGTGGCGACGTGGGCGACGAGCAGGTCGCCCGGCTCGAGGAACGGGTCGCGCGAGGGCAGGACGTCCGCGACGGCGCGGCGGGAGTGCTGGCCCAGCACGTCCAGCACCGTCGGCAGGACCGGCCGGTGCGTGCACAGCACCGACGACCGGCCCGACTCGAGCAGGTCGCGGACCGTCGCGGCGACGCGGGACGGCGAGCGCTCGTGCTCGGCCTCGCCCAGCTGGTCGCTGAGCTCCGGCCGGGCGTGCGACGCCCGCACGTACGGCTCGATCGTCGCCGCACAGCGTTCCCAGCGGCTCGAGACCACCGACGTCACGCCGTAGGCGGCGAGGACCGGGACGAGCGCCGCGCCCTGGGCGTGCCCCACCGGCGTCAGCGGCCGGTCGTGCTCCGTGCCGTGCCAGGCCGCCCGGGTCACGGCCTTGCCGTGCCGCACGATGACGACGGCGTGCGTGGCGAGCCGCTCCTGGGCGTGCGCCGCCACGAGGGCCTCGAGCGGCCCGCGGTCGGCGTGGCGCGTCAGGCGGGCGGCGGCGGCGTCGACGTCGAGCCACGCCTTCCTGTCGACCTCGTCCTTGGACGGGGGCTGCACGGGGAACCGCGCGGCGAGGGCCGCGGCGTCGTCCGACCGCGACGCCCGCTGCGCCGCCCAGTAGTGCACGCGCTTCACGCGGCCCTCGGGGGTCAGGTACTGCAGGCCCGGGAGGGGGACGCCGAGGACCACGGGCTTGCCGGTCTCCTCCGCGACCTCGCGCGCAGCGGCGGTGTTCAGCGACTCGCCCGGCTCGAGCTTCCCCTTGGGCCAGGACCAGTCGTCGTACCGGGGCCGGTGCACGAGCTGCACCTGGAGGCGCCCGTCGCGCTCGCGCCACACGAGCCCGCCCGCCGACTCGATCACCGGGGCGTGCTCCACCGAGGTCGCTCCCAGCCTGTCCACGAGCGGGGAGGCCGTCGTGCCCGCCGCCCGACGCACCCGCGCCGCCCTCACCGCGCCCTCATCGAGCCCGCTCGGGCCGACGGCGGTGCCGGTCGACGAGCTGCGCCTGGAGGTCCACGAGCGGTTCGCCGTCCGGCCCGACGGCGTGCCGCACCCAGGTGTCGTCCGGCTGCAGGTGCCACGTGGAGGTCTTGTCCGACATCGACGCGTCCATGAGCTCCAGGAGCTCCGCGACCTGGCCCTCGTCGGCGATGCGGACCAGCGCCTCGACGCGGCGGTCCAGGTTGCGGTGCATGAGGTCGGCCGAGCCGATGTACACCTCCGGGCCGGACTCCGGCCCCTCGCCGATGGCCGGGCCGGCCGCGTTGGCGAACGCGTAGATCCGGGAGTGCTCCAGGAACCGGCCGAGGATGGAGCGCACGCGCACGTTCTCGCTCAGGCCCGGCACCCCCGGGCGCAGCGCGCAGATGCCGCGCACCACGAGGTCCACCTTCACCCCCGCCTGCGAGGCGCGGTACAGGGCGTCGATCGTGGCCTCGTCCACGGCGGAGTTCACCTTGATGCGTACCCACGCCTCGTGCCCGGCGCGGGCGGCGTCCGCCTCGCGCTCGATGCGCTCGATGAGGCCCGCCCGCACGGCGCGCGGTGCGACCAGCAGCCGGTGGAAGCGCGACTGCGGGGCGTAGCCGGAGAGCTGGTTGAACAGGCGCGTGAGGTCCTGGCCGACGTCGCGGTCGCACGTGAGCAGGCCGTGGTCGGTGTACATGCGGGCCGTCTTCGGGTGGTAGTTGCCGGTGCCGACGTGGCAGTACCGGCGCAGCCCGTCCGACTCCTGGCGGACCACGAGGGACAGCTTGGCGTGCGTCTTGAGACCGACGATCCCGTAGACGACGTGCACCCCCGCCTCCTCGAGCTTGCGCGCCCAGGAGATGTTGGCCTGCTCGTCGAACCGCGCCTTGATCTCGACGAGCGCGAGCACCTGCTTGCCGGCCTCGGCGGCGTCGATCAGGGCGTCGACGATCGGGGAGTCGCCCGACGTGCGGTACAGCGTCTGCTTGATGGCGAGCACGGCCGGGTCGGCGGCCGCCTGCTCGAGGAACGTCTGCACCGACGTGGAGAAGGAGTCGTACGGGTGGTGCAGCAGGACGTCCCGCTCGCGGATCGCGGCGAAGACGTCGCGCGCCGTCGCGGACTCCACCTCGGCGAGCTGGCGGTGCGTCGTCGGGACGAACGGCGGGTAGTGCAGCGTCGCGCGCTCGATGTCGGCGATGACGTTGAGGCCCGTGAGGTCGAGCGGCGCCGGCAGCTCGTACACCTCCTCGTCGGCCACGCCGAGCTCGCGGACCAGCAGCTCGCGGATGCGGGGCGAGATGCCGTGCGCCAGCTCGAGCCGCACGGGCGGCCCGAAGCGGCGGCGAAGCAGCTCCTTCTCCATCGCCTGCAGGAGGTTCTCGGCGTCGTCCTCCTCGACCTCCACGTCCTCGTTGCGCGTGACGCGGAACGTGTGGCTCTCGCGCACCTCCATGCCGGGGAACAGGTGGTCGAGGTGCTGCGCGATGACCTCCTCCAGCGGCACGAACGACGTCTGCGTGCCGCCGCCCTGCGTGGGCGTGGGCGCCGACGGGCGGCCGCGGTCGTCGACCGCGATGAACCGCGGCAGCAGCGGCGGCACCTTGACCCGGGCGAAGTGCTCCTTGCCCGTCAGCGGGTTCGCGACGACGACCGCCAGGTTGAGCGACAGCCCCGAGATGTAGGGGAACGGGTGCGCCGGGTCCACCGCCAGCGGCGTGAGCACCGGGAAGATCTGCTTGCGGAAGAACTTGTGCAGGCGCTCCTGCTCGCGGACCTCGAGCTGGTCCCAGTGCACGATCGTGATGCCCTCGGCGTCGAGCGCGGGCTGGACGTCGGAGCGGAACACCTCCGCGTGCCGGGTCATGAGGCGGTGCGCGCCCTCGCCGATCGACTCCAGCACCTGCCGCGGGCTCATCCCCGACGCCGCGGTGACGGCGATGCCCGTGGCGATGCGCCGCTTCAGGCCCGCCACCCGCACCATGAAGAACTCGTCCAGGTTGGACGCGAAGATCGCGAGGAACCGGGTGCGCTCGAGCAGCGGCAGCGACGGGTCCTCCGCCAGCTCCAGCACCCGCTCGTTGAACGCCAGCCAGCTCAGCTCCCGCTCCGCGAACCGGTCGTCGGGCAGCGGCTCCGCCTCGACCGCGCGGACACCGTCCGACCCCGGTTCCTCCGCGATGTGCTCGGCGATGTGGGCCGCGAGCTGCGGATCCAGGGGGCGCGACGGCGCGACGGCCGTGGAGCGCGGGCGGCTGTCCGTCACCTCGGCGGCCGCGACGGCGGCGTCCGGTGCGACGGGGGCGTACCGACCGCGTCCGTCGCGGGGCCGGGACGTACGGGGGCGCGACGCTGTCATGGCACCCATCGTGGCACCGATAGGTGAACGGCGGGTGACGAAGTCCTCCGTCCGGTCGCTAGGCGCCGGCGGGCCGCGCGTACTGGACGTCGACGGCGGCGCGCTCGAAGCCGGCGCCCGCGTACGTGGCCAGCGCCGCCGCGTTGTCCCCGTCCACGTACAGCACCGCGCGGTCGCACCCCGTGCGCGCCAGGTGGCGCAGCCCGACGGCGGTGAGCGCGCGGCCCAGGCCGCGGCCCTGCGCGTCGGGGGAGACGCCGACGGCATAGATCTCTCCGGAGCGGCCCTCGCCGTCCTGGGCGCCGGACGGCTGGTCGTTCTCGACCTTGGTCCACAGGTAACCCAGCGGCTCGCCCGCGGCGCCGTCCGACGGGTCGTCGGCCGGCACGACGAGGAAGAACCCGTCGGCGTCGAACCAGGGTTCGCGCCGCCGGTCCTGCAGGTCGGCGACCGTGAGCCGGCCCTGCTCCGGGTGGTCGGCGAACGCACGGGCGTTGAGCCGCACCCACGCGTCGTCGTCGGCGCCGGGGCGGAACGTGCGCAGGGCGAGGCCGGGCAGGTCCGGCACGTCGCGGGCCGCGTCGTCAGGCCCGAGCGGCCGCGCGAGCACGAGCAGCTCGCGCGCCACCTCGTACCCGCGGGCGGCCGCGAACGCCTGCGCCGCGGGCAGGTCGCCGTGCGCCCACACCCGCAGCGGCTTGCCGCGCTGGCCGGGGGCGCCCGAGAACATCGGCAGCCGCGCGTCGCGCTCGGCGGTGCGCAGCAGGACGCCCCCGACGCCCCGGCGCCGGTGGCCCGGGTGCACGACCAGCTCGGCGCTCGCGTCGTCGCCGCCCCGGTCCACCTGGAGGTAGCCGACGACGGCGCCGTCGTCGCCGCGGGCCACGACGTGCGTCAGCCAGTCGGCGTCGGTCCCCAGGCGGAGCAGGGGCTGCTCCGACAGCGGGGCGACGCCGTCGTGGGCGGCGGCCGCCGCGGCGAGCGCGCGCACGTCGTCCTGCGCGGCGGCGTCGAGGGGCTCGAAGGACAGGGCGGGCAGGGCGGGCGAGGTGGGCACGACCCCATTCTGGCCGAGGACGGACGACGCCGACCATGCGGTGGCGCACGTTCTGGACCGTCAGAACGTGCGCCAC